>JAICIE010000009.1 GCA_025924515.1 Jatrophihabitans sp. | reverse complement strand
TGGGTGGTGGTGGGGCGGTGCTGGGGTAGTGGCGGCCGGTGGGGGTGGTGATCAGGACGCGATGGCCGGCGGGGCTGGTGCTGGTGACGGTGGTGGTCCAGCCGGGAGCTTGTTTGGCGTGGTTGCAGGCGGCGCAGTAGCCCTGGGCGTTGTCGATGTGCGTGGCCCCGCCGTCCTGGTAGGGGGTGACGTGGTCGATGTGGCGGATCGGCGCGTCGCACCACGGGGTGCGGCAGGTGCGGTCGCGCAGCCGGACGAAGCGCCGCTGGGCGGGGGTGAAGCAGCGCCGCCGCGACTCCATGCCGATCAACGCCCCGCTGCCGGGATGCACGTAGAGCCGGCGCAGCCACCGCGGCACCGTCTCGCCGGCTTCGACGATGAGGCGGCGGGCCAGCTCGGCGGGGATCGGTCCGTACCCGTCCAGATAGGCGGGCTCCTCCACGCCGCCGCCGGTGTCCGTGTCGGTGTCGGTGTCGGTGGTGCCGCCGCTGCCACCGAACAGGGCGGTGTCGGTGATGGTGAGGCTGATCTCGACCGGCACGTCGGCGGCGCTGGCTTGCCCGGTGACCCGTTCGACCAGGGTGTCGGCCATCACCTGCCCGCGGCCGCGCCCGTCGCCGGCGCCGACACGGGAATCGGCCTCGCGGCACAGCGCCGCGTACGCGGCCACCCCCTGCGCGGCGGGCAGCAGCGCGGTCAACCGGCACATCACCTCCGGCGCCGGGCGCAGGCTGATCCGCCGATCGGCCACCGCCGCGCCCGCCCGGGTCACGAACCCGGCCGGATCCAGCCGGTACGCCAGGCTGCGCACCGCGGCCTCCACCGCCCGATCCCCCCACCCGGAAAGCCGCGGCGCCACCTCCGCGTCCACCATCGCCCGGTGCGCCCGGGATAGGAACACGGTTTCCTTGACCACCAGCAGCGCCCGCTGCTCCGAGGTCTGCCCGGCCGCCAGCGCGGCGAAGGTGCCCGGCAACTCGCGGGTGAGAATCGACGCCCAGCCGGTGTACCGGGCCGCGGCGTGCGCCGAGATCCGCCGGGCCAACCCGACCTGCCCGGCGACACCCCGCCCGACCCGCTGCGCGGGGATCCCGGCGGCGGCCTGCTCGGCGCGCTGCGCGGCGGCGAACGCCGCCGTCTCGCGGGCCTGCGCCGCGGCCACCGCACCCTTGACCTGCTCCAGGACCCGGATTCGGTCGATCCGCACCGCGGCGTCGACGTCCTGCGGCAACCCGCCCAGCGCCGCGCACAGCGCTTGCAACGCTGCCACGTCGAGCGGGTTCCCCGCTGAACCGAACATGCGTCCGATTCTACCGGGACGACCGACAGGTCCCGGGGGCGGAACTCACCCCCTGTGGACAACGACTGCCACTGTGCAAGACAATGCGGCAATTCGCGCAATGCGGAACCGGGTCTTGAGTCAAGAAATCGGCAGGGTCGGCGGATGTCGCAGCCGATCCCCTGACGGCCACGGGAGCCCCGCGCTGGCCAAGAGCAAACGCCGATCCGAGGTCGAATTCAGCGCCTGATCTCGTACCTGGTCAGGAGCACGCCGTCGGGAAAGGTCCGGGTCTCCACCAGGGTCAGGTTCACCCAACTGTCCAGGGCCGTGAAGAACGGCGTCCCGCCGCCCAGAAGGACCGGGTGGGTGACGATCACGTACTCATCGATCAGCCCGGCCCGCATGGCCGCCGCGGCGAGGGTGGCGCCGCCGACGTCCATCGGACCGCCATCCTCAGTCTTGAGCCGAGTGATCTCGCTGACAGCGTCGCCGGCGACCAGGCGGGCGTTCCATTCCACCGCACTGGTCGTCGAGGAGAACACCACCTTCGGCATATCCCGCCAGCGGCGGGCGAACTCGATCTGCGCCGGTGTGGCGCCAGGCTGCTGGTCGGCGGTCGGCCAGTGGGAGCTCATCGTCTCCCACAGTTTGCGCCCGTACAGCGCCAGGCCCGTCGCCCCCACCCGGTCGGACCACCACTGGAACAGCTCGTCGCTCGGCACGCTCCAGCCGAGGTCGTCGCCCGGCGCGGCGATGTAGCCGTCCAGGCTCAGGTTCATGCCGAAGGTGAGTTTCCGCATGGCGTCACCCTCCTGTGAATCGATATTCGGCGCACAGACCACCGCGGAGAATTCATCGGTGACCACAATGCTGCGTACGGACAGCTCAAGATCGCTTCTCGTGTCACGGTCCTCGTCCTGAAACCCTGCCGGTTGTCTTGACGCACTAGAACCGAGATGCCGAGCGTCAGAAACGCCCGTCCCCCAGCGCCGCCAATTCCGCCCCACTCACCCGCCACCGCGCCCAATCCGCTATCGGAGCTGCGCCCAGCGAGCGGTAGAAGCCGGCCGCGGCCTCATTCCAGTTGAGCACCGCGAATTCCAGCCGCGCATAACCGCGCTCCGCGCACGTCCGCGCGAGTTCCCGTAACAGGGCACGGCCGTGGCCCTGCCCACGCGCGGCGGCGGTGACCACGAGATCCTCGAGATAGATCCCGTGGGTGCCGGTCCAGGTCGAGTAGCTCAGGTACCAGACGGCCGAACCGACGACCGCGCCGTTCTCCTCTGCTACCGAGCAATGGACAGCGGGATGAGCGCCGAAGAACGATGCCCGCATTCCTTCCTCGGTGGCAGCTACGGCGGACGGCTCATGCTGGAACTCGGCGAGTTCACGAATCAGGCCGAGAACCGCGGGCACATCGTCGACGACCGCCGGACGCACGCTCACTCGCTCGGCCGACCGATCTCCGACCCGGTGGCGAGGAACCGCCGGATGTACTCGTCCGGGGCCAGTTCGCTGGCCCGCATCATCGCCATCAGTTCCGAGCCCGAGCGCGGTTCGCCCTCGATCTGGAAGGCGTGCACGAACCCGAGATAGCTGACGTCCATGTCGATCCCGTACCGGGTGGCGTCGGCCTCGGCCAGTTGCACCGCCGCGTCCTCGCTGCCGGCCTCCCACAACGTGACGCGCTCCTCGTACAGCCACCCGGCTTGGCTCCCGACGAGCTCGGTGCCCGCCTGCCCCAGCAGGCACCGAACGGCGTACCAGGTCACAGTGGGTCACGCTCGATCGGACAGGTCATACAGCGAGCGCCGCCGCGTCCTCTTCCGAGTTCGCCGCCGGCAATAGTGAGGACCTTGATCCCGTGGTCGGCGAGCAACGCATTCGTCGCGGTATTGCGGTCGTAACCGATGACCACTCCCGGAGCCAGGGCGAGGAAGTTGTTGCCGTCGTCCCACTGCTCACGCAGCGCGGTGTGCCGGCCATCGGCCGGGGAGAGGACGCGGACCTCGCTGACCCCAAGAACCTCCGCAAGGACGGAGCGAAGCTCGCCGCGCCGCTCGACAACCATCGCCGATCCGTCCTGAGACGGGCGCAGCACCCAGGCCGTGAGGTTGTCCGGCGGAAGATACGGATAGCTGACGAACGTATCGGTGTCGACCATGGTGAGGATGGTGTCGAGATGCATGGTCGCGTGCGCCCTCGGCAGTTCTACGGCGACCACGGTTGCGGCCGAGCCGCGGGCGAACAACTGCAACGCCAGCCGTTCCACCCCCATCGGAGTGGTCCGCTCACCCATTCCGATGAGGACTACGCCGGGTGCCAGGACGTGCACGTCGCCGCCCTCGATGGTCGCGTCGCCCGCGTCTGCGTCCTCATCACCGAATGCCACCCGTCCTCGGGCGTCGGCGAACAACGGGTGGTAGCGGTACACCGCCCGCGCGTGCACGGCCTCGCGACGGCGGGCGGGCATGGCCATGGGGCTCAGAGCGACGGTGTCCTGGACCCACACCGCGGTGTCGCGTTGGTAGAGCGTGTTGGGCAGCGGCGGGAGCACGAAGTCGTCCGGATGCAGGGTCGCCCAGGTCAGGCTCGATACCGACAGCGGGTGCACGTCGGAGCTCAGGACTCCGCCGATGAGCAGCTCGGCCAACCGGGACGGCTCGACGTCCTCGGCCAACGACCGCAACCCCGCGGCCAGCGCCGGGCCGTGCCGCTGCGGCGTGCAGATGCGGTCGAGGACGAAGGCGCGAGCGTCCGGAAGAGCGATGACGTCGGCGAGGAGGTCGGCGAAGTAGTGCACCTGCACCTGATGGTCGCGCAGCAGCCGGGCGAACCCGTCGTGATCCTCCTGCGCGCGCTCGGTCCACAGGACATCGTCGAAGAGCAGGGCGTGGCAGTTGGCGGGCGTCAGCCGCGTCAGCTCCAGGCCGGGGCGGTGCAGCACTACCTGGCGCAGCCGGCCCACCTCCGAATGCACACCGAGTGAACCGGGCATGCGCACCTCCTCACCACAGCCGCTGCGGCGATGCCCCCGACCCGACTTCGCGGATCCGTCACCGCCCGGTCAATACTGCTCGCAGAACGCACACCGGCGCGGGCGCCGCGCGCCATCAGCCCAGGCCGGGGACAGCTCCGGCCGTCCTGAGCTGACCCTTAGCCGTTCTTCGGCGGACCCTCGGACCTGCAGCGGACAGTAGAATCAGGTCACCGGGACTCCACCTCGGGATTGCGGCAGACGACGCGGGAGGCGGCTTGGCTTCGCGCCTGGAGAACCGGGAGGCCCGGTCGCCGGCTTCAGACACGCGCCTCGGTGCAGCCCGTCGGCTGGTCCCCCCTGGCGGCGGGCTGCCGGCCCTCGACCGACTGGCCGAACTCGCAGCCCGGCTGCTGCACTGTCCCGCGTCGCAGGTCTCGCTGCTCACCGACGTCCAGATCGTCGCCGGGGGCACCGGACTTCCTCCCGGCACGATCGGCAGCCGGTCGCGCCTGTGCGACTCGCTGTGCCAGGTGACCGCGGCCGCCGGGGAGCCGTTGGCGATCTCGGACGCCTTCTCCGACGAGCGGGTGTGCCTGCTACCGCCCGTGACGTCCGGCCACGTGCGGGGCTATCTCGGAATTCCGCTGCACGCCGACGGCGGTGAGATCGTCGGCGTGCTGTGCGTCTACGGCCCCGCGCCGCGGAACTGGTCCGACGGTGACGTCGAGATCCTGTCGCAGTTGGCGTCCTCGGTCGTCGCGGAACTGGAGCTGGCGGCCCTCGTCCGTGACTACGAGTCCACGCTCGCGCACTGGGAGCTGGCGATCGACGCCGCCGGTGTCGGCAGCTTCGACTGGGACCTGACGAACGCAGTCCTGCACTGGGACGACCGGCTGATCGAACTCTTCGGCTACCGCCAGGACGAGTTCGACGAAAGCATCGACGCGTTCTTCGGCCGGCTCCATCCCGACGACGTGTCCCGCATCGAACGGGAGCTGGACGCCGCGATCGCTACGGCCGGCACGTTGGAGTTCGAGTACCGGATCGTGCTGCCGTCCGCTGACACCCGCTGGATCCAGGCTCGTGGCCGGGTGCTCACCGACGACGACGGACGAGCGAACCGCGTGCTCGGCGCCGTCATCGACGCGACCGAGCTGCGCGAGGGCGAGGCCCGGGTCGGCCGGGTGCTCGAGTCGATGTCGACGGCATTCCTGTCCATGGACCGACGCTGGCGCATCGCCTATGTGAACGCCGAGGCCGAGCGCCTACTCGGCCGAGCGCGGTCGGAACTGCTCGGTCGGGATCTCTGGGCGACGTTGCCCGCCCTGCAGGCGTCGGAGTTCGAGCGCGCCTTCCGCGACGCGGTGGCCGAGGGACAACCGACGACCGTGGAGGCCTTCTATCCGGCACCGCTGAACGCCTGGTACGAAGTCCGGGCGCTGCCCACCCCGGACGGCCTCGCGCTGTACTTCCTCGACGTCACCGGGCGGCGGGCCAGCCGCGAGCTGCTGGAGCTCACCGCCGCCGTCGGCGAGCAACTGGCGAGCTCGTTGGACGTCGTCGACGCGGTGCGCCGGCTCGCGGAGCTGGTCGTTCCGCGGCTGGCCGACTGGTCGGTCGTCTCGATCGCCGATGAGGACGGTCAGCTGCGCGACATCGCCAGCGCACACGTCGACCCCGAGCTGTCCGGCGTGCTGGCCGAATACGTCGCGTGCCGGTTGGAGGGCCTCGCCGAGGACGCGCCGATCCGGCGCGCGTGGCGGTCCCCGCGGCCGCTGACCGTCGACCGAGGCCTCTTGGAATCGTTGCTGCCGCTGCTGGGCTCACCCCGTGCGGCCGAGCTGCTACGCCGTCTGGAGCCTGAGTCGAACGCCATCGTTCCGCTCGCCGCCAACGGACGCGTCGTCGGCATGCTGAGCCTCATTCGGCGGGTCGACCGTCCTCCGTTCAGCGAGGAGGAACTCCGCGTGGCGGGGAACATCGCCGCGCGCGCCGCCCTGGCGCTGGAGAACGCCCGGCTGTATTCGGAGCAGCGCAACACCGCCGCACGACTGCACGAGGCGAACCTCCGTCTGGGCCGGATCGCGTCGCACCACCGGGACATCGCGCACGCCCTCCAGGAGGCGATGCTCACCACGCTCCCAGAGACCGCTGACCTGGACATCGTGGCTCGGTACCGCACCGCGACCAAGGGCGACCAGGTCGGCGGGGACTGGTACGACGCCGTGGTGCTGCCCAGCGGTGCGACGACGCTCGTCATCGGCGACGTCGTCGGACATGACATCAGCGCCGCGGCGCGGATGGGTCAGCTGCGCAACATGCTCCGCGCCTTCGCGTGGGACCGGGGCGAGCGCCCATCGGCGGCGGTCGCACGCCTCGACCGCGCGGTACGCGATCTGCGGCAGGACACCCTGGCGACGCTGCTCGTGGCGACCGTCGAGCCGCAGTCCGGACTCCCGGGCCGCGCGCTGCGGTGGACCAACGCCGGCCATCCTCCCCCTGCGGTGTTGCTGCCCGACGGGTCGGCACGGCTGCTCGACGATCCGCCGGACGTGCTGCTGGGCGTCGAGCCGGACACCGTCCGTCGTGACCACGTCACCGAGCTTCCCTCGGGAGCGACGCTGCTGTTCTACACCGACGGGCTGGTAGAGACCCGCGACAGCGATCTCGACTGCCGGTTCGAGCAGTTGCTGGCGGCGCTGCGCCGGCTGCAAGGCGTAACGCTCGATCGCCTGCTCGACGAGGTGCTGGCAGAGATGATCGGCGAACAGCGCGGCGACGACGTCGCCCTCCTGGGCGTGCGGCTGATCTGACGCGCGATCACGTCAGCCGCTTGGCCACCGCCATCGGCAGGTCGAGCTCGGCCCAGACCTCCTTGGCATCCCGCAGCCGCCGCACTCCCCACCGCGACGCCAGGGCGGAAACGATCGACAGGCCGCGACCGTGGTCGTCGGCCGGTGCGGCGTCGCGGGCGCGGGGCCAGCCCTGGGCGTCGTCGCGCACGTCGACGCGCAGGCAGCTGGGATTCACGGTGAGGACGAGGTGCGTCGCCATGCAGCCGGCCAGGACCGCGTTCGTGACCAGTTCGCTGACGATGATTTCGACGTCCTCGATGATGTCGAAGCTCTCGGCAATGGCCGGCAACATCGCGAGGACCGCGTTGCGGGTCCACGTCCGTGCCACGCTGGGCACGGTGTGGTCGCAGCCGAAGCTGCGCTCCGCATTGCTCACGGCACCTGCCCGCGGTCGGTAGTTCCGGCGCCGGACTCCTACCCTGCCCGACGGTCGGGATCACCCCGCCCGCGGGCGGGATTCGCTCAGCCGCGCAACGACCGCTCGCCCCGCCTGACCTCAGGAGTGCTCGGCGCGAGGCCGAGCTCGGCGGCCTGCTCGCGCAGCCGGTCGCGCTTGTTCTCGAGCACTGCTCCTTCGGCGCGCCAGGTCCGGCGCTCCTCGAGACGCCACGGCCGAGGCTTGCGCCGCTGCCAATCCTCGCGGGCGATCTGCCAGCAGGTGTCCTCGCTCAGCAGCGCTGAGACGAGCGGGTTGTCCCGTCCGAGGACGGGCGCGACTCGGCGATCGAGTGCGGCGAGGCGAAGATCCGTCGACAACGGCGGCAGCGCTCTGCGGCGGCGCAGCCGACTGAACCGGGATTGCGCTTCGGCGCGGGTCGAGTTCTTCCGGCCGTCCACCAGTAGCACCCCTCGGTTCCGCGCGATGTTCCCTCCGAGTGTCGGTCCTCCGGCGAGCCGTTCGGAGTGCGGCAGGTCCCGACCGGCCGGGACGAAAGTCCCGGCCGGTCGGGGTTGCCGCAGCGATCTCTCAGCGAGGCCGGCCGATGTACCGGTCAGGACGTCGCGCGGGCGGTCAGCTCCGCGGCCGGGAGCGGAGCTCGCCCGTCGGGTTGCCTCGGTCGGGCGGTCAGCGCTTTGACCGGGTGCACGGGACGGGTCACCGGCACTCCGGGTTCGAGCTCCAGGGCAGTGTCGACGTCCCAGACCCGCACCGGTGTGCGCTCCTCGTCGATGAGCTCGTAGGTCACCTCGTGCGGGGACACCCCGACCTGCACCAGCCGTCCGCGCCACCGCACCCGGAAGCGCATCCCGTCCCATCCGGGTGGCAGCTGCGGGTGGAAGGAGAGCCGGTCGTCGAAGTCCCGCATTCCTCCGAACCCCGCGACGAGTGCGAGCCACGTGCCGGCGAGCGAAGCGATGTGGAGGCCGTTGCGGGTGTTGTGCTGCAGGTCGTGCAGGTCGATCAGCGCTGCTTCCGCGAGATAGTCCGACGCCAGGTCGATCTGTCCCACCTCCGCGGCGACGACCGCCTGCGTCGCGGCCGACAGTGACGAGTCGCGAACCGTCAGGGACTCGTAGTAAGCGAAGGCCCGAGCTTTCTGCTCCAGAGTGAACTGGTCACCGGCCCAGTGCAGGGCGAGGACGAGGTCGGCCTGCTTGACGACCTGCCTGCGGTAGATGTCGAAGTACGGGAAGTGCAGGAGCAACGGATACGCCCCGGCCGCCGCGGTGGCGGCGAAGTCCCACACGTCGTGGTCGGTGAAGTCCTTGTCCTGTTTGAGCAGCCGCTCGTCCTCGTCGTAGGGCACCGACATGGTCTCGGCGGCGCGGCGCCAAAAATGGATTTCGTCGGCCTCGACGTCGAGAGCTTCGGCGGCTTCGGGGTGCCGGTCGGCCGCGTCGGCAGCGGCGAGCAGGTTCTCGCGTGCCATGAGATTCGTGTACACGTTGTCGTCGACGATCGCGCTGTACTCGTCAGGGCCGGTGACCCCGTCGATATGAAAGCAGCCGTCGCGCCCGGTGTAGCCCAGCGCCGACCACAGGCGGGCGGTCTCCACGTAGATCGGCAGTCCGTAGTCGCGTTCGAACTCTGCGTCCGCGGTCCACCGGACGTGGCGGGCCGCGGCGACCGCGACGTCGGCGTTCACGTGGAAGGCGGCGGTGCCGGCCGGCCAGTATCCGGAGGTCTCCTGACCGCGGATGGTCCGCCACGGGAACGCGGCGCCGCGCAGCCCCAGCGTCTCAGCGCGTTCCACGGCGAGGGGCAGGGTGGTCGCCCGCCACTTCAGCGCGTCGGCCGCGGCGTGCGGCGCCGTCGCGGTGAGGACGGGAAGCACGAAGCTCTCCGTGTCCCAGAACGCATGGCCGTCGTACCCCGGGCCGGTCAGTCCCTTCGCCGGAATGGCGCGCTGCTCGGCGCGGGTCGACGCCTGGAAGACGTGGAACAACGCGAACCGCACGGCCTGCTGCACGGCCAGGTCGCCGTCGATCTCGACGTCCGCCCCCTCCCAGAACAGGCGCAGGGCGGTCCGCTGGTCCTCGATGAGCTGCTGCCATCCCGCGCGCGAGGCCGCGATCAGCGCCGCCTCGACCTGGTCGCGCAGCGCGGGGAGCGAGCGCTGGCTCGACCATCCGTACGCGACGATCTTCGTCAAGGACAGCTTCTGTCCCGGCTGCAACTCCTGCCCGATCATCAGCCGAGCCCAGTCCTGGTGCACCGCAAGCTCGGTGCGGCAGTCGTCGCCGGCATCGAGCACGTGCTCCATTGCGGCCGCGACACGGAGCCTGCTGGACCGGGTGCGGTGGATCAACAGCGCCCGGGTTCCCCTGCCCCGATGCTCCTGGGGCTGCAACGCGTTCTGGACCGCCGCAGCCACCCGGGGGTCACCGGACTGAGCAGGCACGTGTTCGTTCGCGACGAGCTCCGACTGCAACACCAACCGGGCCGGCGCGCTGACCGGCTCGACCTCGTAGTGGATCCCGACGATCGAGCGTTGCGTGAGCGAGACCAGCCGGGTCGAACGCACCCGCACCCGCTGGCCGGCGGGTGAGGCCCACACGACCTCGCGCCGCAGAACGCCCTCGCGCAGGTCGAGGACGCGTTCGTGCGAGACGATCTCGCCGTAGCGCATGTCGAACGGCTCGTCGTCGACCAGCAGCCGGATCAGCTTGCCGTTGGTGACGTTGAGGATGGTCTGGCCCGTTTCCGGATACCCGTACCCCGCTTCCGCGTACGGCAGCGGCCGGCTCTCGAAGAACGAGTTCAAATAGGTCCCCGGCAGCCCGTACGGATCTCCCTCGTCGAGATTGCCGCGGATCCCGATGTGCCCGTTCGAGAGTGCGAACAACGACTCGGACTGGGCGAGGTCGGTGAGGTTGAGCGCCGTCTCCCGGACCGCCCAGGGCTCCGGGACGAATTGCGAGCTGGGGATCACAGCAGCTCACCGAGATCGTTGACGACGACGGCGGCTCCGTGCTCCCGCAGCCCGGCCGCGTGCGCCCGGTCGAGGCGGTTCACGCCGATCACGCAGCCGAAACCGCCGGCACGGCCGGCCTCGACGCCGGCCAGCGCGTCCTCGAAGACCGCCGCCTGCGCCGGTTCCACTCCCGCCAGCCGGGCCCCGGCCAGGAACGAGTCGGGCGCCGGCTTGCCGCGCAGCCCCTGCTGCTGCAGCGTCAGCCCGTCGACCCGGCCTTCGACCAGCGGCGCCAGCCCGGTCACGCGCAGCACGTCCTTGGTGTTGGCGCTCGACGACACCACGACGCGCCGAAGCCCCGCGTCCTTCGCGCGTTCCAGGTAGCGGCGCGACCCCTCGTACACCGTCACGCCGTCGCGGTGGATCCGCTCCAGTAAGAGCTCGTTCTTGCGGTTGCCGAGCCCGTGCACCGTCTCCGCCCCCGGCGGGTCGGCCGGGTTGCCCTCCGGCACCGTTATCCGCCGGGACGCCAGGAAGTCGCGCACCCCGTCGGCGCGCGGCTTGCCGTCGACGAAGTCGGCGTAGTCGTCGGCGGTGAACGGAGGTTGGCCGCGTGCCGAGAGGAACGCGTCGAACATCTGCTTCCACGCAGCCCGGTGCACAGAGGCGGTGTCCGTGAGGACGCCGTCGAGGTCGAACAGGCAGGTCGTTACGGTGTCCGGGAGTCCCAGCATGCCGCCATCCTGCCCATCTCCCCTACCGTCGGGTACATGAGTTCCGAAAGCGGCGGCCGGTTCACCGACCTGCTCGGCATGCGGGTGGTCGCCGCGTCACCGGACCGCGCGGTGGTCGAGTGGGAGGTCACGCCGCAGCAGCACCAGCCCTACGGGATCGCGCACGGCGGGGTGTACTGCACGGCCGTCGAGACGGCCGCGAGCTGGGGTGCCGCGCTCTGGTACGGCGAGCGCGGCAAGGTGGTAGGCGTCTCCAACACGACGGACTTCCTGCGCTCGGCCCGGGAGGGCGTCCTCACGGCCACCGCGACGCCGGTGCACCGGGGGCGCAGCCAGCAACTGTGGCAGGTCGAGGTCACCGACTCGGCGACGCGCCTTGTCGCCCGCGGGCAGGTGCGGCTGCAGAACCTCGCCGCCGCTGCGAAGCTCGGCACGTAATGTTCACGCCGCGACGACGGAGAGGACGAGAGCGATGAGCGATTCGGGCACGGCCCGCCTGCAGGTGTCCGACGAGGCGGCGATCGACCTGCCGATCACCCCCGCCTCGGAGGGAGCCTCCGGGGCCGACATCACAAAGCTGCTGTCGTCGGCCGGCATCGTCACGTACGACCCGGGCTTTGCGAACACCGCGGCGTGCACCTCGGCGATCACCTACATCGACGGTGACGCCGGCGTGCTGCGCTACCGGGGTTATCCGATCGACCAGCTGGCCGAGCAGTCGACATTCCTGGAGACCAGTTACCTGCTGATCTACGGGGAGCTGCCGACCGCCGACCAGCTCGCCGAGTTCGACCGCAAGATCCGCCGCCACACGCTGCTGCACGAGGACCTGAAGCGGTTCTTCGACGGCTTTCCCCGAGACGCGCACCCCATGCCGGTGTTGTCGTCCGCGGTGTCGGCCCTGTCGACCTTCTACCAGGACTCCCTCAACCCGTTCGACAAGGACCAGGTCGAACTGTCCACGGTGCGGTTGCTGGCGAAGCTGCCGACCATTGCCGCCTACGCGTACAAGAAGACCGTCGGACAGCCGTTTCTGTACCCGGACAACTCCTACGGGCTGGTGGAGAACTTCCTGCGGATGACGTTCGGGCTCCCGGCCGAGCCGTACGAGGTCGACCCGGCGGTGGTGCGCGCGCTGGACCTGCTGTTCATCCTGCACGCCGACCACGAGCAGAATTGCTCGACATCGACGGTGCGGCTGGTCGGGTCGTCGCAGGCGAACCTGTTCGCCTCGATCTCGGCAGGGATCAACGCGCTGTTCGGGCCACTGCACGGCGGCGCGAACCAGGCCGTCCTCGAGATGCTGCAGTCCATCCGCGCGGACGGCGGAGACGTCGCTCGGTTCGTCGAGCGCGTGAAGAACCGCGAAGCCGGTGTCCGCCTGATGGGGTTCGGCCACCGCGTGTACAAGAACTACGATCCGCGCGCCGCCATCATCAAGAAGGCCGCCGACGACGTGCTGTCCGCGATGGGCAAGCGCGACGACCTGCTCGACATTGCCCTCGAATTAGAGGGTTACGCGCTCAGTGACGATTTCTTCGTCTCCCGGAAGCTTTATCCGAACGTGGACTTCTACACCGGCCTGCTGTACCGCGCGATGGGGTTCCCGACCAAAATGTTCACGGTGCTGTTCGCGATCGGCCGGCTGCCGGGCTGGATCGCGCAGTGGCACGAGATGATCAACGACAAGCAGACGAAGATCGGCCGGCCGCGCCAGGTTTACACCGGGCCCACCGAGCGCGAGTTCGTCCCGCTGGAGAAGCGCTGAATCAGTCCGTCGGGCAGGTCCCCGTCAACGGCGCAGCGGGCGCCGGCGGCGGTTGGTGCGACGGCGTTCCGCAGCCGGTGGAGGTGTAGGTGGTGCCGTCCGAGGTGGACGTCTGCCAGTACACCTTCGCGGTGGCGTAGCTGGGCCGGTACGTGTTCTGGATCGCCGAGACGTCGATCCACCCGTCTCCGTTGAGATCGCCGACCTTGGTGGTCGGCGTGTTCGAATTCGCCTGACCGTAGGGCTGGAACCCCTCGCCGACCCGGAGCAGCCCGACCGCCTCCGACGCGTGGGCACCGACGAACAGCGCCAGCCCGCAGTTCGGTCGCGGCGCGGGCGAACAGGACAACTGTGACGGGTTGGCGTCGTCGGTCACGTGCCAGTACACCGGGACCGTGCCGAGGGACAGTTCGGTGACCGTCGCGGCCGCGGCCCCGCTGGGGCTGGGTGCCGAATAGACGGTGGCCCGGTAGCCGCCGTCGAGCGGCGAGGTGGCCACGGCCTTGCAGACCCCCGATGCGCAGACGGCGGGCCGAGGAGCCGCGGAGGCCGGCGGCGCGCCGCCGGTCGTGGGTGCCGGGACGGACGGCGAGGTCGAGGTTGCCGAGGTCGAGGCCGCGGCGGTCGCGGACGGCGGCGTCGACGACGGGCTCGGGAATTGCGCGTCGGTCGACGCCTGCAGCGCCGCTCCCGATCCGGTTCCCGCAGTCACGCCGGCGCAACCGGCCGCGGTCAGCGCGAGCGCCACGGCTCCAGCGGCCCGTCGTCCTCGCATCCGTCCCTCCGCACGAGACTCGCGAAGTGGCCGATCCTGCCGGATCCGTCGCGTGCTGTCAGCTCGCGGCGCGATGAGCTACAACAGTGTCCAGGGACGACGATCCCGGACGACGACGTCGAGGAGCCCGCAATGCCCTATTACCAGCGGCACGGGAATGTGCCGCCGAAGCGGCACACGCAGCACCGAGACCCGCACGGAAAGCTCTACTACGAGGAGCTGATGGGCGAGGAGGGGTTCTTCTCCGACTCCTCGCTGCTCTATCACCGCGGCCTGCCGTCGGCGTTGGTCGATGCCCGCCCCTGGGTCCTGCCCGATCTCGAGACCGTGCCGAACGAGCCGCTGCTGCCCCGCCACCTGCGACTGCACGACCTGTTCAAATATCCCGACTCCGATGCGGACGTCGACTCCACCGACGTCGTGGCCGGACGCCGGCTCGTCCTCGGCAACGACGACGTGCGGATCTCGTACGTCGTCGCCCGGAAGCCCTCGCCGCTCTACCGAAACGCCATCGGTGACGAATGCGTCTATGTCGAGGCAGGCGCCGCCCGGGTCGAGACCATCTTCGGTCCGCTGGAAGCAGGGCAGGGTGACTACGTCCTGCTCCCGCGCGCGACCACGCACCGCTGGATCCCGACCGGGACCGAGCCACTGCGGGCCTATTGCATCGAGGCCAACAGCCACATCACCCCTGCCCGGCGGTACCTCTCCCGCTTCGGTCAGTTGCTGGAGCACGCTCCGTACTGCGAGCGGGACCTGCGCGGGCCGGGCGATCCGCAGATCGTCGACGAGACCGACGTCGAGGTCTGCATCAAGCACCGCGGCAGCGGTCCGTCGGGGATCGCCGGCACGGTGCACGTCGTGCCGAAGCACCCGTTCGACGTGGTGGGATGGGACGGCTGTCTTTACCCCTACACGTTCAACGTGTCGAATTTCGAGCCGATCACCGGGCGGGTGCACCAACCGCCGCCGGTCCATCAGGTATTCGAAGGGTTCAACTTCGTCATCTGCAACTTCGTGCCGCGCAAGGTCGACTACCACCCGCTGTCGATACCGGTGCCCTACTACCACTCCAACGTCGACAGCGACGAAGTCATGTTCTACTGCGGCGGCAACTACGAAGCGCGCAAGGGCTCGGGCATCGGCCAGGGATCGGTCAGCCTGCATCCCGGCGGCCACAGCCACGGACCCCAGCCGGGCGCCTACGAGCGCTCCATCGGCGTCGAGTTCTTCGACGAGCTCGCCGTCATGGTCGACACCTTCCGACCGCTGCGGCTGGGCGAGGGGGCCCGCGCCGTCGACGACGGCAAGTACGCGTGGACCTGGTCCGGCCGCGGTCCCGGCGGATGAGGTCACCCTCCGACGGCTTCGGTCCCGACCATCTGCCGTACGGCAGCGTGGTCACCGAGGAAGGGCGGCGCCTGGCCGTCGTGCGCATCGGCGACGCCGTCCTCGACCTGAGCCCGCTGGGCCTGTTCGACCAGGGCTCGCTGGACCGGCTGCTCGGCGCCGGGCCGGAGACGTGGCGCCAGGTGCGCGGCGCGGTCACGGACCGGCTCGGATCCGACCCCGCGCTCATCCCCCTCGACCGGGTGCGCCCGGTGCTGCCGTTCTCGGTCGCCGACTACGCCGACTTCTACGCCAACGAGCACCACGCCGCCAACGCCGGACGGATACTGCGGCCGGGCGGCGACCCGCTCAGCCCGAACTGGAAGCATCTGCCGGTCGGATATCACGGCCGCTCGGCCAGCGTCGTCGTGTCGGGCACGGAGGTTCGCCGCCCCTCGGGGCAGTACCGCGACGCCGACGGCGCCGTGCGGTTCGGGCCCTCGCAGCGAATGGACTTCGAGGCGGAGGTCGGCTTCGTCGTCGGGGTCGGCAACCCGCCCGGTACCGCGATCCCCGTCGCCGACTTCGCCGCGCACGTCTTCGGGGTCGTCCTGCTCAACGACTGGTCGGCCCGCGACCTGCAGTTCTGGGAGTCCGCGCCGCTGGGACCGTTCCTCGGCAAGTCCTTCGCGACCTCGGTGTCGGCGTGGGTGACTCCGCTGGTGGCGTTGGAGGCGGCCTGGACCGCCCCACCACCCCGGGACCCCCGTCCGCTTCCCTACCTGGACGACTCCGCCGATCCGTCCGGCCTCGACCTCGCGCTCGAGGTCGCGGTCAACGGATCCGTCGTGTCGCGCCCGTCCTTCGCGTCGATGTACTGGACGCCGGCGCAGCTGCTGGCACACCTGACCGTCAACGGGGCGCCGACGCGTCCCGGTGACCTGTTCGGGTCCGGAACCGTCAGTGGGCCGCGGCGCGAGGAACGCGGCTGCCTGCTGGAACTCACCGAGAACGGCGCCGACCCCCTCCGGCTCGGCGACGGCAGCCGGCGCGGCTATCTGGAGGACCGTGACGAGGTCGTCATCACGGCCACCGCCGCGACGAACGGCGGTCGGGTCGCGCTCGGCGAGGTCCGCGGAGCAATTGCGCCTTGACCGGAACCGGCGAGGGGTCGGACTCCGAAGAGGTGTTCGTGCAGCCGGCGGCAGACGACCTCGGGGAGCGTTTGAACCGGGGACAGCCGGAGGCGCTCGAGGAGTGCTACCGCTCCCTCGGACCGCTGGTCATGTCCTACCTGTCGCGCTACCTCCCGCAGCCGGACGTCGAGGACGTGGTGCAGCGGGTCTTCTACGAGGTGTGGCGGGCGCACGACCGCTACGACCCGGCCCTGTCCCTGCGCGGCTGGGTGCTCGGGATCGCACGCAAGCGGGCGATCGATCAGCTCCGCAAGCGCCGCGACGTCGTGGTCCCGCTGGAGTCGATGCGGGAGATCACCGGCGACGACGGCAGGGAGGTCGCCGAGCGGCTGGGATGGGCGGACGAGATGCGCGCCGCGCTGAACCTGCTCCCGGACCTGCAGCGAAAGGTGCTCGAACTGGCCTACTTCGACGACTACACCCAGACCGAGATCGCAGCGGCGCTCGACATCCCGCTCGGCACGGTCAAGACCCGCACCTCACGCGGCCTCCAGCGGCTGGCCGGCCTGCTCGAACGAGGGCGGACGATGTGAGCGCTCCGACTGCGGACCGCCGTGAGCACGGCACGACACGACGAGGACGACGATGACCGGGCACATCTCCGAGGAATTGCCCCGGTTGCTGACCGGGGAGGCGCCCCGCGAGACGGTGTTGGCCGCGGCGGCGCATCTTCGCGGCTGCGCGGACTGCCAGCAGGAGTTGGTCTCCGCGGTCGTCGCGCACGCCGCCCTGACGTCCGCGCGGCGCTTCGCCCCGGAGATCGTCGCAGCGGTCCGGGACGCGCCGGCGCCCGAGCGTCCGGCTGCCCCGCCGCCCGACCTGTCCCCGATGTTCGGCCAGGTCCGCGAAGAGGCCGCGGCGGCGGGCCGGCGGCGCTCGCGACGCCGGGCCGCGCTCGCGGTGGCCGCGGTGGCCGTCGGCGCTGCGGTCGGCGTCGGCGGCACCCTGGCGGGGCAGTCGCTGACCTCGCCCACCTCGTCGGCGCAGACGGTGGCGCTGGCCGCCTACGACAAGGGAACGGTCCCGGCCACTGCGGACATCGCCTCGGACGGGCGGATGGTGCTCGACGCCAGCCGGCTGCCGGACCCGGGTCCCAGCAGGCACTACGAAGTCTGGCTGACCAACCGGGCCCGCAGCGCGATGCAGCCCGTCGGTTGGATCGGCTCCAACGGCACGGCATCGCTCACGGTGCCGACCGCCTTGATGAGCCGCTTCCAGGACATCGAGGTCAGTGTGCAGGACCTGAACTCGCCGAAGTACGTCTACAGCGGAACCAGCGTGCTCCGGGGCTCCTACCGCTGACCGGACGCACGCGATCGCGCCGCAGCAGGACAGCAAAGAAGAGACGGCGGCACGGGAGGGATGTGCCGCCGTCTCTTCATCACCCAGAGTAGCGCATGGATCTCGAAATCGGTGCAACTACGGTCGGATCTCGTGGGCGAGTTGTACTTCTGGCACGAAAACGACGGCTCCTACCTGGCCTCTCCCGCCACTGCCGGGCCGTGGGATCCGCGGCTGCAACATGGCGGTCCGCCGAGCGCACTGCTGGTGCACGCCGCCGAACAGGCGGCCCTGGCAGCAGGACGCGAGGACGTCACGGCGCTGCGCTTCGCCGCGGAGTTCGTGGGCCCGGTGCCTGTGACGTCACTGAGAGTGAGAGCCGCGATCGTCCGGTCGGCGCGCAGCGGCGTCCTCGTCGACGCCGAACTCGCCGCGGCGGGGCGGACCTGTCTGCATGCGCGGGTGTGGCTGCTCCGGCGCGCCGACACGGCCGACGTCGCGCCGCCCGAGCGTCCCCGGCCCGTCCCGGACGCCGCCCCGGGCATCGGAGCGGCGTTTCCCTACGGCGAGAGCATCGAGTGGCGCGCCGTCCGGGGATCGCTCGCCGAGCCGGGCCCCGGGACCACCTGGGCCCGGCCGCGGATCGGCCTGCTGCCGGGCCAGACCATGACCGGGCTGCAGCGCGCCGTCCTGATCGGCGACTCGGCCAGCGGGATCTCGGCCGAGCTCGACTGGGCGGCGTGGAGCTTCCTGAACGTCGATCTCGACGTCCACCTCGCCCGCCCGGTGGTGGGCGAGTGGCTGCTCATGGACGCCACCACCCTGCTCGGACCCTCGGGGGCGGCGCTGGCCCGCTCGACCCTGTCCGACGGATCCGGTCCCGTCGGGGGCACCGCGCAGACCCTGCTGCTTGCGCCGAGGCGCTGAGCGGGCGCGGCACACTGGCGACGTGAGCGCCCCGCCCTCCGCCGCGTCGACCGGCGCGGACGCCGCCGGGCCGGGGATCAGCACGCGGCACCACGGCCTCGAGATCCTGGCCGTCCTCGTCGTGTCGTTCGGGTTCTCGGCGCTGGACGCGTTGCTGAGCTTCGTCCGGACGCAGGTCACGGTCAGCGGCGGGTTCGCCAACGCCCAGGTGCCGGTCGTCACGCACGCGGTCACGACCTACCCGTGGCTGGACCTCTTCGACGACCTGGCCGGCGTGCTCCACGGCCTGGGGCCGGCGCTGCTCGCCCTCGTCCTGCTACTGCGTGACCCGGGCGGCCGCGGGCTGTCGGTCGGCCTCGACCGGATCCGGCTGCGCGAACTCGCCCAGGGAGCCGGCTTCTGCGCGCTGATCGGGCTGCCCGGCCTCGGCCTCATCTGGTTGGGTCGCCACTTCGGGTTCAACGGGCAGATCATCGCCGTCAGCTTTCCTGATGTCTGGTACCGGGTTCCGGTGCTGCTGCTCGACGCCTTCCAGAACGGGGCCGCGGAGGAGATCGTCGTCAGCGCCTACCTCGTCACCCGGCTACTACAGCTCGGGTGGTCGAGGGAGCGGACGGTCATCACCAGCGCCACCCTGCGCGGCTGCTACCACCTTTACCAGGGATACGGCGGTTTCGCAGGGAACCTGATCATGGGCCTGGTCTTCGCATGGTGGTTCCAACGCACCCGCCGGGTCGTCCCGTTGATCGTGGCGCACTTTCTGCTCGACGGGTTCAGCTTCGTCGGTTATCTGTACCTCGCGCCGCACATCAGCTGGCTCTGAGAACCGGGTTGTCCCGGCTGGGACGCTGTCGGGGTGACCGACGCCAAAATCCTCCATCCGCTCCCCGAGGACGAGATCGGCGGCTTTCTCACGAACCTCCTCACGGCCCTGCTGCGGAGCACCACCCCGGACTCGAACCAGGCTCGGGTGGCGAACTTCCGCCGCTACTGGCCGCGGCTTCGGACCTGGGGCGCGGTGGACGCCGGTCGTGTCGTCGCAACGCTCGCAACGGACCCCCGGACGATCAGCGTTCCGGGCCCGGACGGGCGCACGGCGCTGCTCGACGCCGACGCGCTCACGATGGTGAGCGTCGCAGCGACGCACCGGCGCCGCGGCCTGCTCACCGCCATGCTCTCCGAGTCGCTGCAGGAGGCCCGCGACCGCGGCGACGCCCTGAGCATCCTGGTGGCGGCCGAGTGGCCGATATACGGGCGGTTCGGCTACGCCCCGGCCAACGACAACGCCAGATATTCGCTGCACCCGCGCCGCCGCCTGGCCACCGTCCCGTCGACGCAGCCGCTGCGCCAGGTCGACCAGGCCGACGTTGCGGAGTTCGCCCAACACGTTTTCGAGCGGCAGCGCGGCCTGTGGCCCGGGCAGGTCGACCGGCCCGATCCCTGGTGGCCGACGCATCTGCGCATCGACGGTTACCAAGCCTCGGAGCCCGAGCGGACCCGCACCTGGGTGGTCTACGACGGCGGGGACGGTCCGGAGGGCTTGCTCTCCTGGCACGTGACCCGCAGCGACTGGGACGACCCTCGGGGCCTGGCCATCGAGGTCGGCGACCTCGTCGCCGGGAGTTGGGCCGCCTACACCGCGCTGTGGGGATATCTCACCTCGATCGACCTGGTCGAGGAGGTCGTGCTGCCGACCCGTTCCGTCGACGAACCCGCACGTTGGCTGCTCGGCGACGGCCGCGCGCTGGAACAGGTGTCGCGCGAGGACGCGGTCTGGGTGCGCCTTCTGGATGTGCCGAAGGCGCTCGGCGCGCGCGGTTACGCCTGTGCCGGCGCGGTCGTCTTCGACGTCGACGACCCGGCGCCCGGCGGGTACGGCGCCGGACGGGTGCTCGTCGAGTCCGACGGCGGAGCCGCACGCTGCACGCCCACGCGGCACTCCCCCGACCTACAGGTCACCCAACGGGCGCTCGCGTCCTGCTACCTGGGCGGACACAGCTTTAGCGAGTTGAGCGTCGCCGGTGCCGTCGCGGAGCTGACCCCGGGCGCGCTGAAGCGGGCGGACGCGATGTTCGCCGCGCCGCGGCGACCGTGGAACCCAACCCTGTTCTAAGCCGACGGTGGAGGAGGCGGCGGCGACCCGCCGTTGCCGCCCAGGACGTCGCCGAGGGTCGGGACGGGCGGTAGGGCCGGGTGCTCGTCGGGCAGCCCGGCGTGCGCGGAGCGCGAATCCGGGTCGTCGTCGGACGCCCGCAGGTTGGCCGCCTCCGGTTGCTCCGCGGCCGGCGGCAGGTGCGAGTCGAACCAGGACGACGTGTCGAGCGGCTCGCCCCGCGTCCCGTCCGCGGATCCGCTCTGCGCCAACCACGACGGACCGTCCTCGGCGCCAGAGAGCCGGGCCAGTCCGTCGAGCGCCTTGCTGAACTCGCTGGGAACGATCCACATCTTGTTGGCGTCGCCCTGCGCGAGCTTCGGCAGCGTCTGCAGGTACTGATAGGCCAGCAGCGCCGGGTCGGGCTTGGCCGCGTGGATGGCGTTGAAGGTGGTCTCGATGGCCTTGGCCTGCCCCTGCGCCGTGAGGTACGCCGCCGCCCGCTCGCCTTCGGCGCGGAGGATCCGCGACTGCCGCTCGGCCTCCGCCGCGAGGATGGCGGACTGCTTTTGCGCCTCGGCGGACAGGATCTGCGCGGCCTTCTGGCCCTCCGCGGTCTTGATGGAAGCTTCGCGCTGACCCTCGGCGGACAGGATGATCGCCCGCTTGTCCCGGTCGGCACGCATCTGCTTCTCCATCGCGTCCTGGATGGACAGTGGCGGCTCGATGGCCTTGATCTCGACCCGTGCGACGCGGATGCCCCACGGCCCGGTCGCCTCGTCGAGGACGCCGCGCAGCTGCGTGTTGATCGAGTCGCGGCTGGTGAGCGCCTGTTCCAGGTTCAACGAGCCGACGACGTTGCGCAGCGTCGTGATCGTCAACTGCTCGACGGCCTGGATGTAGTTGGCGATCTCGTACGACGCGGCGCGCGCGTCGGTGACCTGGAAGTACACCACCGAGTCGATGGCGACGGTGAGGTTGTCCGACGTGATGACCGGCTGCGGCGGGAAGCTGACCACCTGCTCGCGCAGGTCGATCAAGGGCCGCATGCGGTCGACGAACGGCAGCAGCAGCGTCAGCCCGGGGCCCTGGGTGCGGGTGTAGCGGCCCAGCCGCTCCACCACGCCGGCGCGGGCCTGCGGCACGATCCGGACCATCCGAACGAGCGCGATGAGGATGACGACCGCGACCACGATCGCGGCGATGGCACCTGCAGTCATGAGAGCTCCTTCAACCCAGTGGGTCCTGCCAGACGACGGCGGTCGCGCCGTCGATGCCGACCACGGTGACCACGGTCCCGGCCCGCAGTTCCTGGCGCGGGTCCATGGCGCGCGCCGACCACTCGGCGCCGTTGAGGCGGACCCGCCCGCCGTCCTTCGTCACCGAGGTGAGGACGACAGCGTCGCGGCCCAGCAGCGCATCGGTTCCCGTCGTGATCGCCGGGTCCGGGTGCAGGTGACGCAACGCGACCGGCCGCACCAGCCACAGCAGCATCAGGGTGCCGGCGACCGCGATCAGGACCTGCGCGAAGACGGGAGCGCCGACGGCCGCAGACAGCGCGCCCGCCAGCGCTCCGCCCGCCGCCATGACGAGCACCAGCGACAGCGTGGCGACCTCGCCCGCTGTGAAGGCCCCTGCCAGGATCAGCCAGATCAGCCACACCGGCATGCGCCCATGGTGGCACCTGTCACGAAGTCGCGGTGATGAAGTCGATCAGCTCTTCCACCGCGCGCAGCAGTGGGACCTCCACGTCGGCGTAGCTGTCGACGCCGGCCAGCACCCGGCGCCACATCTCCCGGGGATCGGCAACGCCGAGCGCCCGGCACACCCCGCTCTTCCAGTCGGTGCCCCGCGGAACGTCCGGCCACCGCTGGATGCCCAGCGCCCGCGGCTTCACCGCCTGCCACACGTCGACGTAGGGATGCCCGGTGACGAGGACGTAGTCGGCGCATCCCGTCCGGGCCAGGTCCGCGGCGATGCGGCTCTCCTTGCTTCCCGCGATCAGATGGTCGACCAGAACCCCGACCCGCCGCTGCGGACCCGGCCGGAAGTCGCGCACCGCGTCGGCGAGGTGGTCGATCCCGCCGAGCGGCTCCACCACGATCGCCTCGACGCGCAGGTCGTCCCCCCAGATCCGCTCGATCAACGCGGCATCATGCACGCCCTCCACCCAGATGCGGCTGGCCCGCGCCACCCGCGCCGACCCGCGCTCGACCGCGAACGACCCGGACGCGGTCCGGCGCCGCACCGGTGCCGCCGCCGCGGCGGCCGGCCGGACGAGTGTCACGGTCTCGCCGTCGAGCAGGAAGGCGGCCGGCAGCAGTGGAAAGACCCGCCGCCGTCCCGCCCGGTCCTCGAGGGTCACGGTGTCCCGCCGCTCCCCGGCGTCGACGGCCGACCCGAGGACCACGACCGCGCCGCAGAATCGGCCGTCGGCGGTCTCGACGACGAGGTCGGGCTCGGCGGGCACCTCTCGCACGGCCCGGCGGCGCGGCGTGCGGCGGGGATCGAAGGAGGCGAGGACGTCGGGGCCGTAGGGCACGTCGGGCCACGTTAGGGGCTGGGCGCCGGAGCTCGCCGCCGCGACGCGCGGTTAGGTTGGAGCGGTGACCGCGCCGCGTTCCGCGCTCATCGCCGCCTGGTCGGCCGCGTGGTTCGCCGGGCACGTCGGTCCGGACGAGGTGATCGACGCCGTCACCGGAACCGACGCGCCGCACCGGGTGACCGGCCTGCCGGACGGCTGCGTGCTGCTCGACGCACTGCTCGCCTGCCGTCGCGCCGGCGCGCCCCCGCGGGTGGTCCTGCCGGTGCCGGGGGACGTTCGCGGCGTACCCGGGCCCCCGCGCTTCCGGGCCGCTGCTCTCGAAGCCGGCGAGGCGGTGGTCGCGCCCGGGCTGGGTCTGGTCCCGACCGTCGTCGGCTACGCCCCGAGCAGCGCCCCGTCGACGGTGACCTGGCGGGCCCACCAGCTCGAGGCGACGGTTCCGGACCACCTGCAGCTGTCCGAGGTGTCCTACGAGCTGGCGACTGCAATCCGCGAGTGCGCCACCGCGCTGGCTGCGGCCGACGTGGCCGGCGGCGCCGACGAGCTCGGGACGGCTCTTGCCGACGCCCGCCGCGCCGGCGAGCGGTTGCACCTGCCGCCCGGTCATCCGCCTCGCGCGGTCGCGCTGCTGGCGCAGGCCGAGCGCATGCACGCGGTGCTGCACCTGGCCCTGCTCAGCCCGGCCGGCGGCGCGGTCGACGCCACCGGCGTGGCCGCCCGTTCGGCCGCGCTGCGGCCGCTCGAGACCGCGGTGCGGCGCGCGCGCGTCGCCGGTTACAACGCCGGCGCCGACGAGCTGGCTTGACCCTGATCGCCGGGTAGCGTCGATGGCGTGCGGGTCCTGGTCACCGGAGCCACCGGATACATCGGCGGACGGCTGGTCCCGCAGCTGATCGACGCGGGGCACGAGGTGCGCGCCATGACGCGCACCAGCAGCTGGTTGCGCGACGTGCCGTGGGCCGGCGACGTCGAGGTCGTGACGGCCGACGCACTCGACGCTGCGACCCTTGGGGCCGCGCTCGACGGCATCGATGCGGCTTACTACCTGATCCATGCCATCGGCAGCGGCTCGCGTTTCGCCGACCGCGATCGCCACGCCGCCGAGAACTTCGCTGGCGCGGCGAAGGCGGCCGGCGTGCGCCGGTTGGTGTACCTCGGCGGGTTGGCCGACGAGAACGCCGACCACCTCTCCGAACACCTGGCGTCGCGCGCCGAGGTCGGCCGGATCCTTCTGCAGTCGGGCGTTCCCACGGCAGTGCTGCGGGCTGCCGTCATCCTCGGCAGCGGATCCGCGTCTTTCGAAATGCTGCGCTACCTCACGGAGCGGCTTCCGGCCATGGTCACGCCGGTGTGGGTGCAGACGCGGATCCAGCCGATCGCTGTGCGCGACGTCCTGCGCTACTTGGTCGGCGCTGCGGACCTGCCACCGCAGGTCAACCGGAGCTTCGACATCGGCGGTCCGGACGTGCTCACGTACGAGGAGATGATGCGCCGCTATGCCCGGGTCGCCGGGTTGCGCCGCCGCCTCATCATCAGGGTTCCGTTGTTGTCGCCCGCGCTGTCCAGCCACTGGGTCGGAGTCGTGACGCCCGTGCCGGCGGCGATCGCCCGGCCCCTGGTCGAGTCGCTGCGCACCGAGGTCGTGTGCCGTGAGCACGAGATCGCCGAGCATGTACGGGACCCGCCGGAAGGTCTGGTGTCCTTCGATCGCGCGGTGGAGCTGGCCCTGACCCGGGTCAGGGAGGCCAACGTCCTCACCCGCTGGGCCGATCCGGAATGGCCCGGGGCGCCGAGCGATCCACTGCCCACCGACCCCAGCTGGAGCGGTGGCAGCCTGTACACCGATGTTCGCAGCCGGCCGGTCGCCGCATCCCGTGAGCAGGCATGGCCCGCGATCGAGTCCATCGGGGGCGAACGCGGCTGGTACTCCTTCCCGCTGGCGTGGGCGGTCCGTGGCTGGCTCGACCGGCTGGCGGGCGGAGTCGGGTTGCGCCGCGGGCGCCGTGACCCGTCGCACCTGCGTGTGGGCGACGCGTTGGACTGGTGGCGGGTCGAAGAACTGCGCCGACCGGAATTGCTCCGGCTGCGCGCGGAGATGCGCATGCCCGGCCTCGGCTGGCTCGAATTCCGGCTCGACGAGGACGGGCCCGGGCGGTGCCGCCTGACCCAGCGGGCGACCTTCCATCCGCGCGGGCTTGCCGGGCACGTGTACTGGAAGGCGATCGCACCGTTCCACGGCATCGTCTTCGGCGGCATGATCCGCAATCTCGCCGCCGCCGCCGGCGCCTGATCGCTGGCGTCCGGCCGCCGGCTCAGGACGCTTTTCGGTGATCGACAGACGAAACGTGCTGTTATGACGACGCCTCTTGTCTGGTGATCAAGGACGGCGGCCGCCGGCGAGGCGGGACCGCGGCGGATCCCGCCCAATTTCGGCGGACCTCGGTGCCGGGAGCGAGCCGCGAGCACTGCGACGCGTTCACAGCAGACACTCAGCGACCGCACGGAACTACCTCCCCGCCGCTGGGCGTTCCTCCTACGAACAGCCGCACTCTCCGTCCGGGAAAGGACGTTCACGATGCTTTCCAACCAGATGCTCCCGAACCAATCGATGCAGCAGATCAGCTACAACCCTGTGAGCGCCGCCTGGAACACGGTGGCCAGCTACGACGACTACCTGCAGGCCCAGGCCGCGGTCGACCGCCTGTCCGACGACGGATTCCCCGTCGAGCATCTGGACATCGTCGGGTCGGACCTGCGGCTGGTCGAGCGGGTGACCGGCCGGCTCACCAAGGGCCGTGCCGCGGCCGCGGGCGCCGCGAGCGGCGCCTGGACGGGCCTGCTCGTGGGGCTGCTGCTCGGACTGTTCGTGAACTCGATCAGCTGGATCGCCGTCGTCCTGACCGCCATCGTCCTGGGCGCGGTCTGGGGCGCGGTCTTCGGCTTCGTCGCGCACTCCGCCACCCGCGGGGCCCGCGACTTCAGCTCGGTGCGCAGCTTCGTCGCCGGCAAATACGACATCATCGCCCGCGACGGCACTGTCGACCAGGCGCGCGGCATGCTGGTGCGTGCCGGGATGCTGCACCAGCATGCTCCCGTGGTCTGATCAGAACCCTTCTCGGGCGCCGGGCGGTTGCCGCCCGGCGCTCGCCGTCTCCGGGCGCCGGGGCGCCGGGCAACAGCCGTCCGAGCAAGCGATCCCGCACAGACCGAGGTCGCCGAGCCATCTGGGGTCGGTGTCCGCGAGCTGCTCCTCCACCAATTCCCGCACCATCGCGACGAAGGCAGGATGGGTGCCCGCAGTCGCCGCCCGGGCGAACTGCAGCCCCAGCTCGGCAGCCGTCGTCCGCGCTTCCTCGTCGAGGTCCCAGCGCACCTCGACGTGGTCGGACACGAACCCGGTTGGACTCACCACGACCGCCCGGGTGCCGCGCGCGGCCAGCGTCCGCAGGTGCTCGTTGACGTCCGGCTCGAGCCAGGGGACCGTCGGCGGACCCGACCGCGACTGCCACACCAGATCGAAATCCGCACCTGGCCCCCGGACCTCTTCGGCGACCAAGCGCGCGGTCTCGCGCTGCTGACGCGCGTACAAGCCGTCGGCGGCCGGCCCGGATGCGTCATTCATCGCGAGCGGGATCGAATGCGCGGTGAAGACCAGGCGGGCGTCCTCCCGCAGATCTTCAGGAAGCCGGTTGATCGCCGACCGGACGCCGTCGGCGTTCGCCGCGACGAAGCCCGGATGGTCGAAGAAGTGCCGCAGCTTCACCAGCTCGGGCGCGTCCGGGCCGGCGGCCTCCTGTGCCCGCGCCAAGTCGTTGCGGTACTGCCGGCAGCCGGAGAACGAGCTCGTCGCGCTCGTTGCCAGCACCAACGCCCGCCGGACGCCGTCCGCCCGCATGCGTTCGACCGCGTTCTGGACGTACGGAGCCCAGTTCCGGTTTCCCCAGTAGATCGGCAGGTCGATCCCCGCTCGGTCGAACTCGGCGCGCAGTCCCGCGATCAGGGCCCGGTTCTGCTCGTTGATCGGCGAGATCCCGCCGAAGTGCTGGTAGTGCTCGGCGACGGAGAGCAGCCGCTCCTCCGGGATCCCGCGTCCTCGGGTGACGTTGCGCAGGAACGGCAGGACGTCGTCGGGACCCTCCGGACCGCCGAAGGACAGCAGCAGGAACGCGTCGGCCTCGGCCGCCACGCTCATCCGGGGTCCCCGCGAAAGTGCGAAGCGCTCCTCGCGGAGCAATTTCGTGCGGTCATACGCCCATCGCGTGGAAGCCGCCGTCGACGTGCACGATCTCGCCGGTCGTTGCAGGGAACCAGTCCGACAACAGGGCCAGCGTCGAGCGGGCCACCGGGGTCGCGTCCTCGTTGTTCCAGCCGAGCGGGGCGCGTCCGGACCAGGCGTCCTCGAAGGCGCCGAAGCCCGGTATCGACTTGGCCGCCATGGTCCGGATGGGGCCGGCGGCGACGAGGTTCACGCGGATCCGTCTGGCACCGAGCTCGCGCGCCAGGTAGCGCGACACCGACTCCAGCCCGGCTTTGGCGACGCCCATCCAGTCGTAGGCCGGCCACGCGACCGTGGCGTCGAAGTCCAGCCCGACGATCGCGCCGCCGTCCTCGCCGAACAGCGGCAGGCTCGCGACGGCCAAGGACTTCAGCGAGTACGCCGACACCTGCACGGCGGTGGCGACGTCCTGCCACGGCGCGTCCAGGAACCCGCCGCCGAGACACGACTGCGGCGCGAATCCGATCGCGTGCACCACGCCGTCGAGGCCGTCGACCTGCTCGCGCACCCGGTCGGCCAGCGTGTCGAGATGCTCCTGGTTCGCGACGTCCAGCTCGATCACCTGGGGCGGCCGGGGCAGCTTCTGCGCCACCCGCCGCACAAGCGACATCCGGCCGAAGCCGGTGAGGACGACGGTGGCTCCCTCCTGCTGCGCCAACCGGGCCACCGTAAAGGCGATCGAGCTGTCGGTGATCACCCCGGTGATGAGCAGCCGCTTGCCCTCGAGCAGTCCCATGACGTCCTCCCGGCTCTCAAATGCCCATGCCGATGCCGCCGTCGACCGGCAGCACCGCCCCGGTGACGTACCCGGCGGCCGGCGACGCCAGGAAGACGGCGGCGGCCGCCACCTCGTCGGCCGACCCGTATCGACCTAGCGGCACGTTGGCCAGCACCTCGGCCTTGCGGGCCGCGGTGAGGTCCGCGGTCATGGCCGTGTCGATGAAGCCCGGAGCGATCACGTTCGCGGTGATCGACCGGCCGCCGAGCTCGCGGGCGATCGAGCGGGCCAGGCCGATCAGCCCGGCCTTGCTCGAGGCGTAGTTGGCCTGGCCGGGCGACCCGACGAGGGCCACCACCGAGGAGATGAACACCATCCGGCCGCGCCGCGCGCGGAGCATCCCGGAGGTCGCTCGCTTGGCGACCCGGTACGCACCGGTCAGGTTGGCGTCGAGCACGCGCTGGAAGGACTCCTCGCTCATCCGTAGCAGGAGGGTGTCCTCGGTGATCCCGGCGTTCGCGACCAGCACCTCGACCGGCCCGAGCTCCTTCTCCACCGAGGCGAACGCGGCGTCGACCTCCGCGGTGGAGGTGACGTCGCAGCAGACACCGAAGATCCCGTGGGGCGCGCCGCTGCCCCGGTGGGTGACCGCGACTCGGTCGCCGTTGGCCTCGAACGCGCGGGCGATGGCCAGGCCGATGCCCCGGTTGCCACCGGTGACGAGGACGGTACGGGCGGCGCTGGCGCTCACCCGCGTGCCCGCTCGGCTGTCTGGCGCTTGCTCACCGTCAGGACGTTAGCGGATGCGCTCAGAGCAACCGTCCGGCCCAGAGCAGCGCCGATCCGGCCGCCGCGAGCAGGACCAGCAGTCCGGCGGTGAGGAACCGCCAGCTGATGTCGCGGTGCTCGGTGGCATAGCCGATCTGCGACCCGATGTCCTTGTAGACGGTTTCGAGCTCCTGCACCGAGGCGGCGGTGTGGAACGACCCACCCGTCTGGTCGGCGATGTGGCTCAGGGTGCTGCGGTCGGCGGGTACCGGCAGGGTCTGCCCGTCGTAGGTCACCGTCCCAGTCGGGGTGCCGAAGGCGATCGTCGAGACCTGCACATGGGCGCCGCGCGCGGCGGCGATCGCTGAGTCGACGCTGCGGCCCCAGGTGTTCCCGCCGTCGCTGAGCAGCACGATCCGCGCCGGCGGCGGCTTCTCTCCCGGCGCGGTCGCCGTGGCGGCGAAGGTCCGGATGGCGTCGAGGCTGGAGAAGATCGCCTCCCCGATCGCGGTGCGGTTGGCCAGGTGCAGTGTCGAGACGGCCTTCTTGAACGGCGCGCGGTCGTAGGTCGGCGGTACCAGGACGTTGGCAGATCCCGCGAACGACACCAGGCCGAGGTTCACGCGCTTGGGCAGCAGGTCGGCGAACTCCTCGGCGGCCCGCTTCGCCGCCTGCAGCCGCGACGGAAGCACATCGGTCGCCTCCATGGACAGCGACACGTCAAGGTCCAGCATCACGGTGGCGCGGTCGCGGGGAACCCGCACCGCCGCCGCCGGCCGCGCCACCCCCAGCGACAGCACGGTCAGCGCGACGAGCAGCAGCGCGAAGGTGAGGTGCCGGCGCCAGCCGGGCCGGCGCGGGGCGACGCTGCTGAGCAGCTCGACGTTGCTGAACCGGGCGACGTAGCGGGTCCGGCGCAGTTGCATTGCCACGTACCCGGCGAGGACGAGCGCGACCGGTATCAGCAGCAGCAGCCAGGTCGGGGAGAGGAAGTACATCAGGGCGCTCCGGCGGCGGTGCGCGGCGCGACCGGCAGGCCGGCCCGCCGCTGGGTCAGAACGAACCGAACGATGTCGGTGACCCAGTCGCGGTCGGTGCGCAGCTGCAGATGGGCCGCTCCGGCGTGGCGGATCGCAGCGGCGATACCGAGGCGCTGCGCCGCTGCCGCAGCCGCGTACCTCTCCCGCACCGAGCGCGAGGACGTTTGAACCTCGATCTGACGTCCAGTCTCCGGATCGGCGAAGGTGACCAGTCCGGCCGCGGGGAGCTCCAGCTCACGGGGGTCCACCACCTCGATGGCGAGCAGTTGATGCCGGGCCGTGAGTGCCCGGAGCGGACGCTGCCAGTCCGGGGCCGCGGCACCCGACGGCCCCGCGGTTCCCTCCAGGAAGTCCGACGCCACCGCGACCAACCCCCGGCGCCGCGGTGGTCGGCGCAACGACTCGACCATGCGGGCCAGCTGCGGCCCGTCGGTGCGGTCGGCGCGCGGTGTGCGGGCCACGCGGTCGAGCAGGTAGCGGGCATGCGCCCGTCCTCCCAGCGCCGGGATTCGGACCATGTCCCGTCCGTTCCCGACGACCGCGCCGACCCGGTTGCCGCTGCGGACGGTGAGGTGCACGACCGCGGTGAGCGCGGCGAGGACCAGTTCCCGCTTCTCACTGCGGGCAGTGCCGAAGTCCAGGCTCGGCGACAGATCCACGACCAGCCAGGTCTCCAATTCCCGGTCGGCAACGGTCTGGCGTACGTGCGGAACGGTGGTGCGCGCGGTCACCGGCCAGTCCATGCGGCGTACGTCGTCGCCGGGCACGTACTGCCGCGACTCCCCCGGCTCGCTCCCGGGGCCGGGAACGAGGCCGACATAGTTGCCCTGCAGAAGCCCGTCGAGCCGGTTGCGCACGGTCAGCTCGAGGCGGCGCAGCAGGGGCTCGGCCGCGGCGCGGTCTAGCTCCGGGCCGTGGTCGGCGACCGGGTCGGTTGCCGCGGGCCCGGTGCTCATCCGAAGGAGCTTCGGCGGCCGGTCATGCGCTGCGCTCGCCCCACGGCGGCTGCTGCGGCGGGTTCTGCCCGAAGACCAGCGGTGCGCCCGGCGTCTGCGGGGCCCCCATCTCGGCAGCGCCGCCGGCCCGCTGGCGCGGCGCGACCTGCGGCAACTGCACCGTCTGCAGGATCCGGCGCACCGCGTGCGCCGCCGGCACACCGTCGGCGATCGCGTCGTAGCTGAGCACGAGCCGGTGCGCCAGGACGTCGATCGCGATGTCGAGGACGTCCTGCGGCAGCACGTAGTCGCGCCCGCGCAACAGCGCGATCCCGCGGGCCGCGGCGACCAGTCCGAGGCTGGCCCGCGGGCTGGCGCCGTACGCGATCCACCCGGCCACGTCCGGCATTCCGGCGGCGGCGGGCGTGCGCGTGGCCAGAACCAGCCGCACTACGTAGTCGACGATCGCGTGATGGACGAACACCCGGCCGGCGGTGTCCTGCAGCCGTCGCAGCTCGTCGGTCCCGATGACCGGCTGAGCCACCGGCGGCTCGACACCCATCCGGTAGATGATCTCGCGTTCCTCGGTCGCGGTCGGGTAGTCGACCGCGATCTTCATGAGGAACCGGTCGCGTTGCGCCTCGGGCAGCGGGTACACGCCCTCGGACTCGATCGGGTTCTGCGTGGCCAGCACGAGGAACGGCTGCGGCACGTCGAAGCGCTCGCCGCCGACCGTCACATGCTGCTCGGCCATCACCTCGAGCAGCGCCGACTGGACCTTCGCGGGCGCGCGGTTGATCTCGTCCGCGAGGACGAAGTTGGCCATGATCGGCCCGATCTCGGTGTCGAAGCGCTCGGTGCTGGGCCGGTAGATACGCGTTCCGACGATGTCGGAGGGCACCAGGTCGGGGGTGAACTGGATCCGCGCGAAGCTGCCGCTCACCGTGCGCGCGAGCGTCTCGACGGCAAGGGTCTTGGCGACGCCGGGAACTCCCTCGAGCAGGCAGTGCCCGCGGGCCAGCAGCCCGACCAGCATGCGTTCGACGAGCCGTTCCTGGCCGACGATGACGCGCTTGACCTCGAAGAGCACTCGCTCCAATGCGCCGGCATCGGCGGCGGGCGTGTGCACCTGGTGCGGGCTCGACACGACCTTCACCGTACGGGACCGCTCTGTACGGTGGCTTTGTGTCCGAGGCGCCGAGGGGCGGGGACGAGCCTGCGGACCTGCGCTGCTCGGCGCGCGGCTGCACCGCAGCCGCTACCACCGACCTGAGCTGGCGCAACCCGCGGCTGCACGACCGGTCGAGGACGAAGCACTGGCTGGCATGCGATGTACACGCCGACCCGCTGGCCGACTTCCTGGGTCGGCGCGGCTTCCTGCTGTCGCGAGCCCCGCTGGCGCGCTGACGCGCCCGCGGCCTCAGCCGCCGATCGCGGACATCGTGCGGACCGGCTGCACGAACCCCAGGTCGTTGATGCCGTGGCCGGCCTGCTTCCCGGCCACCGCGGTGACGATGATCTCGGCAAGATCGTCGTCGGACGCACCGGCCCGCAGCGGCCCGCGCAGGTCGGTCTCGGTCTGGGCGAACAGGCAGGTGCGCAGCTGGCCGTCGGCGGTGAGCCGCAGCCGGTCGCAGTCACGGCAGAACGGCCGGGTCACCGAGGCGATGATCCCGACGCGTCCGGGCCGGGTCGCCCACCGCTGCGGTGCCGGGCCGTCGAGGACGTCGAATTCCTCGGCCGGGGCGTGGCCGTTGTGGCCCCGCGGCGCCAGGTCGTAGGAGGCCGCGATGATGTCGAGGATCTCGTCCGCGGTCACCATCTCGGCGCGCGACCAGGTGTGGTCGGCGTCGAGCGGCATGTGCTCGATGAACCGCAGCTGATATCCCGAGCACAGCGCCCAGTCGAGCAACGCCGGCGCCTCGGCGAGGTTGCCGTCGCGCACCAGGACCGAGTTGACTTTCAGCGGGCGCAGCCCCGCGTCGGCCGCGGCGGCCACCCCGGCGAGGACGTCCGGAAGTCGGTCCCGGCGGGTGAGCCGGGCGAAGCGGTCGCGGTCGAGCGTGTCGACGGAGACGTTGATCCGGTTCAGGCCTGCAGCCACGAGGCCACCGGCGGAGGCGACCAGGCCGATGCCGTTGGTGGTCAGCGACAGCTCCGGGCGGGGCCGCAGCGCCGAGAGCCGGGCCACCACCGGGACCAGGGTCGGATGCACCAATGGCTCACCGCCGGTCAGGCGGATGCTCTCGATCCCCAGGGACACGAAGACTGCGGCGAGGCGCAGGGTCTCGTCGTCGGTGAGCCGCTCGTTCTTGCGCAGCCACTGAAGTCCCTCGGCCGGCATGCAGTAGGTACAGCGCAGCGAACACAGGTCGGTGAGCGAGATGCGCAGGTCGCTGGCGACCCGGCCGTACCGGTCACGCAGGATCCCCCGGGTCGAGGGGGGTGGCGCGCTCGAGCTCACTCGGCCAGGTTAGTCGAGGATCACGTCAGCGGCCGGGTTGCGCCGTAGTACCCCCAGTCGACGCTCCACAGCGGAGTGATCTGGATCGGCGAGCCGCTCTGCGGAGCCTGGATGACGTTGCCGCCGCCGATGTAGATCGCGACGTGGTGGATGCCGCCGACTGTCCCGTCGGAACTCCAGAACACCAGGTCTCCGGGCATGAGGTTGTCGGTGCCGGGGTGGTAGGACCCGGCAGCGTAGTACTGCGCGGCGGCGTAGTGGGGCAGGTACAGGAACGGCGCCCAGCCGTAGAGCGCCAGCCCGGAGCAGTCGAAACCCAGCACGTTGCAGTCGTTGTAGGCGCCGTCGCTCGCGCACACCCCGTAAGTGGGTCCGTCGGCGTTGCCGCCGGCCCAGGCGTACATCCAGCCGAGGTACTGCTCGGCTCGCTGTACGGCTTGCTGTCCTTTCGCCGCCGTCCATCCGCCGCCGTAGCCGCCGGCGGACGAGGACGAGCCTCCGGACGAGGAACCGCCCGACGACGACCCTCCCGAGGACGACTCGGCGGAGCCACCCGACGACGAACCGCCCGACGAGGACGAGGCTCCCGAGGACGACGAGCCCGAGGAGGAGGAGTTCGCGGCCTGCTCGCGCTGCCGCTCGGCCTCGCGCGCCGCGGCTGCCGCTGCGGCGGCTGCGGCCGCCCGGGCACGCGCTTCGGCGGCCAGCTTGCGTTGCAGGGCCAGCGCCCGCTCGCGCGCGAGCTCGCGCTGGCGACGGATCTCCGCCTGCCGCTTCTGATAGGCCACGTAGGCCGCGCGCTGCCCGTTCAGAGTCGCCAGGCGCTCCTGCGCCTGCTGCAATTGTGTCTGGCTGGTCGCCAGCGAGGCCTGCAGCTGCTGCTGCTGGGCGCGGGCCGACACCACCGCGGTGTCGGCGGCCTTCTTGGCGTCGGTCGCGGCGCTCGCCGCGTTCTTGCGTGCTTGCACGGCCGAGCGGGCTGCCGCTTCGGCGTTCGAACGGGCCACCGTCGCCCGTTGCAGCGCTCCGATGGCGTCGACCTGGTGGGAGGTCTCGTAGTCGCGCAACGCGCCCTGCGCCAGTAACTGCGACGGGTCGGGCGCAGTCAGCAGCGACCCGGTCGTGTCGGTAAGCGACCCGGCCATATAGACGGTGCGCGCATAGCTGCGGAACGTGGCCTCTGCCGAGTCGACCCTGCGCTGCGCTCCGTGCAGCCGGGCCTGCGCGGCGCTCGCCTTGTGCTTCGCGGCCTCCAGCTTCCACAACGCGTACGCCAGCTTCTGCTCGGCCATCTCCTGCGCAGCCTGCAACTGGCGCAGCTGCTGCTGCATCGAGGCGACCTGAGCGCTGAGCGTGCCGACCTGTCCGGCCAGAGCGGCCTTCGCCGCGGCTGCGCTGTGCAGTTGCGAGTCGCTCGGATTGGGCGGCGGGCTCGCGCTGGCGAGTTGTCCCGACAGCAGGGCCCCGACGAGCACGGTGGAGACCGCGGACACCGCGGTGCGGCGCAGCGCGCGGCGCGACGGCCAGCGCGCGGTGAGCTTGTCGAGCACGGCACCCGCTTTCTCGGTCGACGTCCGGACGTCGGGGTCCGGCCGGGGGCAGCAACCCCTCGCGGAGAGGATCGGCTACTCACCCTGCCACTGGAGCCCCATATGCGCCAGATGCCACGGCGACAACATCGGTCACTTCCGTAACAAGCAACCTCGACCTCCTCGCCGCAGGTGCGGTGGTATCTTGACGTCAAGAGATCTGCCCGTCCTCGGTTTCCCTCCTGTCCCGAAGGAGCCCGCCGTGCCCGTCGACAGCCGCAACAGCTTCGGATCACGAGCGTCATTAGCCCTGCCCGACCGCCGGCTCGACTACTTCCGGATCGACTCCGTCGCCGGGTCCGAGCGGCTGCCGTTCTCGTTGCGCGTCCTGCTGGAGAACTTGCTGCGTACCGAGGACGGCAAAAACGTGACTCCGGAACAGATCGAGGCCCTTGCCGGCTGGCGCCCGGCGGCCGAGCCGGACACGGAGATCCAGTTCTCGCCGGCCCGCGTCGTCATGCAGGACTTCACCGGCGTCCCCGCCGTGGTTGACCTCGCCACGATGCGCGAGGCGGTCGTCGAGCTCGGCGGCGACGCGACCCGGATCAACCCGCTGGTCCCGTCGGAGTTGGTGATCGACCACTCCGTCATCGCCGACCTCTTCGGCACCCCGGACTCGTTCCAGCGCAACGTCGAGCTGGAGTACGAGCGCAACAAGGAGCGCTATCAGTTCCTGCGCTGGGGGCAGAAGGCCTTCGACGAGTTCAAGGTCGTCCCGCCCGGCACGGGGATCGTGCACCAGGTCAACATCGAATACCTCGCCCGCGTCGTTTTCGACCGCGACGGGATGGCCTACCCGGACACGCTGGTCGGTACCGACTCCCACACCACGATGGTCAACGGGCTCGGCGTGCTCGGCTGGGGCGTCGGCGGAATCGAGGCAGAGGCCGCCATGCTGGGCCAGCCGGTCAGCATGCTGATCCCGCGCGTCGTCGGATTCAAGCTGAGCGGCGAGCTCCCCGAGGGTTCCACCGCCACCGACCTCGTCCTCACGATCACCGAGATGCTGCGCAAGCACGGCGTGGTCGGCAAGTTCGTCGAGTTCTACGGCAGCGGGGTGGGCGCGGTGCCGCTGGCGAACCGGGCCACGATCGGCAACATGAGCCCCGAGTACGGCTCGACGTGCGCCATTTTCCCGATCGACGACGAAACGCTGCGCTATCTCCGCTTCACCGGACGCGATGACGAGCATATCGCGCTCGTCGAGGCCTACGCGAAGACCAACGGGCTCTGGCACGACCCGTCCGGCGAAGCGCAGTACTCCGAGACTTTGGAGCTCGACCTGTCCGCAGTGGAGCCGTCGCTGGCCGGCCCGAAACGCCCGCAGGACCGGGTGGCGCTCAAGTCCGCCAAGAGCCTGTTCCGCGCCGCCCTCGACGATTATGTCGACGGCGACTCGGTGCGAACCTCGGTCGACGAGTCCGTGGACGAGACCTTCCCCGCCTCGGACCCGATTTCGGCGACCCACAGCGAGAGCGCCGCAGCGCCGTACTCGGCCGCCGACGGCGCGCACGGTCGGACGTCCGCCCCGACGCCGGTACGCCTGGCGGACGGCACCGACTGCGTGCTCGACCACGGCGCCGTAGTGATCGCTGCGATCACGTCTTGCACCAATACGTCGAACCCGTCGGTGATGATCGCCGCGGCGCTGCTGGCGAAGAAGGCCGTGGACAAGGGCCTGACCCGCAAGCCCTGGGTCAAGACGACACTGGCTCCGGGCTCGAAGGTGGTCATGGACTACTACGAGCGCGCCGGACTGACCCCTTATCTCGACAAGCTCGGCTTCAACCTCGTCGGATACGGCTGCACGACCTGCATCGGCAACTCCGGGCCGCTGCCGGAGGAGGTCTCCGCCGCGGTCAACGACGCCGATCTCGCGGTGGTCAGCGTGCTGTCCGGGAACCGAAACTTCGAGGGGCGCATCAACCCGGACGTGAAGATGAACTATCTGGCCTCCCCGCCGCTGGTGGTGGCGTACGCGCTGGCCGGCTCGATGGACGTCGACATCGCCGGCGAGCCGCTCGGGGAGGGCTCCGACGGCCAGCCGGTCTACCTGCGTGACGTCTGGCCGTCCTCCGCGGAGGTCGAGCAGGTCATCGATGAAGCCATTGCGAGCGAGATGTTCACCCGCGACTACGCCGACGTCTTCGCCGGCGATGAGCGCTGGAAGGGGTTGTCGACCCCGGAAGGCGACACCTTCGAATGGGATCCGGACTCGACGTACGTCCGCAAACCGCCGTACTTCGAGGGCATGGGACGGGATCCGGAGCCGGTGACAGACATCAGCGGCGCGCGCGTGCTCGCGAAGCTCGGCGACTCGGTGACGACCGACCACATCTCGCCCGCCGGGGCCATCAAGGTCGACTCGCCGGCCGGCAGTTACCTCACCGAGCACGGCGTCGAACGCAGGGACTTCAACTCCTACGGCTCACGCCGCGGCAATCACGAGGTCATGATCCGCGGGACCTTCGCCAACATCCGGCTGCGCAACCGGTTGGCACCGGGGACCGAAGGCGGGCTCACCCGCGATTTCACCTCGGCCGACGGTCCCGTGACGACCATCTACGAGGCCGCGGTGAACTATGCGCAGACCAGCACCCCCCTCGTCGTCCTGGCCGGAAAGGAGTACGGATCGGGCTCGTCGCGCGACTGGGCGGCCAAGGGCACCGCACTACTCGGCGTTCGCGCGGTGATCGCGGAGTCCTACGAACGCATCCACCGGTCGAATTTGATCGGCATGGGCGTCCTGCCGCTGCAGTTCCCGGACGGGGAGACCGCCGAATCCCTCGGCCTCACCGGCGAGGAGACCTTCGACATCACGGGCGTCGAGGCGCTCAACGAGGGCCCGACGCCCCGGACGGTGCATGTCCGCGCCGGTACCGTCGAGTTCGACGCCACGGTCCGGATCGACACGCCCGGCGAGGCCGACTACTACCGACACGGCGGGATCATGCCGTTCGTGCTGCGGTCGCTGCTGTAGCCCGCGTCGGGTCGGGACACGCCGCATTTCTGAGTGTCGGGCAGGCGCGTCGTGGAATGGTTGTGGACCAGTCGGCTACGAAGCGTTACCGTCGGAGCGCCGCCAGAGCGTTGGTGGTGTCCCGCGGGCGGCTAGTCGGTAACGACTTGGTTGCGGCTTTCGCGATCATGCAACAGGTGGGATATGTTCGCGCGCACAACAATCCATCGGGGCGCGTCCCGCCTCCATCCGAAAGGCGTCCAACGCATGCGCAAGACCGGTCTGTCCATCGCGCTGCTCGGCGTGGCATCCGCCCTCGCCCTCAGCGCGTGCAGCTCAAGCAGCGGCGGCGGGGGCGGTTCCAGCTCGTCGTCGGCCGCCGGTAACGGCGGTGGGGCCTCGAGCTCCTCGGCGGGGGCGAGTTCTTCGAGCGGCGGCAGCGTGAGCGGCAAGGTCGGCGTGATTCTTCCGGACACCACGACGTCCAACCGCTACACCCAGTACGACCAGCCGCTGCTGAAGAAGGCGTTCGACGCCGCCGGCATCCAGAGCGACATCCAGAACGCTCACGGTTCCAACTCCAACTTCGTCTCCATCGCGCAGACCATGGTCAGCCAGGGCGTGAAGGTCCTGCTGATCGACCCGGCCGACCCGGCCACCGGGATCAGCGTCGAGAAGGCCGCCGGCGCCGCCGGCGTTCCGGTCATCGACTACGACCGCGTCAATCTCGGCGGTTCCGCGCAGTACTACGTCTCCTTCGACAACGAGAAGGTCGGCGAGCAGCAGGCCTCGGGCTTGGTGCAGTGCCTGAAGCAGGACGGCAGCTACAGCAAGAAGCCGAGCATCATCGAGATGAACGGCGGCACCGACATCGACAACAACGCCGTGCTGTTCAAGGCCGGCGCCCACAAGATCCTGGACCCGCTCTACAAGAGCGGCGCGCTGAAGAAGGGTCCCGAGACCGACGTCAAGGGTTGGGACAACACCGTCGCCGCGACCGACTTCCAGCAGGCGTTCACGCAGGACCCGAAGGTCGGCGGGGTGCTGGCCGCCAACGACGGCATCGCCGCGGCGTCGATCTCCACGCTCAAGCAGCACCAGATCCAGGTTCCGGTCACCGGCCAGGACGCCACCCTGCAGGGCCTGCAGTACATCCTCAGCGGCGACCAGTGCCTGACCGTTTTCAAGGACGTCCGCAAGGAGGCCAACGCGGCCGCCCAGCTCGCCATCGACATGATCAAGGGCGACAAGTCGGCCGCCAACAAGCTCGCCAGCGGCTCGTTGCACGACCCGAAGAACGGCCGAAACATTCCGTCGCTGCTGCTGAAGGCGCAGACCATCTTCAAGAGCAACGTCAAGGACGTCATCACCGCGGGCGCCGTGACGAAGGCCCAGCTCTGCACCGGCAAGTACGCCAGCCTCTGCTCGAAGGCCGGCATCTGAGCACGACCGCGTGATCGACCGGCGGGGTGAGGAACGTCCTCGCCCCGCTGGATCGCATCATCGCCCTGACGAATCCTTCGGGGTTACTGTCAATCGAAGCCGCGCCGACGCGAGGGAGCCGCGCAGTGAGCGAACCGATCCTGAAGATCACCGGCCTCAACAAGAGCTTCGGCGCGATCCAGGTGCTGCACAATGTCGACTTTGCCGTCTATCCGGGCGAAGTCACCGCACTGGTCGGCGACAACGGCGCCGGCAAGTCCACGCTGGTGAAGTGCATCGCCGGCATCAACAGCATCGACAGCGGCGAGCTGCTCTGGGAAGGACGGCCGGTCCGGATCCAGTCGCCCAATGCCGCCTCGGCACTCGGAATCCAGTTCGTCTATCAGGACCTCGCGCTCTCGGACAATCTCGACATCACCGCGAATATGTTCCTCGGTCGCGAACTCACCTGGGGGCCGTTCACCCTCGAGGGCCGCATGGAGCGCATGGCCCGCGAAAAGCTGACAGAGCTCTCGGTGCGCACGGTCTCTTCGGTGCGGCAGGTCGTGAACAGCCTGTCCGGCGGGCAGCGACAGACCGTCGCGATCGCGAAGGCGGTGCTCTTCGACACCAGCAAGGTCGTCTTTCTCGACGAGCCGACCGCAGCGCTCGGCGTCGCGCAGACCCGGCAGGTGCTCGACCTCGTCCGGCGGCTGGCCGACAACGGCCTCGGCGTGGTGCTGATCTCGCACAACATGAATGACGTCATGGAGGTCGCCGACCGCATCGACGCCCTCTACCTGGGCCGCCTCGCCGCAGAGGTCAGGAAGACCGACACCACCCACGCCCAGGTCGTGGAACTCATCACGTCCGGCCGCAGCGGGGACATCGGCCTCTCGGCCGCGACCGCCGCGCAGAGCGCCTGAGGAGCACAGTCGTGGTCAGCACCGAGAAGCCCGGCCCCGCGGTGGCCTCGACCCCGGTCGTCGAGGAGCGCGGCAGTTTCCGCGCCGACATCACCCCGCGGGGGATCCCCCGCGCCGTGCGCGAGTACATCGCCCGCGTGCGCGGCGGCGACCCCGGGGCACTGCCGTCCGTCCTGGGCCTACTCGTCCTCGGCATCATCTTCGCCGCTACGACGACAGACTTCCTGAGCAAGACGAACATCGCCAACCTGCTGGCGCAAGCGTCCTTCATCAGCTTGATCGCGCTCGGCCTCGTGTTCGTGCTGCTGCTCGGCGAGATCGACCTGTCCGCCGGAACGACGGGCGGCATGTGCGCCGCCTTTGCGGCGCGATCGCTGGTGTCCAACGATTTGCACAAGGCCGTCGGCAACGTGGTGTTCTTCGCGCTGCTGGTGTTCATGCTCGTGACGATCGTGCTCGGCGTGCTGAGCCGGTCATACGTGGGGCCGGGCATCATCGCGATCGGCATCATCTTGATGTTGACGGGCGCGCAGCAGGACAACCAGTGGCTCGCGTTCCTCTTCGCCATCAGCATCGGCGTCGCCGTCGGCACCCTCAGCGGCGTGCTCGTGGCCCGGCTCGGCATCCCGTCGTTCATCGTGACGCTGGCGCTGTTCCTCGCCTGGGAGGGCGTGCAGTTGTACGCCCTGAACAACCAGTCCATCAGCACGACGAACTACAACTACTGGTTCGGCCTCACGCACAACAACATGGCCACGTGGGCCGGGTGGCTGCTGTTCGCGCTGCTCGCCGGCGGCTATCTCGCCGTCACGCTCGTCCGGTCGTTGCTCCGAGGGCGGGACGGCTTGTCGCACGACACCCTCTTGCTCGTCCTCATCCGGGCCGGCGTGGTCGTCGTCCTCGGCGGCTTGATCACCTGGTTCCTCAACCAGAACCGCGGATCGGGCCTGATCGCGATCGCGGGCGTGCCGTGGGCGGCCAGCCTCCCGATCATCATCATGGTCATCTGGACGCTGGCGCTCAGCAAGACGACGTGGGGCCGCCACCTGTACGCCATCGGTGGCAATGCCGAGGCCGCGCGCCGGGCCGGCATCAAGGTCGACCGCACGAAGATCAACGCGTTCCAGATCTGTTCCGGCATGGCCGCTCTCGGCGGCCTGTTCCTCGCCGACTTCAGCGGCGGCGCGACCACCGGCCTGGGCCAGGGCGACATCCTGCTGTTCTCGGTCGCCGCCGCTGTCATCGGCGGGACATCGCTGTTCGGTGGGCGCGGCAGACCGCGGGACGGGATCATCGGCGCGCTGGTCATCGCGATGATCCCCAATGCCCTGCACCTGCACAACCAGCAGGAGCAGGCCAACGAGGTCATCACCGGCCTCGTCCTGCTGATCGCCGCCTCGGTCGACGCGATCTCCCGTCGCCGCGCGCGGACGGCCCGCTGAGCGAATCGGGCGCGGGGTTCGCGATGACCTCGTCGGCAGCAGCGCGTCCAGAGGCGATACGGCAGCACAACCTCGCGCTCGTCCTGAGCGAGGTACACCGCGACGGCACGCTGTCCAGGGCCGACCTCACCGCTCGGCTCGGGCTGAGCCGGTCGACGATCGGCGCGCTCGTCGCCGAGCTCACCGATCTCGGTCTGGTCGAGGAACTGGTCCCCACCGGTGGTGCGCGGGCGGGCCGGCCCTCGCATGTAGTCAGCCCGCACCCCGAGGGGCCCTACGCGATCGCCGTCGACGTGGACATCGCCCACGTCACGACGGCGGCGGTGGGCCTCAGCGGGGTGGTCCTAGGCCGCCACGTCCTCGCGCTCGGGCCGGCGGCCAGCTCGCCGAAGGCGATCACCCGGCTCATCATCGACTCCATTCCGCTCCTGCAGGACATGGTCCGTGGCGGCGAACCCGTCGGAATGGCGGTGAGCGTCCCGGGAACGGTCGACCGCCGCACCGGCACGGTCGGGTTCGCCCCCAACCTCGAGTGGCGCAACGAACCGTTCGGCGCGCTGCTGCAGTCGGCGGCCCGCGACCTGCCCGTCGACGTCGGCAACGACGCCGATCTCGCCGTCCTCGCCGAGCACAGCCGCGGCGCGGGACGCGACTGCGACGACCTCGTCTACGTCATCGGCCGGGTCGGCGTCGGCGCAGGGATCATCGTGAACGGCCGGCCCCTGCTGGGCCACGACGGGCATGCCGGCGAGATCGGACACAACGTGATGGACCCGTCGGGCCCGGAGTGCCACTGCGGCAAGCACGGCTGTCTGGAGACGTACATCGGCGATAACGCCCTCCTCACGCTCGCGGGCGTGCCCACGCCGACGACCGATGACAAGATGCACACCGTGTTCGCGGCGGCCCGGGGCGGGAACCCGCGCGCGCTGTCGGCGGTACGCCGCATCGCCGAATCGCTGGGACGAGGTGTGGCCGAGCTGGTCAACGTCCTCAACCCGGACCGGGTGATCCTCGGCGGCACGCTCTCGGAGGTTTTCGACGTCGCCCCGGCTGACGTGCTCACGGCGGTCGAGCGCTATGCGATGGACGCGCCCGGGCAGACGGTGGAGCTGAGCCAGCCGGCCTTCGGCGAGGACTCGGCATTGATGGGTGCCGCCGAGGTTGCGTTCGCCCGGCTGCTCGGGGATCCACTCAGCTGGCGGCCGCGGCGCGCCGCGGCGGCCGCCCGCTGATCGTCAGGATCACCGACCGTCAGGAAGTCAGGGGGGCCGCTCCGGCGGCCTGCCGTTCGAACTGGGTGCGGTAGAGCTCGGCGTAGAGCCCGTCGCGGGTCAGCAGCTGGGCGTGGGTGCCGATCTCGACGATCCGTCCCGCGTCGAGCACGACGATCTTGTCGGCGCCGAGCACGGTCGACAGCCGGTGCGCGATGACGATCGAGGTGCGTCCGGCGAGGGCCCGCGCCAGAGCGTCCTGCACCGCCGCCTCGCTCTCGCTGTCGAGATGGGCGGTGGCCTCGTCGAGAACGACGATCTGCGGCTGTTTGAGCAGCAGCCGGGCGATCGCCAACCGCGCCTTCTCCCCGCCGGAGAGGCGGTACCCCCGCTCGCCGACCACCGTGTCGAGACCGTCCGGGAGCGAGCGCACCAGGTCACCGATCTGGGCGGCCTCGACCGCGTCGAGGATCGCGCGCTCGGACGCGTCGGGTCGGGCGTATCGCAGGTTGTTGCGGATGGTGTCGTGGAACATGTGTGCGTCCTGCGTCACCACGCCGATGCGGTCGTGCAGGGACTGCTGGGCCACCGAGCGCACGTCGTGCCCGCCGACCCGTACCGCCCCGGAGCGGACGTCGTAGATGCGCGGAAGCAGCTGGCTGATGGTCGTCTTGCCGGCGCCGGACGGACCGACGAGGGCGACCATCTCCCCCGGCCCGGCGCGGAACGAGACGCCGTGCAGCACCTCCTGCGGGGGCGTGGCGTCGAGCACGGCGACGTCCTCCAGCGAAGCCAGGGAGACCTCCGACGCGCTGGGATAGGTGAAGCGGACGTCGTCGAAGTCGACGGCGCGGGCGCTTTCCGGCAGCTCGAACGCGTCGGGGGCGTCGGCGATCATCGGTCGCAGGTCGAGGACCTCGAAGACCCGGTCGAAGCTGACCAGCGCGCTCATGACGTCGACACGGGCGTTGGACAGGGCCGTCAGGGGTCCGTACAACCGGCTGAGGAGTAGAGCGAGGGTCACGACCGTGCCCGCCGACAGCCGTCCGGTTATCGCGTAGTAGCCGCCGAGGCCGTACACCAACGCCTGCGCGAGCGAGGCGACAAGGGTGAGGGCGACGAAGAACAGCCGTCCGTACATCGCCGAGGTCACGCCGATGTCGCGGACCCGTGCGGCGCGCGAGCGGAACGACTCGGCCTCCTCGCCGGGGCGCCCGAACAGCTTCACGAGCAGCGCGCCGGCGACGTTGAACCGCTCGGTCATCGTCGCGTTCATCGACGCGTTCAGGTTGTAGGACTCCCTGGTGATCTGCTGGAGCCGCGACCCGATGCGCCGTGCCGGGATCACGAACAGCGGAAGCATGACCAGCGAGATCGCCGTGATCTGCCAGGACAGCGTGAACATCACCGCGGCGGTGAGGACGAGGCTGACGACGTTCGACACCACGCCGGACAGCGTCGACGTGAACGCCTGCTGTGCGCCCAGCACGTCGTTGTTCAACCGGCTGACGAGCGCACCGGTCTGCGTCCTGGTGAAGAAGGCCAGCGGCATGCGCTGCACGTGCGTGAACACTCTGGTGCGCATGTCGAAGATCAGGCCCTCGCCGATCCGGGCGGAGTACCACCGTTGCGCGAACGACAGCGCGGCGTCGACGACGGCGAGCGCGGCGATCAGCACGGCGATGTAAACGACGGCATGGACGGCGGCGCGGCCGGTGATGTCATTGACGACGCGTCCCGCGAGCACGGGGGTGATCACGCCGATCAGCGAGTCGGCGACCACGAGGACCAGGAAGACCAACAGGTGCGCCCGGTAGGGAGTGGCGAACCGCAGCACCCGCTTCCAGGTGCCGGGCGGCAGCTCCTTGTTCAGCGCGTCGCGATCGCGCCCCATCCGCGGGTAGTAGCCGTGCGGGAACGCCATTGCCACGGCGCATCACCTCCGAGGTCGCCCAACGTCCCCGGAGTCTGCCGGATTCCCCTGACGGTTCAGTCCTCGGCGAACAGGCCGGCAAGCACGCGCAGCCGGCGGTACTGGGCCGCCCGCTCGGCCCGCTCCTGCTCGTCCTGCGTACGGCCGGACGCCCCCAGCAGCAGAGCCTTCGTCTCGGCCACGGCGTCGCGGTCGACGGCGAGGACGGCCTGCACCAGCCGCTCGACCGCCGCGTCGAGCTCCGCGACCGGTACCACGGCGTTCGCGATGCCCAGCCGCAACGCTTCCTCGGCCCCGACCCGGCGGCCGGTCACGCAGATCTCCAGCGCCGCGCCGTAACCGACCAGGTCGGCCAGCCGCTTGGTGCCGCCGAGATCCGGCACCAGGCCCAGCGTCGCCTCCGCCATCGTGAAGGACGCGTCCTCGGCGCAGATCCGCAGGTCCGCGCCGAGCGCGAGCTGGAATCCGGCGCCGACGGCGTGTCCCTGTACCGCTGCCACGGACACTCGATCGGGCCGCGAGCGCCAGTCGAAGGCGCGCTGCCACTCTTCGATGCTGGCGCCGGCCTCGGCGGGGGGACGGGCGGCGAGCTCGCCCAGGCTCGCGACTCCGGGCACGGCCTCGGCGGCGAACATCCGACGATCGAGACCGGAAGAGAAGGACGCGCCCGCGCCGCGCAGGACGACGACCCGCACGGTCGCCGGAAGGTGCCGGGACACCCGCAGCAGCTCCCGCCAGGTGTGCGGAGTCTGCGGGTTGCGCCGGCCCGGGTCGTCGAGGACGAGAGTGGCGACGACGGGCGACGGCGAGCCGGCGACCTCGACGCGGAACCCCGCCTCGGGCGGAACGTCGAGGCTCGCGGCCGGTGCGCTCAGCGCGTTACTTCGCCTTCGCCTTGGTGCGGGTCGCGCCGCCGCGCCCGCGCAAGGTCACCCCGGACTCCGACAACACGCGGTGCACGAACCCGTACGACCGTCCGTGTTGGTCGGCGAGCTCCCGGATGCTCTTGCCCTTGTCGTAGGACTTCCGGAGTTCTGCCGCGAGCTTGTTTCGGTCGGCGCCGGTGATCCGCGCGCCCTTCTTCAGTGTGACCATTGGCTGCCTCTCTCTGGCAACGTCGGGTGGGGCGCGATGTGGACTGCGGCGCACCGTCTCGGTGATTGCGATAGATAGCAGTTTCGTCCCCCCTGCGGCAATACCGACGCGCTGAGGAGGTCGGCTCCGGACTGCGGATGGGAGCGTTGTGCCGGTTTGATCTTTACTGAGTCGGCTATTGCGTGCCAGCGTCCTCGCGTGTGATCAATGTCAGTCCTGCACCGGGAGGCGCTCAGGCCAGCGCCACCAAGTCGTTGAGGTCGGAGCTCCACGCGTCCTCGATGCCGTCGGGCAGGAGGATCACCTTCTCCGGCGAGAGTGCCTCGACGGCCCCCTCGTCGTGCGTTACCAGCACGATCGCGCCGGCGTAGGTGCGCAGGGCATCGAGAACCTGCTGACGGCTGACCGGGTCGAGGTTGTTGGTCGGTTCGTCGAGCAGCAGCAGGTTGGCCGCGCTGGTCACCAGCATCGCGAGCGCCAGCCGCGTCTTCTCGCCGCCGGACAGCACACCGGCCGGCTTGTCGACATCGTCACCGGAGAACAGGAAGGCGCCGAGGATGCGCCGCAGCTCCGTATCGGTCAGATCCGCCCGTCCGACCGTGAGCGCTGCCGTCCTCATGTTTTCGAGCACGGTGCGGTCGTGGTCGAGCGTCTCGTGCTCTTGCGCGTAGTACCCGAGCCGCAGCCCGTGTCCGGGAACGACCTGGCCCGTGTCCGGGGGCTCCAACCCGGCGAGAAGGCGCAACAGGGTCGTCTTGCCGGCGCCGTTGAGGCCCAGGACGACGACACGGGCTCCGCGGTCGACCGCGAGGTCGACGTCGGCGAACACCTCGAGCGACCCGTAGCTCTTCGAGAGGCCCTCCGCGGTCAGCGGAGTCCGTCCGCAGGGTGCCGGGCTGGGGAAGCGCGGCCGAGCCACCTTGTCGTGCGCACGAATCTCGCCGAGACCGGCTGACAGCGCCGCCGCGCGCCGGTCCATCTGGTGGGCCGCGCGGGCCTTGGTCGCCTTGGCGCGCATCTTGTCGGCCTGGGTGCGCAATGCCTCGATCTTCCGCTCGGCGTTGAGCCGTTCCCGGTGGCGGCGCCGCTCGTCGGTTTCGCGCTGCTGGAGGTACGCCTTCCAGCCGACGTTGTAAAGGTCCACCGTCGAGCGGTTCGCGTCGAGATACCAGACCTTGTTCACCACCGCATCGAGCAACGAGACGTCGTGCGAGATGAGGACGAGGCCACCGGTGTGCTGCCGGAGGAAGTCCCGCAGCCAGGTGATCGAGTCGGCGTCGAGGTGGTTCGTCGGCTCGTCCAGCAACAACGTGGTCGGCTCGCCGCCGGAGTCCGCGAACAGGATCCGGGCCAGCTCGACCCGCCGGCGCTGCCCGCCGGAAAGGGTGCCGAGCGGCTGTCCGAGCACGCGGTCGGGCAGACCGAGGTTCGCGCAGATGCGCGCCGCCTCGCTCTCGGCCGCGTAGCCGCCCAGGGCGGAGAAGCGCTCCTCGAGCACCCCGTAGCGGCGGACGAGCGCCCCGTCGTCGGGACGTTCGGCCAGCTGCACCTGCACCTTCGCGATGTCGGTCACGAGAACGTCCAGGCCACGGGCCGAGAGCACGCGGTCACGGGCGGTCACATCGAGATCGCCGGTGCGCGGGTCCTGTGGGAGGTAGCCGACCGGCCCGATGCGGTCGAGCTTTCCCGCGTGCGGCAAGGACTCGCCCGCGAAGACCCGCAACGTCGTGGTCTTGCCCGCTCCGTTGCGCCCGACGAGCCCGATCCGGTCGCCGCGCTGGACGCGCAGCGTCATCGGCTCGAGCAACACCCGGGCTCCGGCGCGCAGCTCGAGATCGGTGGCGGTGATCACAGGACTCTCTGGGTAGGTAAGCGGGTCGACGGTTCCCCTGGATCAGGGTACCGGCGTGATCGAGCGGCAAACGGCTTCTGAAAGGCAGCGCGCATGCAGTACAACGACCGGGCCGACCTGGACGCCTCCGACATCAGCGACGCCCGCGGATCCGGCGGCGGCGGGTTCGGCGGCATGCCGATCGCCTTCGGCGGAGGCGGCCTGGGCATCGTGGGACTGATCATCTACCTGGTGGTGCAGTTCACGTCCGGCGGCGGCGGCGGGTCGACGGGAACCGTGCTCGATTCGCTCGGGTCCGGGAGCAACGCGAACGCCGCGACCAACGGCGACGTCGCGCAGGAATGCCGCACGGGCGCCGACGCCAACAGCAACCTGGACTGCGCGGTGGTCGCGGACATCGATTCCATCCAGCAGTACTGGACGCGCGAGCTCCCCCAGCTCGGCGCCCGGTACGTCGACGCGCCGACGGTGTGGTTCACCAACTCGATCAGAACGGGGTGCGGCCAGGCCAGCAGCGGAATGGGCCCGTTCTACTGTCCCGCCGACAAACGGGTCTACATCGACCTGAGCTTCTACGACGACCTCCGCACCCAGTTCCACGCAAAGGGCGGCCTTTTCGTCGACGCGTACGTGCTCGCCCACGAATACGGCCACCACGTGCAAGACTTGCTGGGTACCGAGTCGAAGGTGCAGGCCGGAGTCGCCGGACCCAAATCCGGCTCCGTCCGTCTGGAGTTGCAGGCCGACTGCTATGCGGGCGTCTGGGCCAACCACGCCACCACCACGCCCGGCCCGGACGGTCAGGTGCTGATCAGCAACATCACCCGCGAGGACGTCAACCGCGCGCTCGATGCGGCCTCGCGGATCGGCGACGACTACATCCAGACCCACCTCGGCAGCGGCCGGGTCGACCGGAGCTCCTTCACCCACGGCACGTCCGCCCAGCGCGAGAAGTGGTTCACCACGGGCTATCGCACCGGCGACCCACAAGCGTGCGACACGTTCAGTACGAACAGCTTGGGTTAGCCTGCGCCGTTCGTCGTCGTCGATCGATACCCCGGGACGGCCCTCGGCGGGGCCGCGGACCTGCAGGCTGCCCGAGTCGGTCAGACGTTGAAGCCGAGCGCGCGCAGCTGCTCTCGTCCTTCGTCGGTGATCTTCTCCGGGCCCCACGGCGGCATCCAGACCCAGTTGATCCGCACTTCGGTGGCCAGCGGCTTCGGGCCACCGCACAGCGCCGAGTCCGCCTGGTCCTCGATCACGTCGGTCAGCGGGCAGGCGGCGGAGGTCAGCGTCATATCGACCGTGACGACCGGACCGTTCTCGCTCTCGCCGATCTGGACGTCGTAGATGAGGCCCAGATCCACGACGTTGATGCCCAGTTCCGGGTCGACGACGTCGCGCAGCGCCTCATCGACGTCGTCGCGCGACGGCAATGTGACCTCGCTCATCCGCGTCCTCGCTCCGCTCCGGGCGCGGACGAGGCTTCATCCGCGCTGCACCATTGATTCGCTCGGCCAGCCTCGCTCATCCGGCTACCTCCTCGGTGTCGGCCCAACCTGCTTCGGCGACCGCACTCTTCATAGCCATCCATCCCAGCAGCGCGCACTTGACGCGCGCCGGGTATTTCGAGACGCCTTCGAAAGCCACCGCGTCGTCAAGCTGCTCCTCGTCCCGGTCGGTGAGCTCGCCCTGACCGCGGGACTGCATCAGTTCGAGGAATCGCTGCTGTACCGCGAGGGCGTCGGCCACCGGCTTTCCGACGACGAGGTCGCTCATGACCGAGGTCGAGGCCTGGCTGATCGAACAGCCCTCGCCGTCCCAGCCGAGGTCCGTGATCTCGCCGTCCTTGACCTTCAGCCGAAGCGTCACCTCGTCACCGCAGGTGGGATTGACGTGATGAACCTCGGCGTCGAAGTCGTCGAGCAGGCCGTGGTGCGAAGGATTTTTGTAGTGATCCAGGATTATCTGCTGGTACATGGAATCGATCGGCGCACTCATTCGCGTCCTCGCTTCGCTCCGGGCGCGAATGAGGCTCCCACCGCGCTGCGACACTGATTCGCTCGGCAAGCCTCGCTCATTGCTGCACCTACCCGAATGTCCGACGGACGCTCTCGACGCCCTGCACCAACTGGTCGACCTCGTCGAGCGTCGTGTAGACGCCGAAGGACGCCCGAGTGGTCGCCGGCACGCCGTACCGCACGCACACCGGGCGGGCGCAGTGGTGCCCGGCGCGCACGGCGATGCCGCGCTCGTCGAGCAACTGGGCGACATCGTGCGGGTGCACCCCGGCGAGTGTGAACGAGATCGTCGCGCCCCGGTCGACGTTGTCGCGTGGACCCACGATCCGCACGCCCGGAATGCCTCGCAGTCCCTCGAGGGCGTAGCCCGTGAGTGCTTTCTCGTGCTCGCGGATATTGGTGATGCCGAGGTTCGTCACATAGTCGACGGCGGTGCCGAGCGCGACGGCCTGGGCGATCATCGGTGTACCCGCCTCGAAACGGGACGGCGGCGCGGCGAACGTGCTGCCCTCCATCGCGACGGTCTCGATCATTTCTCCGCCACCGAGGAACGGCGGCAGATCGGCCAAGAGCTCGTAGCGCCCCCAGAGAACGCCGACCCCGCTCGGACCGTAGAGCTTGTGGCCGGTGAAGGCGACGAAATCCGCGCCGAGCGCCTGCACGTCGAGCGGCAGGTGCGGCGCGGCCTGGGCGGCGTCGACGATCGTGTACGCACCGACCGCGTTCGCGCGAGCGACGATGCGCTGCACCGGGTTGATGGTGCCGAGCGCGTTCGACTGGTACACGAACGACACCAGCCTGGTGCGCTCGGTGATCACTTCGTCGATGGCCGAGTCGACCAGGCGCCCCTCGTCGTCGATCGGGATCCAGCGGAACGTTGCCCCGGTGCGCTGCGCAAGCAGCTGCCACGGGACCAGGTTCGAGTGGTGTTCCATCTCGGTGACGACGATCTCGTCGCCCGGCCCGATCCGAAACTTCTCCGCTCCCGGAAACCACGTCGCGTTGCCGAAGCTGTACGCCAGCAGGTTGAGCGCTTCGGTGATGTTGCGGGTGAATATCACCTCGTCGCGCGACGGAGCGTTCAGAAACCCTGCGACCTTGTCCCGGGCCGCTTCGTAGGCGGTCGTGACCTCGCTGCCGAGGGTGTGCACCGCGCGGGCGGTGTTGGCGTAGTGGTTGGCGTACAGATCCGCCTCGGCGTCGATGACGACCTGCGGCTTCTGCGCGCTGTTGGCGCTGTCGAGGTAAACCAGCGGCACGCCGTGGACCTCCCGAGAGAGGATCGGGAAGTCCTTGCGGACCGTTTCCACGTCGAACGACATGCTCAGGCCTTCGCCGTCTCCTGCACGCCGGTGAAGCGCGCGTAGCCCTCTTCCTCGAGCTGGTCGGCGAGCTGCTTGCCGCCGGACTCGACGATGCGGCCGTCGTAGAAGACGTGCACGAAATCGGGCTCGATGTAGCGCAGGATCCGGGTGTAGTGGGTGATCAGAAGAGTGCCGATCCCGGTCTCACGCACCCGGTTGACTCCGGCGGAGACCACCCGCAACGCGTCGACGTCGAGGCCGGAGTCGGTCTCGTCGAGCACCGCGATCTTCGGCTTGAGCAGCTCGAGCTGCAGGATCTCGTGGCGCTTCTTCTCGCCGCCGGAAAAGCCCTCGTTGACGTTGCGCTCGGCGAATGCACGGTCCATTTCCAAGGAGGTCATCGCCCCGTTCACCTCCTTGACCCAGGTGCGCAGCTTCGGCGCCTCGCCCCGGACGGCCGTGACCGCCGAGCGGAGGAAGTTCGACACCGAGACGCCCGGGACCTCGACCGGGTACTGCATCGCCAGGAACAGGCCGGCGCGGGCGCGTTCGTCGACCGTCATCGCCAGCACGTCATGACCGTCGAGCAGGACCGAACCCTGTGTCACCGTGTACTTCGGGTGGCCCGCGATGGAGTACGCCAGGGTGGACTTGCCGGACCCGTTCGGACCCATGATCGCGTGGGTTTCACCCGAGCGGACCGTCAGGTCGACGCCCTTCAGGATCGGCTGGTCGCCGGCGGAAACGTGCAGGTTGTGAATCTCGAGAACGCTCATGCGTAGGTCTCTTCAGTCCCGTTCTTGTCGATCGAGACGCCGAGGCGGGTCTCGATGGCGGTCATCAGTCGGTCTTCGAGGTCCGGCAGACCCATGCGGTGCACCACGTCGGCGAAGAATCCGCGTACCACCAGGCGCCGGGCTTCGTCCGCGGGGATTCCGCGCGACTGGAGGTAGAACAATTGGAGGTCGTCGAATCGTCCCGTGGCGCTGGCGTGTCCGGCGCCGGCGATCTCGCCGGTCTCGATCTCGAGGTTGGGCACTGAGTCCGCGCGGGCGCCGTCGGACAGCAGCAGGTTGCGATTGAGCTCGTAGGTGTCGGTGCCGGTCGCCGCCGGACGGATCCGCACGTCGCCGACCCAGACCGTGCGGGCGCCGTCGCCTTCCAATGCGTTCTTGTAGAGGACGTTCGAGCGGCAGTCCGGCACTGAGTGGTCGACGAACAGCCGGCTCTCCACGTGCTGTCCGGAGTCGGCGTAGCTGACGCCGATGAGCTCGGCCCGCCCGCCGCGACCGGAGAAGCGAACCGTCGGGAGGATCCGGACGACGCCGCCGCCGAGGGTGGCGCTGATGTGCCGGTAGCGCGCGTCGCGTCCGACCAGAGCGGCGTGGCTCTCGAGCTGCACCGCCCCGGGATCCGCGGCGTTGACCGAGACGAAGGTCAGGCTGGCGCCGTCGCCGACGGAGATCTCGAAATTCGAGGCCAGGGTCAGCGCACCGCCGTTGTCGACGACGATGGTGACCTTGGCGTTCGGCCCCACCTCGAGGACGTGATGGGCGTAGCCGCGGCCGCTGACGCCGGTGCGGCGGATCAGCACCGGCTGCGCCGGCTCGGCGCCGGGTGCGACGCGGACGTGCAGCCCACTGTGCGCATGGGTCATGGCGAGCGCGCTCACCCGGTCGGCCGGGGCCAGCACCGACCCGAACGCCGCCACCGTCGGCGGGTCGACGCGGTCGACCGTGACGCCGTCGGGAACGCTGTGCTCGCCTTCGATCACCGCGTCCGGTTGGAAAGGTTCGAAGAACGAGCGGATCCGTGCGAGCGGCGTGAACCGCCAGTCCTCGTCGTGGGTGGACGGCACGGCGAAGTCGTTCGGATTCCTCGAGGTGAAGCGCTCGGACGGCGAGCCGGTCGGCCCGCCGTGAGAGTGCGGGCGGTCGTGGACCAAGGTCATCCGACGGCGCCTTCCATCTGCAGCTCGATCAGGCGGTTGAGCTCGAGTGCGTATTCCATCGGCAGTTCTCGCGCGATGGGCTCGACGAACCCGCGCACGACCATCGCCATGGCTTCGTCCTCGGACAGCCCGCGGCTCATCAGGTAGAAGAGCTGGTCCTCGCTGACCTTGCTCACCGTGGCCTCGTGCCCCATGGACACGTCGTCCTCGCGGACGTCGACGTACGGGTAGGTGTCGGACCGGCTGATCGCGTCGACGAGCAGGGCATCGCACTTCACGGTCGACGCCGAAGAGTGCGCGCCCTTGTTGACCTGGACCAACCCTCGGTAAGAGGTGCGTCCTCCTCCTCGCGCCACCGACTTCGAGATGATGGTCGAGGACGTGTGCGGCGCGAGGTGCAGCATCTTCGCGCCCGCGTCCTGGTGCTGGCCCTCGCCGGCGAAGGCGATGGACAGGACCTCGCCCTTGGCGTGCTCGCCGGTGAGCCACACCGCCGGATACTTCATCGTGACCTTGGAACCGATGTTGCCGTCGATCCACTCCATCGTCGCGCCGGCCTCGGCCTTGGCCCGCTTGGTGACGAGGTTGTAGACGTTGTTCGACCAGTTCTGGATGGTCGTGTAGCGGCAGCGCGCGTCCTTCTTGACGATGATCTCGACGACCGCGGAGTGCAGCGAGTCGCTGGAGTAGATCGGCGCGGTGCAGCCCTCGACGTAGTGCACGTATGCGCCCTCGTCGACGATGATCAGGGTCCGCTCGAACTGCCCCATATTCTCGACGTTGATGCGGAAGTAAGCCTGGAGCGGGATCTCGACCCGGACGCCCGGCGGCACCCAGATGAACGAGCCGCCCGACCAGACGGCCGAGTTCAGCGCCGCGAACTTGTTGTCGTTC
>JAICIE010000008.1 GCA_025924515.1 Jatrophihabitans sp. | reverse complement strand
GACCAGCTGATCGGCGTCGTGTCGGTCTGGCAGGCCCTGTTGCTGGTGCTGGCCGGGCTCGCGGCCGGTCTGACCGGCAGCATCGCCGGACTCGCCTCCCTGGTGAGCTATCCCGCTCTGCTGGCGGTGGGGCTCGGGCCGGTGAGCGCCAACGTCAGCAACACCGTCGCGCTGGTGTTCAGCAGCATCGGTTCGGTGAGCGCGTCGCGGCCGGAGTTGCGCGGCCAGCGCGCGCAGGTGGTGCGGGTCGCAGCGACGAGCGTGCTCGGCGGGCTCGCCGGCGGGCTGCTGCTGCTCGCGACGCCCACCGACGCGTTCACCAGGCTCGTCCCGTGGCTGATCGGCCTCGGATCCGTCGCGATCCTGCTCCCCCGGCGGCGCGTCGGCGCGCCGGTGCACCCGCATCCCGCGGTCGTCCTGCCCGCGGTCGTCTTGATCAGCCTCTACGGCGGCTACTTCGGCGCCGCCGCGGGCGTGCTGATGCTGGCGTTGTTCCTCCGGGTGACGGCGGAACCGCTGCCGCGCGCCAACGCACTGAAGAACGTCGTGCTCGGCGCGGCGAACCTCGTCGCCGCGGTGCTGTTCGCGGCGGTGGCGGACGTCGACTGGGTCGCGGTGCTGCCGTTGGCGGCCGGCTTCCTGGTCGGCGGTCGGCTCGGCCCGAAGGTCGTGCGGCGCGCTCCCGCGGCGATCCTGCGTCCTCTCATCGCCCTCGTCGGCCTCGCGCTGGCCTGCTTTCTCGCCGTCCGGGCCTACCGGTGAGCGACCTGGTGCACCGGCTGCGCGCCGCCGGCTGCGTCTTTGCCGAGGACGAGGCGCGGCTGCTGTCGTCCGCGGCACGCTCGGCGCAGGAACTGGCTGCCATGACGGAGCGCCGGATCGCCGGAGAGCCGCTGGAGCAGATTGTCGGCTGGGCCGAATTCTGTGGACACCGGATCGCGGTCCGTCCGGGGGTGTTCGTGCCCCGGCCGCGGACCGAATGGCTGGTGCGCGCCGCGGCCGGCGCGGCCTCGCCGGCTGGGGTGCTCGTCGACCTGTGTACCGGCAGCGGCGCGGTGGCCGTGGCGGTCGCGGCCGTCCTGCGTCCTCGCGAGCTGCACGCCGTCGATGTCGATCCGGTTGCTGTCGAGTGCGCGCGGGAAAATCTGGCGCGGATCGGAGTGGTCTACAGCGGCGACCTCTTCGCCCCGCTGCCGCCGCGTCTGCGTGGAAGCATCGATCTCCTGACGGTCAACGCGCCGTATGTGCCGAGCGACCACCTGCGGTTGCTGCCCGCCGAGGCACGCGACCACGAGCCGCGCGCCGCCCTCGACGGCGGGCCCGACGGGCTGGAGGTCCACCGCCGGGTCCTGCAGGATGCGCATCATTGGCTTGCCCCGGGCGGCGTCCTCGCCATCGAGGTGACGGAGGATCAAGCGGCGACCGCCGCGGGAATCGCCGAGGCGGCGGGGCTCTCCCCGACCGTCAGGACCTCTGACGAGTTCGAGACGACGGTCGTGGTTGCGCGGCGGCGATGAGCGCAGCTACCTGGCGGCGTCGAGGGCCTGCGCGACCGCCGTCGCCAGGACGAGGTGCCCCTTCGGGGACGGGTGCTCGTTGCAGCCGCCGCCGGGCAGCGCGATCAGCAGTCCGGCCGCGCAGGAACTGCCCCCGGAGGAGGCCGCCGCCTGCTTGAAAGCCGCGTAGCCGTCGGCGGTGATAGCGCCGAATTGCTGCGCCGCAGCGTCGATGAAGGCGTTGAGCACCTGCGTGACCTGCGTGTCCGTCGGATTCGCGTAATCGAGGGTGTAGTACGTGAGGACGACGATGGGCACGGTCGCGTCGACGCTGCGCAGCCGGGCCAGGATCTCGCTGAGGTTGCGGGTGATCTTCTGCATGGTCGCGACGAAATCGGCTCCGGTGCAGCGGTCCGGGGTGGTCGCCTGACACCGGAACAGGTCGTTGGCGCCGAGATCGATCGTGACCAGCTGGGTGTCCGGGTGGTAGGTCAAGAACTTCTTCGCACGACGCATCTGCGACAGCGGATAGTCGGTGTGCAGCGGAAAGAGCTTGCGATACGCCAACCCGCCGTTCGGCGCGTTCTCACAGCCGTTGCTCGGCGCAGTCATCCGCAGGAAGCTGGCGCTCGTCTCACCAGGACAGCTGAGGTTGCGCAGCTTGAGCCGATACGCCGCGGCAACGGCGTCCGGGTATCCGGTGAAGTTGGCGGGGTCGGCGTACTCGCTCCGCGGCGTCACGGCAGGCGGCCGGTAGCCGAAGGCGACTGAGTCGCCCAGCGCCAGGTACCAGCCGTGCTCGGCGACCGGAAGCGCCGATGCGGGCTGCGCCGCCACGACGCAGCCGGCCGCCAGCGCCATCGTCGCCACGAGGCTGCCCCACAGACGCCGCGCGGATCCTGACCTCATCGCTGCCTCCGGGGAAGCGACCGAAATGGTGTCACGCCGGGCAAGCATCTCGATCTACGCGCTCTGCGTCAACGGAGCAGTTCGTCCAACATGCGGTCGAGCGCCCCCACTCCGATCGAGAGGTGCCCCTGGCCCGGTTCGAGATGGACCCGGACCGACGATGGCAGGTGCTCGGCGAACCACTGGCCGTGCCCGTACGGAACCATCAGGTCGCGCTCGCCCTGCCACAAGGACACCGGCACCGCGGCGGCCTCCGCGAGCTCGAAGCCCCACGGCGCGACGAAGGCCAGGTCGTCGTCGAGCCAGCCGTCGATTCCGGTGCTCACCGCGCCTCGCAGTCCGGCGGCCATGTCGTCGCCGTACTCGTCGGTGAGCTGGGCGCGGTCGACCTCGGGCAGCAGCGTGGACAGGCTTCGGACGACGCCGGCGGCGTCGGCCTCGGCCAGGTCCGGACGTTGGGCCTCGAGATAGGGCCGCAGCTCGGCCTCGCCCTGCAGCGCGTAGCCGAACTCCTCGACGTTCTGCTCACCCATGCCCGCGAGGTAGTCCAGGTCTGGGACGCCGTAGGGCGTGATCGACGCGATGACGAGCGCGCCGTCCACCCGGTCGGCCAGGCGAGCGGCGCACGCCAGTGCGTGGGGACCGCCCCCGGACCATCCCGCGACGAAGCAGCGCCGCGCCTCCAGGTGGTCGAGGATGGCCTTCGCGTCGTCGACCACGTCGACCACCCGCCGGCCGGGTCGACGCGTGGAGCCGGCGTAGCCGGGCCGCGACCAGGTGACCAGCCGCAGGCCGCGCTGGCTCGTCGCGCGTTGCATCACGCGGGTCTGCTGCGCCGACCCCGGGGTGCCGTGGTTGAACAGCAAGGGCGTGCCGGCGGACGGTCCGGTGATCTGCACCTCGAGTCGGCGGCCGTCAGGCAGCGGGAGAAGCTCCATCCCCGCAGTCTGTCGCAGCTGTTGGTGGCCTGGCACCGCGGTCCCTCCGGCTCAGGAGGGGGCGGCGTGAAGCATCTCCCAGCGCGGATTGGCCACCGCGAGATGTCCCTTGAACTCTCCGACGCGGCCGGTGGCCCGAAGCGTTGCGCCCGGACTCAACCCGGGAATCGCGGTGCGGCCGAGGAACAGCAGTCGGATTCCGCCGGTGTCGTCGAACAGTTCGACTTCCAGCGACCGGCCCGCCATCGACCCGACCTGCACGACCTCGACACGACCGGCGACCGTCACCCGCTGCTTGCAGCTGACCGACCCGATCGGAACGACGCGATCCTCGCTCGTCTCCGCCTGGCCCTGCCGAGCCGGGGACGGCGGCATCCGGCCATACCCGTTCTCCGACGCCGCGTCGATCAACTTCGGCATGTTCGCCGCGTCCGCCCGGCGCCGCTCCAGACGGTCGGCGTCCTCCTCGAGCAGGGTCGTGTCGAAGGGGACGATCGTCGCGTTCACGTGCGGAATACGCCCCACGGCGGCAGCGATCCGATCGGCGGTCCGATCGTGCAGCAGGCGCTGCGACAGCGCACTGAACGTGCGTCGCGGCAGCAGGACGGTCACCTCGGCACGGTCGCGCAGCGCGGTGTTCAACGCCAGCCGCATAACGGCCCGGATCAGCCGCCGATCGGGACATTCGACGACCGCCAAGGCGAACCGGTCGGCGAGCCCACGCGCAATCCAATCCATCTCGAGTCGGCGCGCTGCCTCGTTATCGAGGGATACGTGCACCGCCCGGATATCGGTCGGCCGCAAGCTACCCGCATATCGAAGCGCGCGTAGGACCGCGAGATCCAGACGGTCCACGAGGACGAGTACGGTGTGCCGTCCGTAATGGGGAGCCGTCGTCCGGCCGGGGTGTCCGGACGTAGCGAGGTCCAGCGACTGGGCTTCCGCACGGTAGCGCGCATTCAGGCGCATCAGGATCAACCAGAGCACTGGGAAGAGGAGCACGACGAGCCAAGCTCCCTGGCCGAACTTCACGACGGCGAAGATGCCCACGACGAAGGAGGACACGACCCCGCCCAGCAGACCTATCACGGCACCTGAGCGCCAGCGACCGCGACGGTGCCGGCGGTAGTGGTGTGCCATCCCGTAGCCCGCCATGGCGAAGCCCGTGAAGACGCCGATCGCGTAGAACGGGATGAGCGCGTCGACCTTCGTTCCGACCGCACTGACGAGCGCCACCGCAAGGACGGTCAGCACCAGGATGCCGTTGCTGAAGGCCAGTCGGTGACCTCGGCGCGTCATCTGGCGTGGCAAGAAAGAGTCTTCGGCGATGAAGCTTGCAAGAAACGGAAAGCCGGTGAATGGGGTGTTCGCTCCGGTCCAGAGAATCAACGCGGTCGCGACCTGCACCAGCGTGAAGGCTAGGGCCCCGTACCAGGCGTGACCGAAGGACTCACGCGCAACCTGGCTGATCACCGTGGGGGTGCCGCTCGCATAGGGCGTCGCGTGAGTCCGGTAGGCCAGGTAAGAGACGCCGAGGACCAGCGATCCGAGCAGCAGGCTCATCACGGTGAGCGTGCTTCGGGCGTTCGCGCCCGCAGGCTTGCGGAAAGCGCTGACGCCGTTGGAGATCGCCTCGAGCCCGGTAAGCGACGCTCCCCCGTTCGCGAATGCCTTCAACAGCACGTAGAGCGACGCACCGGCAAGAACGGCGTGATGGCTGTCATTGACCTCGATCATCCCCGCCCGGTGGGGCAGGACGGCAAGACGACCCGTCAGGTCGCGTACCACTCCGGCCAGCACTGCCGTGCCGGCCATGACGACGAAGAAATAGGTAGGAAAAGCGAACGCCCGCCCCGCCTCGCGCACACCACGAAGGTTGCCGTAGCACAGGGTCAGGATCAGACCTACGGTGATCGCGAATTCCGTCCAGCGGTGGCTGAGCGACGGCACCAATGACGCCACCGCCGCGGTACCGGCGGCGGACTGCACAGCGACCGTGACCACGTAGTCGATCAGCAGCGCCACCGCGGCAATCTGCGCGATCTTGGGTCCGAAATTGTCCCGGGCGACAACGTAGGAGCCGCCGGCCTGGGTGTAGACGGTCACGACCTGCCGATACAGCAGCGTCATGACCACAAGAACGCACAGGACGACGGCGGTCAGCGGCAGCAGGACGTGAAAACCGGCCAGACCGAATGCCGGCAGCAGGAAGATGAGCATCTCCTCCGAGCCGTAGGCGGAGGACGAGATGCAGTCGCTGGAGAGGACGCCCAAAGCGGCCTTCTTCGACAGCTTCTCATCGTGCAATCGGGCGCTCACCAGCGGCGGCCCGAGCAGAACCCGCTTCAGCCGGTAACCGAGGCGCTCGGGCAGTTCCAGCGGGGACGCGGCCGTCACGACGGCGACGCTAGGGGCGTGCGCGGCGCACCGCCGTAGGCGGCCCGTCAATATTGTGGCCCGAGCCGTCAGGGATTCGTAAAGGACCGCTGTGGGCCTGCGGGGCGGCCGGTTTGCTGGTGCTCGGTGATGAACTCCGGACGTACGCACGACGCGGTGGAGGCCGTTTTCGCGCTTCCTATCGCCTTTCTCGGCATGCTCGCGATCGGCGTGGTGGCCGTCGCCACGGCCCCGTCCGGCCGCGCCCTCACCGTCCTCGTCCTCACGTGCCTGTTGGTGGCGACCGTCAGCGCGGCGTCAGAGCCTCGCGCGAGCCTGCCGATCACAGCCCTGGGCTGGTTCACCGTGGCGGGCTTCGCGGCGGCACCGGTGGGCGACCTGAAGGCGGTCCCGATGTCGTCGTTCGGAGCGGTCGTCGCGGCGGGATCCGTCGGCGTGGCGGCCGGCGTGTGGTACAGGAGCCGCGTTGCGCGCGGAGCTCGGAAGGGCTCCCACGGCGCGGTCTTCACGGTCACACTGGACGGCGTGCGGTTCCACGCCGGTCGCGGGCAACACGACAGACACACGGGGTTGAGCACGCGCCGCCTGGTCGGCGCGCTGGCTCTGGCCGCGGCGCTGCTGCCGGGGCTGACCGCCGCGATGGTCGCGGCACGCGGCTCGCTGGCCCTGGTCGACGAAGTGCTGTTCTACCTGCTCGCGGTAGTGCTGGTGACGCTCGTCGGCGGGTTCTGGCCGGCGGTCGCAGCCGCGCTCGCCGCCGGGTTGCTGTTGAACTGGTTCTTCACTGCACCGATCCACACCTGGACCATCGAGGACCCCACCAATCTCCTGGCCCTGCTCATGTTCGTCGCGACGGCGGTGACGGTCAGCAGCGTCGTTCACCTCGCCGCGCGGCGAGGTACGGCCGCCGCGGCGCGCGCGGCCGAAGCCGACTCTCTGCTCGGCCTGGCACGCACGGTGCTCGTCGACGACCGGCCGGAAACCGTTCTGGCGCACCTGCAGCGCGCCCTCGGCCTGACCGGAGTACTCGAGGAGCGCGTAGCGGGAGCGTGGGTGCGGATCGCCGGCGTTCGACCGAAACAGGCAACGGTGGTCGTATCGGCCGGCGCGACTTTCCGGCTGCGAGTGAACGGCGACGTGACCGCCGCCAGCCCGCGGCTGCTGGAAGCCGCCGCTGCGCAGGCTGCTGCGGCGTGCGAGCGGCAGCGGATGCGGACCCAGGCAGAACAGAGCGTGGCCTTGACGGCGGGAAACCGGATGCGTACGGCTTTGCTCGCCGCGGTGAGTCACGACCTGCGGACCCCACTCGCGTCGGTGAAAGCCGCTGTGAGCTCGTTGCGGCAGAACGACGTCGAGTGGACCGAGGCGGACCGCGCTGCGCTGCTGGCGACCATAGAGGAGGGCGCCGACCGGCTCGCCGGACTGATCGGGAACCTCCTTGACATGAGCCGGATACAGACGGGCGCCGTCGAGCCGTTCCTGCGGGTGTTGGCGGTCGACGAGGTCCTCCCGTCCGTGGCGCGGGCGGTTGGCGCAGGGTCCGGTGTGGTGCTGCACGTCGCCGATGATCTGCCGCTGGTCCGGACCGACCCCGTCCTTCTCGAGCGTGCGCTGGAGAATCTGCTGGCCAACGCTGTCCGCTATTCGCCGGTCGACCGGACTGTTCAGGTCGTGGCGAAGCACGATGCCGACTGCGCAGCCGTGCTGATCGACGTCGTCGACCACGGACCCGGAGTCCCGATCCAGGACCGCGCGCGCGTCTTCGAACCGTTCCAGCAGCTCGGAGATCGACGCACGGCCGGCGGGGTCGGGCTCGGCCTGGCCGTGGCGAAGGGCTTCGTCGATGCGGTCGGCGGGCGGCTCACCGCGTCGGCCACCCCCGGTGGCGGGCTGACGATGCGTGTGCAACTGCCGGTGGCCGGGCGCATGTCCCACCAGGCCGGCGCGCTGCTGTGACGACTGTTCTCGTGGTCGACGACGAACCCGGACTGCTGCGGGCGATGCAGATCAACCTGACGGCTCGTGGATACCGCGTCGCGACGGCGGCGACGGGTCGGGCCGGCCTGGCCGCCGTCGCGAAGGAGCATCCCGACGCTGTGATCCTCGACCTGGGCCTTCCCGACATGGACGGCACAGACGTCATCGTCGGGATCAGAGGCTGGTCGGAGGTGCCCGTCCTCGTCCTGTCCGCGCGTGATCAGGAAGCGCACAAGGTCGCTGCTCTGGACGCTGGGGCCGACGACTACGTGACCAAGCCCTTCGGGATGGACGAGCTTCTCGCCCGGCTACGCGCAGCGGTCCGCCGCGCCGCGCCGGCACCGGACGAACCCCGTCTGGAAACCGAGCACTTCGTCATCGACCTGGCGGCCAAGCGGGTGACTCTCCGACCCACCGGCGAGGTCCGGCTCACGCCGACGGAATGGCAGATGCTCGAGGCGCTGGCCCGGTCGCCGGGTCGGCTCGTGAGCCGGGCGCAGCTCCTCCACGAGGTCTGGGGTCCGGGCTACGACAGCGAGACCCATTACCTGCGGGTCTACATGGCCCAGTTACGCCGCAAGCTCGAGCCGGACCCCGCCAATCCCCGGTACCTGATCACGGAGCCGGCGATGGGCTACCGGTTGGTCACGTCCTGACGTCCGATGATGCCGACACCAACGGCCGATGAGGTGTCAGGAACCGAACAGTTCGACAAGAGCCTTGTCGAAGGCCTCCAGGTCGTCCGGCTTGCGGCTGGTGACCAGCGAGTAGCCCGCTTCGTCGCAACGGCAGACGTTCTCGTCGCGCCACTCCCCTCCGGCGTTGCGAATGTCGGTCTGCAGGCTGGGCCAGCTGGTGAGGGTCTTTCCGCGGACCGCGTCGGCCTCCACGAGGGTCCACGGGCCGTGACAGATCGCCGCGACCGGACGCCCGCCGCCGGTCCACTGCCGCAGGAACCGCACCGCAGGCTGGTTGGTGCGCAGCTGGTCAGGATTGGCGACACCCCCGGGAAGCACCACACCGGCGTAGTCATCGGCATTGAGTTCGCTCGTCGATACCGTCGCCTGGAAGGTGTCGCCCGCGTCGAGGTGGTTGAAGGCCTGCACGTCACCGATCTCGGGGGCGGCCAGGACGGGCTGTCCACCGGCGTCCTCGACGGCCTGCCAGGGTCTCGTCAGCTCGACCTGCTCGATGCCCTCGTTCGCGACGAGGAAGACGATGTTCTTGCCACTCAGTTCGTTGGCCATGAACAAGGACGTACCCAGTCACGTCGGTTGACGATCGAGCGCTGCACCGATCTGTGGGGCGGACACGCCACCGCCCGAGCGTCCTTGGTTCGCGCCGTACAGTCTGCGCCGTATTTCGTCCTCGACGGCAACATCTGCGCACTGCTCGCGACAAAGGACCACGTCAACGTCTTTCTCTACGACCCGACCGTCCCGGATCCTGAAAATCTCATCAACCAGGGGCATGGGAACGCGACGGCCAGAGCGATCCAGATGTACCGCGCCGACACGGTGAACACACCGGCATTACTCGCTCTTTTCCGTGCTGTCATCGCCAACAACCGAGCCGGCGGCTGGCGGCGATTGGAGCGACGGACATCGGGTGCCGTCGACGCGGGCATTCGTCGTCAGATTGGGGACGGGTAGCGCTGCGTGCTTTCTGCCCGCCGGCGCGGGAAGGGCGGCCCACGCCGGCCGGTCGAGGTGCCCGGTGCCCGGGCAGCCAGTCCCACCGCAGCTCGGGCGCCGGTCACGGCAGCGGGTAGCTCACCTGCGTCGCGAGGAACGCGCGCGCGTTCGGCGTGTCGAGGCGGATCGAGACGTTGGTGGCGCGACACACCATGTCCCCGGTGATCGTCGTGCTGAGCACGATGTGCGTTCCCCGAAGGTAGTTCGGACCGCCCGAGTCGCCGCCGCATGCGCCACCGTTCCCGTGCACCGGGTTCTGGCTCTCATGCATCCAGTTGGGTGTGACCGTCTGCAGGGTCAGCATCGCCGACTCGCGCTGTCCGGTCGGCGGATAGGTCGGCGCGCCGCCGCCCTGGGTGACCGAGGTGCCGTAGCCGACGACAGTGAGCGACTGCCCGCGCGGCAGGCGCGCGTCAAGACCGGCGGTCGGCAACTGCGCCGGGGTGATGCCCGGGTCTGCGGCCAGGTGGACAACCGCATAGTCGTCGACGTCGTCGGCGTAGAGGTTGTCGTGGGTCGTGGTCTTGTCGTAGTTCGGGTCCAGGGTGACCGTGCCGGCGTAGTAGGTGCTGGAGGCCGTCGGGTGCTCGTCGAAGGTCACCCAGCTCACCGGCAGCGAGCCGGTCTCGCGAACGGTTTCGGTGAAGCAGTGCGCAGCGGTGAGGAACACCTCGGTATCGATGAGGGCGCCGCTGCACGCGAAGTGCCTCGCCCCGTCGGGCGCCGCGCTGAAGTACAGCGCGCCGGCCTCGGGGTGCGCGGTGTCTGATGTGCCGTTCACCATCGCCGACGCCACTGCGCAGGTGCCGAGCGCCGTCAGGCCGGCAATCAAGCCCGCCGAGACGCGCACCCAGGTCCGTCCGACCGCCATACCAGCCTCCGCTCGTTGTGCAGCTCCGGATTCCCGGATCCTGGCGTGTTGCCCTGCCAGCACGCAAGTGCGCTGGGCGTCCACCCAGCGGGCGTCGCCGGTTCCGACCGCCAGCCCAGCTGACCTCAGCTGATTGCCGTTGGCGTGCGGGCGACCGAATTTGACCCGATGCCGGCCGGACGCTTGGTGTTGATGGCGAACGCTGCGCGCTTACATCGGCGCGTCGCCGGACGATCGAGACGGGTGGCCCAGTGGTGGCCGCTCGCCTACCTCGAGGAGTGCTCGTGCGGAACTTCGTTCGGACTGTCGGTGTCGCCGGTGCCAGTGCCGTGGTCATATGTAGCGGTGCCGCTGCCGCCAACGCTGCCTCGGCGACCCCGATCAAGTCGGGCAAGACTGTCATCACGCTCGACGCCGCCACAACGTCGGCTGCGAACGCCGCCGGTCTGAAGATTCAATCGATCACTCCGGCCACGAAGGTCAGCCGCACGCTCACGCTGCCGACCGCAGGCGGCACCGCGACGCCGCCGAACTATGTAGAGAACGAGACCGGTGGCTTCGCCCTGAGCCGCGCCGGGACGACGGTCCGGTTCACGGACATCACCTTGGACACCGCTCACCACGTGGCACATGTCCGCGTCACGGGCCAGGGCAGGATCGCCGCGCTGACCCTCGGCGACCCGCAGAACGGCAATGGTGGCCCCGGCTTCGTCCAGTTCGGTGCGTACCCCGTCACCTTGACCGCAGCCGCAGTGCGTGCACTCGACAGCGCGCTGCACACGCACGTGTTCATGTCGCACTCGAGACTCGGCCTCGGCTCAAGCACCGTCCGGTTCTGACCGTCCGCCTGCCAGGCTCGCCCGCGGCGAAGCCATCGCGAATGCAGCCGGCGTAACTCGGTCGGAACTGCGCGCGCCGCGACGCGATCCGCCGTCGTGCTCCGCCCCGACCCTGCCGTTGACCCGGCGCACGGGCTCGACGAAGCCGATGGCGGTGTCGGCCAAGATGAGCCCGTGTTGGGTCTTCAGATGGTCGTTGTACTCGGCCTCGCACTGCTGCTGTGCGGTGCTGTCGCGCGGCGGGTCCCGGTCGCCCCGGCCCTGCTGCTGGTACTGGTCGGGGTACTCATCGGCTTCGTACCGACATTGCGGCGCGGGCAGCTGCCGCCGGGGGTCGTGCTGCTCCTGTTCCTGCCTGCGCTGCTGTACTGGGAGAGTCTGACCACTTCCTTGCGCGAGATCCGCAGCAACTTTCGGGTGGTTCTGCTGACGAGCACCGCGTTGGTGGTGGCGACTGCTGCCGCGGTGGCAGCGACGGCTCACGCACTGGGACTGGAATTGGGCCCGGCCTGGGTGCTCGGCGCCGCCGTGGCTCCGACCGATGCCACCGCCGTCGGCGTGCTTGCCCGCGCGCTGCCGCGCCGCACCGTCACGGTGTTACGGGCCGAAAGCCTGATCAACGACGGCAGCGCGCTGGTGATCTACGGGTTGGCGGTGGCGGCCACAGTCGGCGAGGAACATCTCGCTGCCCTGCACGTGACCTGGCTGGTGGCCCTGTCTTACGGCGGCGGCCTGCTGGCCGGTGGCCTGGTCGGGGTGACCAGTTGGCAGGTGCGCCGACGCATCGATGACCCAATGCTCGAGAACATCGCCGTGCTGGTGACCCCGTTCGCCGCATTCCTGTTGGCCGACTCCGTGAAAGCCTCGGGTGTGCTCTCGGTTGTGGTGTGCGGGCTGCTCATGAGCCAGCTGTCGCCTCGCGTGACCGGGGCGGCAGCCCGCCAGCAGACCACCGCCTTCTGGTCCCTGGCCACGACGGTGCTCAGTAGTGCGCTCTTCGTGCTGGTAGGGCTGCAGGCCCAGACGGCTGTGCGAGGTCTGACCAGTGCCTCGGCCGGCCGGGCCGTCGGATATGTCCTCGCGGTGACCAGCGTGGTCATCGGTACCCGCTGGGCCTGGATCTACACCACGCCATATGTGATACGGATGATCGACCGGCGTCCGGCGCAGCGACTGCGGCGGGTCGGTGCCCGGCAACGCACGGTCAGCGCCACCGTCGGTTTCCGAGGAGCAATCTCATTGGCAGCGGCGCTCGCTGTGCCTCACACGCTGCATTCCGGAGCGCCGTTTCCCGACCGCGACCTCATCGTCGTCGTCACGTGCGGAGTGATCGTGCTGACCCTTCTGCAGGCGTTGCTGTTGCCGGGAGTGGTCCGCTTCGCCCGGCTACCGGTCGACACGTCCGTCGACGAGGAGCGGCATTTCGCCGAGGTGACGACCGTCGACGCTGCCTTGGATGCCATCGACGACACGGCAGTAGAACTCGGCACCAACGATCGCGTCATCGAGCGGGTGCGCCACGAGCTCGACAAGCGTCGAAAGTTGCTCGCGGCCGCCGGCGCCAGCGACGACCCGGTCGTCCTGCACGACGACCAGTACACCTCATTGCAGTTAGCGCTCATCGCTCGCCAGCGAATCGCCCTGGTGCAGTTGCGCGACGACCAGCGCATCGACGACATCGTTCTTCGTCAGGTCCAGGCTCGCCTGGACTTCGAGGAGATCAGGCTGTCGCGCAGCGCGCCCATGGAATAGCGAGGACGAGATGCGTCCGGTCGCTGCTGCGCGGCCACGCCGCCGGGCGCCGACTTCGTCCACGAACCCGTGACGGGTTCGACGTCAATCCTGCCTGCGACGAAAGGCCACCACCGTCCTAGTCGGGATCTTCCTCGTTGATCAACGACCACTGCGCGGCAGTGATCTTCGGACAGGTCCGTGTCGGGAGAATCAACTTCGGCTTCGACCGGGCGAAGTCGAAGAAGTTCATCAGGTTACTGCCGGTCGTTGAGTCGGCGTCGTCCGTACCGAGCTTCGGCACGTTAAACGCCTTTTCTACGAACTTCAGCAGGGACGCGTCGCTGTAAAAGGTGTGATCGACGTAGCCGCCATGGTGGCCGTTCCACGCGAGGTTCCCCGACTTGACGAAGGGACTGATGACGAGCAGCGGTACGCGGAAGCCGTAGGAAATTCGTTCGTTGGCGTTGCCGTGCCAGCGCGGAGGCTTGACGTGATCGTAGAACCCGCCCCACTCGTCCCAAGTGATCACGATCGCGGTCGAGGACCAGTAGCTGCTTTTCATGACAGCATTGACCAGCCGCACCGTCTCGTTCTCGCCGCTGCATGCCGGCTGCGGCGCATGGTCGGTCCACCGCGGAACCACCCAGCTCACCGCTGGCAGCTTTCCGCCCGCGATGTCCTTCGGGAACTGGCCCTCCGGCTGCACCTTGGCCCACTCGTTGGGGGCGTTTCGGATGCTGTGGATGGCGTCCAGCGCCTCGTGGAAGCCTGAGATCGAGCTGGCGTAGCTCTTCCAGCTGACCCCCGCCGCGGTGAGCTGGTCGGGCAGCGACTTGAACCGGTAACACGGATACATGGTCGATGTGGCGCCCGTCGCCGGGTTCAGCAGCTGGGCCAATGTCCCGGCCGGATCGTCGCAGCCCCAGTGGTGGTCGAGTCCACCCGACCCTGGGCGCGGATGGGGTAGGCCCGACACGGACCGTCCGTTGGTGTGACACGCCCACGTGTTGGCGACCGCGGTGTTCGGGACGCAGCCGGAGGCTGTGTCGTACCGCCCCGCCTGCCCCGTGAACTCGTAGAGGTTGTTGGCGAAGCTGGCACCTCGCCACGACGCGAACATGTCGTCGCCGATGCCGTACGTGGCGGCGTAGGAGGTGTAGTGCGGGATGCTGCTCGGCTGCATCTGCGACAGCGCGAGCGGCTTGCCTGACGATGAGTAGGCGCCCCTGACCTCGTCGAACGCGTCGTTGCGGCAGACACCTGAACTGTCGGCGTCACACGCTTTCCTGAATGCCCCCGACGAATGGCTGATGTCGTTGGGAAGCGGGTCCGGCGTCTGCGGCAGCGGTCGGACAACCGTGCCGTTCTGCTTCCTGACCGAGGTGGCGCCGTTGATACCGGGATTACTGCTCGACAACGCCCCGAAATACTCGTCGAAACTCCGGTTCTCCTTCAGGATGAAGACGATGTGCCGGATCGGGGTCTGCGGCGCTCCGATGGATGCGACCCGCGCGACTGGCTGACCTCCGGCGCTCGGTTGGCTTACGCCGGCCGCGAACGTGGCCGACGCGGCCAGCGCCACCAAGCCGCTCAATCGACGACCCGCAATCGATCGAAACATCAAGGATCCTCCCACGATCCGGTGATCGGTGTGGCGGCCCCAGGATGCGCCGATAGGACGACTCGATCAATCAAATGATCGTTAAATTTGCGGCCGTCGCTCCTTCGGTCCTTATCGAGAAGGTGCCCACCGCTGGGGCCCTTTACGCCTCCGCTTGGCTTGTTGCGACCCGGGCTTGCGTCGTCTCCCAGGACGTGACCGCGTGTCGATCTGCAGACAGTCGTCCTCGCGCGAGGGTTCGGGCGGTGCGCCGCCGCACCAATCCGACGGCGCACCGGTGATTGTCAGGTCCCCTTCAGCCAGCCATCGACGACGCTCTTGTTGCTGCTGATCCACTTCTTTGCTGCGGCATCGTCGGACAGCTTGTCGACGGCGAGCATCTTCGAGACCGTGTTCTGCTGTTGGTTGCTCCACTTCCAATTCTTGATAAGCGTGAAAGCCGGGCTGCCGGACTTCGCAAACGACGCCGCGACGACCTTGTTCAAATGGTAGGCCGGGTAGTCGCACGCCACCTTGGCTGCCACCGCGTCACAGCCGGGCGTGTATTTCGGCAGGTTGACCTTGACGAGGTGAACCTCGTTGAGGAACCACTGCGGTGAGTAGAAGTACGCGAGCAGCGGCTTCTTGTTCTGCTGCGCTGCTCGGAAACTCTGGATCAGGGCCGTCTCGCTGCCGCCCTGAACCACCTTGTAGTTGAGGTGGAGGTTCTTGACCAGGGCGGCGTCGTTTGTCACGTAGGAAGGGTCACCGTCGAGCAACTGACCCTTGCCGCCCGACTCCGAGGTCTTGAACAGCGACGCGTACTTGTTCAGGTTCTTCCAGTTGGTGATGTCCGGATATTTTTGGACCATCCACGGCGGCACGAACCAGCCGATCACACCGGTCAGACCGTCGGAGCCCAGGTCGACGGCGACGTGGTTGTTGCTGATGTACTGCTTTGCCAGGTCCTGGTGCCCCCAGTTCTCGAGGATTGCGTCGACCTGCCCCGTGCTGAAGCCCTGCCATGAGACCTGTTCGGTCAGGTGCTTGATCTGGACGTTGCAGTGCAGATCCGTACGAAGGACATAGGAGACCACGGCGACATCGGCCTCGTAGCCGATCCATGGGTTGTCGGCCAGGGTGACGGTGCCGCACTTGGTGGTGGTCGTCGACCCCGACGACCCTGCGGCCACAGCCGAGGCGGTGCTGCCGCCGCCACCACCGCCGCCGCCGCCACCGACCTTGGCGCCGCCGCAGGCGGCGAGGGCCAACCCGGTCACCGCGACGACCGCGGCAAGCAGTCGTCCTCGTGCGGATCCTGTCCTAACGCTCATGGAGCTTCCTTCGCTGGGTTCGGAGAGTGCTCGACCGGGAATCGGTCTTGAGGACGTTCAGGTGGCTCGGTGGGAGACGTGCCCACCGGCACGGCGCGCGGCGGACTGGGTGACGCGGTCGAGAGCGATGCCGAGCAGGACGATCGCCGCGCCCGCCGCCAAGCCCTTGCCGAACAGACTCGACTGAGAGAAGCCGGCGACGACGTCGAAGCCGAGCGCGCCGCCGCCGACGAGCCCGGCGACCACGACCATCGCCAGCACGTAGATCAGGCCCTGGTTGGTCGCAAGGGCCAGGCTGCGGACCGACATCGGCAGCTGTACCTTCGTGATCACCTGCCATGTGCTGCAGCCGCTCGACCCGGCCGCCTCGACGGTCTCCGCCGGCACCCCGCGGATGCCGTCGGCCACAATCTTGATGGCCACCGGGGCCGCGTAGAGCACCGCAGCCACGATGCCGGTGAACCGGGTCGCACCGAATAGGGCGACGAACGGCACGAGGTAGACGAAGGCCGGCATCACCTGCAGCGCGTCGAGGAACGGCCGGATCCCCCAGTCGGCGCGGGCGTTGCGTCCCATCCACACGCCGAACATGACGCCGAGGACGACGACGACGACGGTGGCGATCAGTGTGGCCGCGAGGGTGTCCATGCTGTCCTGCCACAGGCCGGTACCGACCACGAGCCCGAGACAGGTGGCGGCGATCAGCGCGGCCCACCGGCCACCGAGGACGAAGGCGGTAGCCACGATGGCGATGAACGTCAACCACCACGGCGAGCTGTCGAGCAGGTTCTGCAGCGGGTTGAGGGCGTGGTAGGTGACGCCGTTCTTGATCGGGCCGGTGATCGAGCCCAGGTCGCGCTGCGCCCATGATGTGGCCGAGGACGTCCAGGATTCGATGTGCGTGCCGAGATCGAGCCCCAGGCGCGTGCCACCGATCGCCAGGTGGTCGGGGAACGCGGCGAACAGCTGATAGGTATAGGACAGATAAACGGCGACGGCGGTGACGATCAGCGCCACCAGGTCGGCACCTCGACGCCAACGGGGATCCGCGCGCAACCGGGTGCGGGCGTGGTCGGTCGCCCGAGCGCGTTCGCTCGCCGCCGTGGTGACCCGGTCGAGCACCACGGCGAGAACCACGATCGCGAGGCCGGCATTGAACGCGGTGCCCACGTCCTGGCTCTCGAGCGCCTGCAGGACCGTCTGCCCGAGGCCGGGTGCGGCAACCAGCGCTGCGATCGTCACCATCGAGAGAGCGGCCATGATGGTCTGGTTGACGCCGATGATGATCGTGCGCCGTGCCATCGGCAGCATGATCTTGGCGAGTTGCTGGGGCCGGGTCGATCCCAAGGAGCGCCCGGCCTCGACCGTCTCGGTGGACACCGCTTGCAGCCCGTGCGCGGTCAGCCGGATGACCGGTGGCATGGCATAGATGACCATGGCGATGACACCGGTCGCCGGCCCGATCAAGAACAGCAGAGTCAACGGCAACAGATAGACGAAGGTCGGCATCGTCTGCATGAGGTCGAGCACCGGCGTGATGACCCGTTCGAAGCCGCGGTACTGCGCCACCAGCACGCCGAGGGGGATGCCGATGAGCACGCAGATCACCACGGCGGCGATGGTGAGTGCCAGCGTGTCCATGCTCGGCTGCCACAGCCCCTGCAACCCGAGGAACAAAAAGCCGGCCGCCGCGAGCACCGCTACCCGCCAGTTGCCGAACCGTCCCGCGATCACCGTCATGATCACGACGACGCCCAGCCAGCCGACGACGGGCACCGGCCGCGTTCCGGAGGGCTGGGACAACAGGTTCTGCAGGAAGGTGATGAAGTGCGTCGCGCCGACCTGGATCTCGTTGATGAAGTACAGGAAGAACGGGTTGCTGTTGCGGTTGTCGCCGACCGAGGTGTTGAGGTCGTTGAGCCGGGTGTGCAGCGAGGTGACGTCTGAGGGCGCCAGGGATATCGTGTCCGTGCCCTTGAGGACGGCGTAGAGCACGAGCCACCCGACGAGGATGCCGAGCAGCAGCGTCAGCCGACCGGGACGGCGGTAGACCCGGGCGGCCCGGGCCACGCTTGCGACGCTCACACCGACCCCGACTTAGGACCCGGCGACGACGCGCAGGATCTCCGGGTCGCCGACGACCCCCAGCAGCCGCCCGTCCCGAACGACCTTGACCGGCGCCGTCGACTCGAGGACCGCTCGCACTGCGTCGCGCACTACGACGTCCGGGGCCAGTTCGCGGCCGCTCATGTCGTCGGCCGGGACGGCTTCGCGCATGATCCACTCCAAGGTCAGCACCTGCGACCGCGGGACCTCACGCACGAAGTCACGGACGTAGTCATCGGCCGGTGCGCCGACCAGTTCGGGACCCGTGCCCACCTGCACCGTCCGGCCGTCGCGCATGATCAGGATCCGATCGCCGAGTTTCAGGGCCTCCGACAGGTCGTGGGTGATGAAGACCATGGTCTTGCCGACCTCGCGGTGCAGCCGAATGACCTCCTGCTGCATGTCGCGGCGGATGAGCGGGTCGAGGGCCGAGAAGGGCTCGTCGAACAGCATGACGCCAGGGTCGCCGGCCAGGGCCCGAGCCAGACCCACGCGCTGCTGCATGCCACCGGAAAGCTGCTCGGGGTAGGACTGCTGGTACCCGTCGAGCCCGACGAGCTCGATCACCTCGGTGGCGCGCCGCATACGCTCGGCGCGGCTCATGCCGCGGATCTCGAGTCCGAACGCCACATTCTCGATCACCCGCCGGTGTGGCAGCAGACCGAAGTGCTGGAACACCATCGAGACCTTGTTGCGCCGGAGCTCCCGCAGCGCCCGGTCGCCCATTCTGGTGATGTCCTCGCCCTGGATGGTGATCGTTCCGGCGGTCGGCTCGATCAGCCGGGTCAGACAGCGCACGAGCGTCGACTTCCCCGACCCGGACAGCCCCATGACTACGAACACCTCGCCCGGCGCCACGTCGAAGTCGAGGTCGCAGACGGCGGCCAGGCATCCGGTCCGGTCCCGCAGCTCGCTGCGGGACATCGCGGCGAGTTCGGGCGTGGTCGGCACCCTGGTCGCCGTCCGGGCCGTGCCGAAAACCTTCCAGAGCCCGCGCACCGAAATGTCCGCGACGTCAGGGTCGCGCCGGCCGGGCGACACCGTCGGCCTGGTGTTCTCCGCGGACACGTCGGGCTTGCTGACCGCGGTCGGGTCTCCCTGGTCGACGTGCGCGGTCATGCGCGCCGCTCGGTCGCTGGCCCGGCGGGGCCGCTCGCAATCGTCTCGGGAGCCCCCTCCTCGTCCACCGGACCTCCTTCCGTTCTGCTCGTCCGAGCCGCACGATGTGGGCGCCAGCGGGGACGCGCTGGTTGTTCCGACTCGCGCCGGACCGGCTCGGCCGTCGCCCCGATCGGTGTGGCGGAACGCTAGACCCAAGATTGAGCGACTGTCCATCCTGCGAGGACGCGACGCAAGTAGCGACTCAGCCGTTTCCGGCCCGCTCCTGCGACCCGCGTTCAAGTACAACGATCGAGGTCACAGCGGCGAGACGGCTCCTCGACCCGGCTGGCGTCGCCGACGCGCAGATCGAGATGGGCCAGCTGATCGACGGCAGCAACCGCTGATCGCGCCCGACCGACGAGCGGGCGAGCATCGGGTCCGGGATCCGGTGCTTTGGGTCGGCTCCCCCGCTCGGGACCCGCGGGCGCAGTGCCTCCATGCGGTCGTCCATTAGCGGATAGTCGGGTTCGGTGCGATGAAAGACTGTCCCTATGTGGCTGTTCTTGTCGCGGCGTATCCGGGTTTGGCTGTTGCTCGCGGTCGGGCTGCCGCTCGCCCGCACGCTCGTGCACCAGGTGTCCTCCGCCGTGCAGCGGCGCAGTCCCGACACGACCGCGGCGCGGCTGCTCAGCCGCGCGGATTCGGCGTTGGGAACCCTCACGACCAAAGCGCAGCACAGGCGCAGACGCTGAGCCACCGGTGCGTTGTTCGCGGTCCGACTGCCGATCCTCCCTGAGACTCCGACAGGGAGCTCCGACTGATCCCCTCCGCGGACGACCGAGCACATACCGACCGCGAGCTGCGGCGACCAGTTCCTGGCGCTGCTGCGTGACCGCGCTGACGAGACCGGCGCCGTGCTCGCCGTTCCGTTCCGGCGTGGCGCAAGCCCTTCCGGTACGACATTTGTGCAGTCAGCGCCGAGCATGCCTGTGGGCGTCGGCTGTGGACAGCTCACGAAAATCAAGGTGATCGGCGCAGCAGGTACAGCTGCCCGGTGACCTGCCCGGTATCGATCAGGCGGACGACGCCGCGTTCCTGATTCGCGGCCTGTTGCCATAAGGGATGATCGCCGTGGCGTCGGGCGACCTCGTGGTCAACCTCGTCGGCCCGGCGCTGCCAGCCGTCCGGGACGGGGCCGAGTTCGGCAAGAGGTGTCCGGTCGATCGGTTCGAGTCCGGCGCCGCTCAGAAGCGCGGTCAGCTCGCCGGGACGCGGGAAGTGATTGGTGTCCGGCTCATCGATGTCCGTCGACGCCACATAGGCGAGGAGGCCGACCACCCCGGACGACGCCAGACAGCGGCTGATCTCGGCCAGGCAAGCGGCCTGGTCGGGCACGGTGTCGAGCACCCCGAGCGACCACACGACGTCGCAGCAGTGGTCGGCGATCGGCAGGGCCAACGCGTCGGCTTGCACGACGTCGAGCCCGAACAGGCGCCGCGCCGCACGGCAGGCGCCCGGTTGCGGCTCGATCAGCAGTGGACGCACGCCGGTCCGTCCGGCGGCGTACGCGGCCGGCCCGCCGATACCGGCCCCGACGTCGATGAGGCGAGTTGTCGGCCCGACACGGCAGCGGTCGAGCAGCCAGTCCAGGGCGGGCGGGCCGCCGCTGCCTCGGCAGGCGGCCGGGATGCGGTGAGCGGGGCTGAGAGCGGCGGCCGCCTGCGCCGTCCAGTCCGCAACGGTGTCGAACTCGGCCGCCTGGGCGGCGGACCGGGCGTCCTCGTCGGGCTCGACGTCCTCGCTCATCGGCGGGCACCAGTTGTGAGGCGGGTGCCGACCTCGGCCTTGATCTCGGCGGCGGCCTCCCAGCCGGCGCTGGACGCCGAGCCGGAGAGGTTGATGCCGGCCACGCCATCGATGTCCAGCAGCGCTTCGGCCTCGCGGACGGCGACCGCGATGCCGGTCTCGACGGGGTCGGCGGAGGTCAGGACCTCTTCGACGGCCGCCGCGTCGACCTCCAGCCCGGGCAGCGCAGCCAGGACCCGTGCGGAGCCGGCGTCGGTGAAGACTGCCGCCGCCGCGACGACGGGGATGGTCAAGCCGAGACGTCGGGCGGCCGCCACGAAGTCGGCGACGACCGCGGGGTGGGCGACGTGGTTCAACACGGCGATCGAGGCGCCGTTGGCCTGTTTGGCGACCAGCCGGGCCGGCCGCGCGGCCGCGGGCCAGCCGAGTGGGGCCTCGGGAACGGCGGCGGGGACGCCGATCGAGGCGGCGAGGGCGGCCAGCCGTGGCCCATCGAGGTCGAAGACCTGGGTGGCGTCCGGGCGCACGTCGTAGCCGCGCGCGTCACCGGTCACGCAGAGCACCGCGTCGATTCCGACGTGTTTCAGGCCGCGCAGTTCCTGTTCGAGCACGACGCGGTTGCGGTCGCGGCAGGCCAGGGTGACCCAGGGGCGCACCCCGGCGTCGAGCAGCAGGCGCGCCACCAGCGTCGGCGGGAAGTCGGGCCGGTTGGAGTGCTCCCCGACCAGGACCGCATCGCTGGCCGGCGCCAGCGTGGCGGCGATCCGGCGCAGCGCGGACGGGTCGAACGGCGGCGCGCTGAAGTCGGTCAGCACGCGCGGGACCCGCGCCGGAGGACGCCCGGTGACGGCGGCCAGTGGGGCGACGACCTCGGGGAAGACACACGCACCGATCGGCAGCTCACACCGCCCGTCCGGCAGCGCGCCACCGCACGGCCCGAACACCATCCGCTTCGGGCACGTCTCCCGTCGTGTTATCGAGTCCTGCGTCTGCATCACAGACAGTTTCCGCCCCGACCTGCAACCGGTGCGCGGCGCGGGTTCCAAGCGTTGAGCCGGGCCCGAAAGCTGGTGCTCCACCGAGGAATGCAGAAAGATCGCGCTCGCCTCGGTCGCGGGCTCCCTCATGCGAATCCGCTGGCGGCGTGCCGGTTCGGTGTTCTCGTCACGACTCGCTGACGAGGTGGGCAGCCCGACGACGCCCCCCGGACACGCTGTGCGGTACCGCCGACCGGACCGGGGAATCGCCGAAATGCAGGGCGGACTGCGCCACAACCCGGCCGGCCTCAGTCGGGCTGGGGTCGGCCGGGTTCCTCGTGTGCTCAGCGGGCGGCGTCCATCCAGGGCACCTCGGGGGTGCGGTAGAAGTCGATGCCCGCGGCGGCCATTCGCTGTCCGTCGACGGCGAGGCGGCGCAGGAAGTCGGCGTAGGCAGCGCTGCCTGCGGTGCGAACCGTGCGGGGGGACCAGCCGATTTCCGCCAGCGCCTGCAGCCGCGGGAAAATCATGTACTCGGCCTCGCGAAGGCTACGGATGGTTTCCTCCCAGAGCGCACCCTCGACCCCCATGACGTCCGACCGGTGGATACCGGAGACGTAGTGGATGGGATCCCAGTTGTAGAACTGATCGACGTCGCACCCGTTCGGGCAGGCCCAAGTCAGTCCCAGGTCCGGCGGGGTGTTCGGCGCGTACTTCTGGTCCAGGTAGGCGTGGTTGGCCGGAGCCATCACCAGTCGCGCGCCCTTGGCGACAGCGTCGGTGGCGGATTCGGTACCGGCGGACGAGCCGGATGCGGGGTTCCAGTACTCGGCGACCGTACCGGGCGGCAGTTGGGTTCCCGGGCTCGAGATCTCAGCCCAGCCCATCGCCCGCTTGCCGTCGCGCGTGACGATGCGAGCTTCCCGGTTGACTAGGTACGCGTACTGCTGCTGGTTCAATACTGTGGTCGGCACCTCGTCGCCACCCAGGTCGTAGAACGGCCCAGGGGACATAGCGGTGAGCTGCCGGATGATTGTGCGCAGGATGGCCCAGGTGTTCGCGCTGTGCGGGCAGAGCGCGCTGTAGCCGACGTCGCCGGTGTAGTTCCAGTGCGGCGGGTGGTTGAGGCTGCAATTGATGTCCTGCGGGTGTCCGTTCAACCGCGGATTCTGTGTGTCGTTGTACTCGGACATGATGATCGCGTTGTTGTGGCCGGGGGTGTCGACCTCAGGTATCACGGTGATGAACCGCTGCGCCGCGTAGGCCACGACGTCGCGGTACTGCTGCTGGGTCCAGAATCCGCCCGGATCCTTCGTCCGGCCATCGGTTCCTACCGAACCCTGCGCGCCGATGCGGGTCAGCCGCGGGAAACCGTTGATGACGATTCGGAAGCCCTGATCGTCGCTGAGGTGGAGGTGGAAGATATTGATCTTGTACCGGGCCACCTCGTCGAGCAGCCGTTCTACAGTGCCCGGCGACTTGTAATGCCGCGCAATGTCGAGCATGAATCCGCGATAGGCGAACCGGGGGTGGTCGGCGATGTGGATCACCGGCATCGTCCACGGAACGGCCTGCGGCGTCGGCGCATTGATGTCGACCGGCAAGAGCTGGCGGATCGTCTGCACGCCGTCGAACAACCCGTGCGGGGTGGCGGCACGCAGGAAAACGCCACCGTCGCGCACGTCCAGGACGTACCCTTCCCGCCGCTGTCCGCCCGGAATCGCCGAGCGGTCGATCCGGAGGCTGATGTCATGGCTGGCACCCGGTCCGGAGACCACGGGCAGTCGATAGCCGGTGCCCGGCCGCAAATCTTGACGCAGCTCCCTCGCGACCGGAACCGCCATTCCTCGGGCGACGATCCTGCTCTGTGGTGTCAGCGCGAACGACCCGTTCCCCAGGACTTCCTGAGCTGGGGCGGGTATGAGGGCGGGCGCGTTGGGTTGCGCCGAGGGAGTGCTGGCCGAGGCGCCAGCCACGGACACGGTGCCGCCGGCGGTCAGGACGGCAGCGGCCGCGACTGCGACGGAGCGAAGAGGAGGGTGATGGCGCATACGGATGGTCTATACCTTTCGAAAGCAAGAGGCAAGATCCGGAGTTCGTCCTTTTTTTGTTAAGTTCTGCTCCGCAGGTCTGCGAGCGCGCGCTGCTCAGCCGTCGGTCGCGCCAATGATCGTGGTGTCTGCGGCGGCACCCGAAGGCCCGCCCGTGCCGGCGTACGAGCGCCCCCGGCTGGGGGCATCTAGCCGATGGCAGCCGCGCTACCCGTGCGGGCAAAGGTAACCGTCGGGCGAGGATCGGGTGGTCGGCGGGACGCCGTGTCACCGGCGCGTTGCGGGCTGCCCGACCAGCGCCCGCAGCGCCACGTCCCGCCAGCCGATGTTTGGCCGCGATACGTGCGATACCCGGCGGCCGCGCCGACGAATCCTGGGACGACAAGGCCCACTCACTGCCTGCGCCGCTTCCCTCCCGTCCTGCGTGTCGCTGCTGCGCGAAGCCTGTGGGATCCGCGACGACGCGGATCGTCTGCGTGACGGTGATCGAGGTGACGTCCTGCCCGCGCTGCGGTCGTCCGGTCGGGGAGCGCCCGATCGGCCGTCCTCGTCTGTGAGGCTCGGCCGGCCGCCGACAGCGCGAACACCGTCGAGTCGCCGGGCAAGGGCTCTGATCGCCCCACGCTTGCCAAGCAACCCGCCCTCATGCCGGACCATGTTCTCCGCTATCGGCGAAGGAAAGGCAGCGTCATGCCGATCTCCGCGCCGCAGCAGGACCGAGTCGGGCGGACTCGGGCGCGACCGCGGACAGCAAGAATTGGGCATCGGCCCTCCGGGATGCCCATGCTGATAGGCATCTCGCGGCCGTCCGAGGGTTGTGAGCGAAGGCCGTACCGGGCGGGGTATCAAGACGACGCCGGCGACGATTCGGGCCGGGCAGCAGCCACACCTCGCCTGCCTGGCCGGGCGAACTGCCGAAGGTCAGAGATCGAGCTTCGGGAACGATCTGGACGTCGAAGATCCCTCGACGCCCGTGGTGAATTCCAGCGTCGTGACGGTGTTGCCGCTGCTGACGTCGATGATTTCCAGTCCGCATTTGAGGCGGTCGTGATACGCGGCGATCGGAGCGTCGCCGAAAATGGCCGTCTCGCGGATTTTGGACAGGCCGACGAAGGCGAGGTGCCGGTGGAACGCCGACGGTGGCAAGCGCACCAGTTGCCGCCACTGTTGTCGTGACCCAGGCGGTGATCAGATGCACACTCGGCACGTACAGAACACTGCCTTCCGCACTCTTGCGCTTGCAAACGTTCTCTTACTTCGACCTCTGCGCCCATGACCCGCCACAGCAGTAGATCTCCAACTCGGTCTGCATCAACGACGCCAAATTCCCGCGATTCGCACGACGCGCGCGTTGAGACTCGAGCTTGGACGCCACGGCCGCGACTGTCTGGTGTGTTCGGGTGGTCACCAGCGACTGAGACCGAGTCCGTGGCGTCCTGTGCAGGGGCATTCGACACGAAGTGTCGAGCTTGCGGTCTTGTTGCCGCCGCAAGCGAGCCCGGAGTTGGAATCCCCGCGGTGCACCGATATGCGCGTCTCCCCAAACGTCGTGCGACAGTCGGTCGACTGTGCGCAACGCTCGGCCCGAACTGCAATAGTCGGCGAAACAATAAACTCAGTGCGCGAGGTGCTCCGAATCGGGCGGGAAGTAGTCCGTGCACGCCTGACGGTGTCGGCGGGCATGATGGTGCTCGGCGCTCACCGCTCCAAGGGCTAAGCGGAGGACATCGGCGTTGCCACGCAGACCAGGGTCGCCTGGCCGCTCGGCGTGTACACGAACCGGCTGTCGGTCGTTACGCCAAGGAACGTCCCACAGGTGAACCCCTGGGCACGCAGGGTGTCGCTGATGCGGGGACCATTGAAGTGGCAAGTCAAGGCGGTGGCACCGCTAGGGGTGATCACTGTTTGGGTCTTCGCCGAAGTTTCTAGGAAAGGCGCCGGGGGAAGGCTGACGAAGCAGGAAAACTGACGAATCACCACCGATCCTGCACCCGACTCCGCGTTGGCGAGACCCCCAGTTCCGAATGTCAATCCGCTCACCGCAGCTCCGACCGCAAGACCGGCGAGCACCGTGCGCATTCTCAGATGACGTTTCATGGGTCCTCCTGCGGCTGGTTGAACGGAAGTTCTTGACAAGTGCTGGCTGGATCGCGGGAAGGACGAGACTCTACGCTTATCACGGGCCCCATCACAATGGCTTGATTGCCTTGACTGCGGAAAAGCCAGCGTAGCGCGGCCCCAGGACTTCGGCGGCGAGGCGGTGTTTCGAGCCCCGCCGATGCTACTTACTTACTAGCGTGATCACCGTGTCCTGCATCGGACAGAGAGGGCGACCCCGCATCTGACCGCTCATACCCGCGGCGCACCCGCGCGCCCACGGGTGCCGATTCTCCCTATTCGGTGTAGCCGGGCACGAATACCACGGCAGTTGTACAAAGCTCTTCGGATTTAGGCGTCGGTGAGGGCTCCGGAGCGTGGCGTCGCGGGGAGATGAGCCTCGGGGTCGTCACGATCAGGAGCGACGCAGCACCCTGACCGAATTGAAGACCCCGACGTGGACGACCGTAAGGCGTCCTGCCGGCGCCGATGCCATTTTCAAAACCGACGGCATGCATGTGCTCCGCGTGCAGCGCGGTCACCAGAAGGTCCAGATCACGGTCGAGACCGACGCGGGATCTGGCGATACGCCGGGACTCACTGTCCCCGACAAACCTCGTCAGAAGAGCATGACCTTTATCGGCCGGCGGGCTGCGCGACCCGGTGGGCGGCCGACGCGCTCGCCTGCAATGACACCACCGTCTCGGCACTGGCTCGGCATCCGCGGGTGGATTGGCGCACGCTGTGGCGCACGGTCGGAACCGGGGCGGAACGGCGGACCGGCCGCGGTGATCGGCTCGCGGGTGAAGACGCTCGGCGCCGACGAGTACATCCTGCACCGCGAGGCGCCGTTTGTACGGAAGGCGGGAGACCTTGATCGCTTCCCTGTCGTAGCAGCGGGGTGAAGCGGGCGGCAACCTCGGCAGGCGGAACGCTGGGTTTAGGTGGGAGCAGCCGCGACGAAGTCAGGGCGGCCCGGTAGCAGCCGACGTCGCCTCGGACGTTCGAGCCCCTGATGGTGTGGCACCTCGAAACGCGCCTGAGACAATTCAAGTTCACATACCGCTCGACCCGTAGCTGGTTGCGATCTCCGCGAGAAACGCTCGTCGGCATTTGCGGATATTGCGCAAGGCGAGCGACCCGGCTGACCTGGTCGGCCACGTCCGCCGCGACCCAGGTCAGCGTTTGGGACGCGGATCCCCGGGCGCACCACGGAAGCGCGGGTCGGCGAGATCCTTTCCGGTGCTCACGCGGCACCAATGAGGGACGTCTCCAGAAACGCGGTCGGCATGGGCGCGGCTTTGGCGACGCCGTGAGCTAGACCGAACACGCGTGAACGTTTATGTATGCGGCGCGGCCTTGTCATCGACGAGGTTGCCGTAGTGCCCGGCATGCGGCCCGTTCGGATAGAACTTGAAGCAGACGACGCCGTCACCGTTCGTGTCGAGCTCGGAAAATATGGCCTGCGCGGCAGGATCGAAGGCAAGTTGGGTCAAGGTGTAGGGGTCGTAGCTGTTGGTGCAGACGCCAACCGGAGTTGCTGCGTCTGCGGGTCCTGCTATGGCGGTGAGCAACATTGCACATCCGCCGACGACGGTCGCAGCACGAGCAGCGAGTGAAACTGTCATGGGCCCTCCCTTGGTCGGGGCATTATCCCCCCTCGGTTGAACGACCGCAATAGCTGAACTGGCGAGAACGAGCGAGGACCCGCGACGCGATGGGAACGGCGCCAGAGCCACACCGATATCGCTCGGGTCCCGATGGTGGATCGTCATCCGACACAGCGCACGAGCATCGTCGCGGAATCAGGAGCAAGTGCTAGTCACGCGCTGTCTCGAGGACGAACACGGCGAGCGGCCGGCGGCCTTGGAGGCGTTGCTCGTACTCGGCGGCGCCGGAGAACTTCGTTGCCGCGGTCGCCAGGATCTCGGTCTGTTCGCCGGTCAGCGCGGGCCGCGCGGAGACGTTGCGAGTGACGCCGCCGTACGACACTGTCGCGCGAGGGTTTGCCTTCAAATTCAGCGTCCAGGCCGGAGTGCCGGGTTGACCGAAGTTGGTTCCGATGAGCGCAAGGTCATCCTCATGAGGGATGGCCAGGAGATGATGCTCGCGTGGCAGACCGCTCTTGCGGCCAGTTGTTACCAGCGTGACCACGGGCAGGGCTGCCAAGGCGACCGGCAGACTCACGCGGCCGTGAGTGATCCGGGCCGTCCATGTGTCGAGTGGCACGAGGGTTCTCGGTGTCAGCCGCGCACCGAACCGGCTCGACGCGAACGACTGCACCAGCCGTTGAAGTCCGTTCGGCTCGGGGTACCGGTAGCCGAGCTCACTCGCTAGGCCCACGGATCGGAACGCTACAACCGAACCCGGCCCGGTCGTGACCACGGGCGGGCGGCCGGGAATGTTCCGCCCGAGGCGCGCGGAGCCCGCCATTCGTTCCTCGACACCATGGCACAGCCAGCGGCGCGCACTGGTCCCCACATTCGTGCCCCGGCTATCCCTACCGGGTTGATCGTCAGCCATCGGGGCAGTCGCGGGTCACGTCCGTTACCTCGCGGGTGCATCAGCGCTCGGCTACTCGGGGCTACAGCCACGGCAGGTGGGACCGTCGACGCCGAGTCCCGGGAGGTCATCGCGCTTGGCGCGATGTCGGCGTCGGATGGGACGCTCGCAGGCGTGACGTCGTTTCTCGCCCTGCACCGCTCCGGCGACCCGCTGCTGCTGCCGAACGCGTGGGATGTCGGGTCGGCCCGGCTGTTCGCCGCGATGGGGTTCCGGGCGCTCGCCTCGACCAGCAGCGGAGCCGCGGCGGCTGCCGGCGGGCTGGACGGCACCCTCGGGCGCGACGTCACGCTCGCGCACGCCGCCGCGCTCGTCGCCGCGACCGACCTGCCGGTCAGCGCCGACCTCGAGAACGGTTTCGCCGACGACCCGGCGGGGGTCGCCGACACAGTCGCCGCCGCCCGCGCAGTCGGCCTCGCCGGTGTCTCGATCGAGGACGCCTCGGGCCGCGGCGACGAGATCTACCGGTTCGACCACGCGGTCGAGCGGATTGCAGCCGCGGCGGCCGCCGCGCACGCCGGTGCCAACCCGGTCGTACTCACCGCCCGGGCCGAGAACTTCCTGCACGGCCGCGCCGACCTCGGAAACACCATCGCCCGGTTGCAGGCTTACGCACGTGCCGGCGCCGATGTCGTCTACGCGCCCGGCATCGCCAACGTCGACCAGGTCCGCGAGGTCGTCGCCGCCGTCGATGTCCCCGTCAACGTCCTTGCGGTGCCCGGCCTGCCACCGGTGGCCGAGCTCGCGGACGCAGGTGTTGCCCGGGTCTCGGTGGGCGGTGCGTTGGCGTTCCTCGCCTACGGCGCCGCGCTCGAGGCTGCGGAGGCGTTCAGGGGCGGCCGGCTCGACTGGCTGCCGAACTCCCGGAAAGCGGCCGCCGGCGTGCAGCACCTGCTGCGGCGCACGCCGGCATGAAGTCAGTGCGAGACCAGCTCCGATGCCTGTGACGGATCCCGACGGCGTCCCAACTCCGCCTTCGTCATCAGCGGGCTCAGCTGCGCCGTTGATCACGGGTCGGAGGTGTCGTCGCCCTGCCGGGAGCTATCAAGCGGGCGGCGCGCTGCCGTCCGTCCTCTACCGCCTGCGAAGCAGCGCAGCTCTCGGTTACTGACGGTCGGCGCCAGCCGTGCTGTCACGTTCACGTCCGTGGTCTCCGTGCCAGTCAAGCACGAAGATCGTAGCGTCGTCGGCCAGCTGGGGACCCGCGACCTCGAGCACGGCGTCGGCGATCTGTCGCGCGGCCTCGCGGGGATGCAGCGCCCGGGTTTGCTCGAGTAATCCGGTGAGCGGCAGCACGTGGGCTTGGCGTTCCAGCATGCCGTCGGTGACTATCACGAACCGGTCACCGCCTTCCAATTGCAGCTCGGTGCAACGATATTCCCGCCCGATGTTGAGGCCGAACGGCAGATCGATTGGCAGCTCTACGGGAATGATCTCACCCTTGCGCAGCAGATGTGGTGGCACGTGTCCGGCGTTGACCAACGCCAGCACGCCAGTCTCAAGATCGACGCGGCCGAGCAGACCCGTCACGAACGAGTCCTTGGCGTAGACGCGTACAGCCTCGTCTGCCGCAGCCGCCTGCTCGAGCAAGGACGCACCGGCACGTCGCGCGTTGCGCAGGCTGGCGACGCAGAGGGTTGCGGTGAGCGCGCTCGGCACTCCGTGCCCCATCGCGTCGGTCACGGACACATGCAGCGCTTCACGCTCCACCGAGTAGTCGAAGGTGTCGCCCGCGATCGTCGCGGCCGGCTCGAGCCACGCGGACACCGTGAAGGCGCCGCCCTCGCACGTGAACGCGCCGGGAAGCAGCCGTCGCTGGATCTCCGCGCTCAATTCCAGCCGAGTGGTGCGCTGACCCCATTCGAACAGGTCCGTGTGCCGCCGGTTGGCGATGATGGCGAACGCGAGGATATGCGCGGCCCTCCTGATGAGCTCGACCGCGTCGTCGTCCGGTTGCGAGCCGAGGAACACCTCGAGGACGCCGACGACCTCGCCGCGCTGGGTCACCGGCGAGAGCACGCGCCATCCGTCGGGCTCGGCGACCGTCACCACTCGTTGCTCGGACAACACTGTGCCGATCACCTGGTCGGTGAGGGGGACGGTCTCCGCCGACTCCGCACCGAGACGGCGCGCGTCCGATCCGCCCCGCCCGCCTCGCGTGAGCCTGACGACGGCCCGACCGGCGAGGTCGGCAATCAGGAACACCACTCGGTCGGTGCCGAGCGCCTTCGCAAGCTTGCCGGTGACAGCGTTGACCGCGTCGACCGGCGAGGCCGACTCAACGGCCTCCAACGCGTCAGACAGCTCCCAACCGTGCCGCGACGATGTCACCTGGCGACGATAGGGCACCGAACGTTTCGACCGAGGACGAGGACGCTGGGCGGGCCGACGCCGAGGTGAGGATGTGCTCGCAGGAGCGGCGCGGGTCGGCGCGCTGGTCCATGTGCAGGTGCTCGCGCATGCGCTCGCCCGTTGACGGCATCTGCCCCGGTGCGGGCGGCGAGACGGGCGACGATGACGCCGCCAAAGCAGTGGGCGACGGGTCTGGCGCCCGGCTGGGGTTGTGCGGCCGGAGGTGTCTGGTTTGATCACTCAGCGAGGTCCTGGCCTTCGGCAGCGCAGGGAGCCGCATGACCAGCGAGCTCTGGGCATCGCCCTTCCTGCGCGCGGGTCATGGCCTGCCCGTTGCCGGTGAACCGGTCGGGCAGGCATTACTCCATCAGGAGTTGTGCCCAGACCCGTTTTCCGCCGTCGACGCGGTCGACCCCGCTGCGGTGCGCGAGTTGGGTGACGATCCGCAGCCCGCGTCCGCTGGTGTCGACGGGAGTGGGGTTTTTCAGTTCCGGCCAGCCCGCCCCGTCGTCGGTGACGGCCACAGTGAGGCATGGCGGGTCGAGTTGGCAGGTCAGGTGTGCTGTCCGGCAGCCGCTACGGACGGCGTTGGTGACCAGCTCGCTGACGATCAGCAAGGCGGCGTCGACGACCACCTCGTCGATCTGACGTTCATCGAGGGCGAGCAGCGCATGCCGTATCCACGCACGGGCTTCGCCGGGGGCAGCCGCGTCGCAGCCCAGAGGGTACTCTGCGGAAAGCGGCATTCCCGTGCTTCCCGCCTTTGGGGTAATCGTTCCGCTCGGTGCCGAACGGGTCGGGTGCGCATCTACCCACTCGAAGCACCGCCCGAAACGGGGGTCCGGCCGATGTTCAGGATCGACACGCACGACGAGGCCGAGGCCATCGTGCTGGTGGTGACCGGTGAGGTCGACATCGTCACTGTCGATGAGTTCTGCGAGCGCGGACTCGAGGCGATCGCTCAGGCTGACGGCCGGTCTGTGGCTATCGACGTCGCGGCCGTGACGTTCATCGATTCCAGCGGGCTCGGCGCGCTGGTGACCCTCAACAACGCCGCCACTACGGGCGGGACGCTCCTTACGCTGCGCGCGGTCCCCCCGCGTATGGCTTCCATGTTGAAGATCACTGCTCTGGACACCGTGATCGCGCTGAGCGACAGGCCCGAACCCGACCTCTGACTGGTCCCAAATCGGAACGGGCGACCCCGTCGGCCCGATTGATCCTGGGCGTAGCAACCAACCTCCTTGAACCGACAGCCGCCTCTGCAACCGGCATCCTGCCTGCGGCCGATGTCCTGACTTGGCCCGGTCGGCCGCGCGACTGGGCCGCGACCGCGGCGGCGCCGAGGACGACCGGCCCAGAACACGTGCCGGCAGGACTGTCGAGTCGCCGAGAGCCGTAGAAGGCAGCACACCGGCTGCGAGCAGGCTCGTGACGCCGGCCAGGATTGCGAACCGGGGGCGCGCCGGTCGGCGAGCCAGCCTGCCAGCCGAACCTACCGACATGCTCCGGACGGGAACGCGTGAACATTCCTCCTCCCGACGGTCCGGTGTCCTTGGTCAGCCGGTTCGGTCGGGCTTGGTCGCCTCGATCAGCACCCGCGATGAATGCGAGGTGAAATGACCCTCCGCTTCGATGAGGTCGTGCAAATCCCGCAACTGTTCGCGATATCGACTGACCGAGAAATCGGGAACGGTCCAGACCACCTTGCGAAGAAAATACACGATCGCCCCGATGTCGAAGAACTCGATGCGCAACCGTTCCATGCGAACGTCCTTGATGTCGAAGCCGGCGACCCGAGCGGCGGACGTCTCGGCGTCAGGATGTCGAACATGAAGTGGACCGGTCACCGGGTCCGGCCCCAGGAAGCGCTCGTAAAGATCTGCGTTGCTTCGTGGTCCGACATGCTGAGCGAAGTACGTTCCGCCTGGCCTCAGCACGCGAAAGATTTCGTCCCACCACAACGATGCAGGGTGGCGACTGAGGACGAGGTCGAAAGCTGCCTCTGCGAAGGGCAACGGGGGCTCATCGGGGTCGGCAACCACCACCACGCCACGAGGGTGCAACCGCTGCGTCGCTAAAGCGACATTTGGAGGCCACGATTCGGTAGCCGCCATCAACGTGGGAAACGCGGAAACTCCGGCCAGTACTTCCCCTCCACCGGTCTGGATATCGAGCGCCGCGGATACGCCGGCGAGTCGTCGTTCGATTTGCCGCTGATAACCCCAGGACGGGCGCTGTTCAGTGGCACGACCTGCCAACCACCCGAAGTCCCAACCAGAAACGTCTACGGTCTCCGCCTCGTGCACCAACTCGTCGAACGTCGTTGTCATCGGTCTCACGATAGCGATAAGGAATCTGGTTGTGTCCCTGCCACGCTCGGATCAGACAGCAGCGGAAGTGCGGTCGGCGGCGCCAATGGGACGACACGTTGGTGAGGTGGTTTTTTGACTGTTTTCTCGCTGATCGGAGCCATCTTGCGATGCGTTTATCGGCACTCCGCTCCGGCTCGGTGTCTTCGAGCAGACATTCGATCACTGTCCGAAGGACGATCCGCCGCTGATCGAGACGGTGCTGGGCACCGTCAGGCCCGAGTTGGACCCCTTGACGTTGAGCGTCGCCCCGCCTGACGGCGCGGCCGGGGACACCACGCCCCTGGATGACCTCTGACGCACCCGACGACGGCCGTCGAATCAGGTCACAACTGGATGGGCGGCGTGGGAGGCGTCGCGCCTCCGCCCCACCTTCTCTGCCACCTCCTCCGGTGGCGAAGGAATCGGCGAAGGAGTCGGCGGCGAGCGCGGCGATCCCGTCCTGCTTCCAACCGAATGCGGGCGCGCACCTGTTGGCCGTACGCTGCCTGCGTCGCCCGCTTCTTCAAGAAGGGGAGCTGAACTATGCGGCTGCGTTGCGCGTAGAACCGGATGTGCGCACCGCCCTGGCCCGGCCGAGCGGACGGGTCCGATCGTGCCGGGCGGGCGGAGGTCTCCGACGGCGCCACCGTCGGGGACGGCCCGGTCGGATGACGCGTGACCGAACGGCCCGCGGTCCGGGAAAGTTGACGTCGCTGCCGTGCCGGGCCACGGTGTGTCGCACCGGGCCGGTGTCGCGCGCGCCGGCGGCACCAGCGCGGGCGGCCGTGCCTGTGCCGCCGAGTCCCGGTTCGACGAAGATTCCGGGGCTGAACGGGATCCGTGGGGCGGCCGCTCTGTTCGTCGTCATGAACCACATCTTCTTGCGCGCGTGGCCCGGGTTTCCGGTCGACCACGCACCGTTCTGGGCGGCCGGATTCATCTACGGGAGGTTCCCGGTGGCGCTATTCATCGCGCTGTCCGGATTCTCGCTGGGCCTGGCCCCCGCCCAGTCGGAGTGGCGGCTGCGCTCGGTGGCGAACTTCGCCCGACGACGTGCCTGGCGGATCCTGCCACCGTACTGGGCGGCACTCGCGTTCAGCCTGATGATGACCTGGTGCGTGGTGGCACAGCCCGGCTGGGTCGTACCCGATCGGAAGTCCGTCGTCGTCTACGGCCTGCTGATGCAGGACGCGGTCGCTGCGGGCAGCCCGAACCGCGCGTTTTGGTCAATCGCCGTCGAGGCCCAGCTGTACGTCCTGCTCCCGCTGTTGCTGCTCCTTGTGCGGCGGCTGGGTTCCTTGGGGATGGTCCAAACCGTGGTCGCGGTCGCGGTGTCGATCGGGGTGTTGGCACCACACGCGCCTGTTTTCAACGCGGCGCTCATCAAGTTCACCCCCGACCTGGCGGTTCTGTTCGCCATCGGCCTGCTGTCGGCCGGAGTCTTGTCAGCAGGCGACCGTCTGCGGTCGCAGCCATGGAATTGGTACGCGCTCGCCGCGGCCGCGCCGGTCGCCGCGTTGATCGCGGGAAAGGGGTCGACCTGGACGAACGAGCACCTGTTCTGGGTCGACCTCGCCTGGAGTCCGGCGATCGGATGTTTCCTGGTTGCGATTGCAACCTCCCGTCCCGGAATGCTCGTGCGCGTCCTGGAGGCTCGACCGCTGCGCAGCCTCGGCTCGTTCTCGTACAGCCTCTACCTGACGCACGCGCCCATCGTGATCGCAGTGTCGTACGGGCTGGTGCTGGGCCGGATACCTCCCGGGACCCCCACGTTCCTCGTTCTGACCGCTCTGCTCGTGCCGACAACGGTGTGCTTCGCCCGGCTGTTCGCCGCCGCGTTTGAGCTTCCGTTCCAACGACACCGTGGATGGCGGCCGCTTCGCGCGGCACTGAGTAGCCGGACCCGGTGCGGTCACATTCTGACCGCCACCAGAGCAACTTTTCGCATCCCAGCGCTGGTGAGCCAACCAGTCCAAAGCCGCGACCTTGAGCAGCAGGACGAACGCGGTGCAGCCGACGGCGGGCTGCGGGCGGCGACGTAGACCATCCACAGCACCAGGCCGGTTGCCGCGATGAGAAAATGGCCGAAGATCACCGGCGCGGGAACCCGGGTACCGGTGCCGTCCCGGCGTGATTCTTCCGCGGCGAGCCACTAACCCCGGGTGGCTGTAGGGCCCGGCGAGCCCGCGACTCAGCGCCCGCTTGGCCTCGCTTATCGACATGCGCGGCTCAACGGAACGCGGCGGGGAAGCGCTCGATGATGCCGCTGCTGAGCATGTCGGCCATCGCGAGGATGTGGTGGTGGACGGCCTCGTAGTCCCGAGCGCTGGCCGCGTAGTGGCCGGCGAGTTCGTCGGCGGCCTCCGTGAGCGTCTCGTCGAGGTGCACCTTCATGTCCGCGCGCATGACATCGTCTGGCCAGAACCGCGGGTTGATGCTCGCGAGGAAGTCGGCGATGGCGTTGGCGTTGGCGTACCACTTCCCCTGGGCGGCCTTGAAGGCCGCACTGTCGCCGTCCTTGGCCGCTTGGAGGATGGCGACGGCCAGTGTGATGTGGTCGTGCAGCAGCGCGGCCAGGTCGTCACCGGCTCTGGTGCCGAAGAACGCCGCGATCGCGGCACCGATGTCGTCTTGGTTGTCGAGCAGTCGCTCCGCCGTGGCGGGAAACCCCGCTGACCCGGCAGCGAAGGTGACGATGGCCAGCCGGGTCCAGGTGATGTGGTCCTCCCACAGCTTGCGCATGTGATCGTGGAACGCCAATTGCTGCGCGTTGAGGCCCCGATGCTCCATGCTGTGTGCGGCGGTTCCGACGTGCGACGAGGTGCTTACCGCGCCGGCTGCGAGGCTGCCGCCGACAAGCACGGCGGCGGAGAGGACAACGGTGAAGAGCAGGCGCGGCGGGATGCGCCGGACGGCGGTGATGGACATGGCGGCTCCTGTCCGGGTCGTGTCCCAGCGCCCCGTTGCGCTCGTTCGACGGGCTTCGACGATGGGGCGTCGAGAGGGTCCGTCCGTGTTGGTGTCGCCGGACGCGCGATTCTTACGAGCCGTTCGCGCGCAGGGCCAGCGCCAGGATCCCTGTCGCCCGCCGGGAGGGCGGTTTGCCGCAGGGTTGAACCATCAACGGATCCGCGACGTCTTCCACAGGACAGGCCCGGACGGAGCCTCCGTGCCGACCCGAGGAGTCGCAATGCGTCCACGCGTCGCCGCCACCGCCCTGCTGGCGCCGGGACTGGCAGGGATTCTCTCGGCGGCGGTGCTCGCAGGCTGCAGTTCGTCCGGCGGGAAAGCGGCGCCCACCATCAGCGCGGCGTCAAGCGGCGGTGGCCGAGGATCCGGGACGACTGTGGTTGCCACCGAGACCGAGTACAAAATCGCCCTGAGTCGTACCAGCTTCAGGCCCGGCACCTACACGTTCGAGGCGAAGGACGCCGGAGCAAGTACGCATGCACTGGAGATCAACGGCCCCGGCGTCAAGGACCGGTCTACTCCCAACATCAACCACGGCCAGTCGGCGACCCTCACCGTAACGTTGCAGAAGGGCTCCTACGAGATTTGGTGCCCAGTCGACGGCCATAAGCAGCGGGGTATGGACGCCCACATCACGGTCAGCTGACGCGCCCAAGATCAGGCCGTCGTCCCGCTCCGGGACGTCCAAGAAGCAGCCTGGCACGCCGACCCCAGAACCACGATGCACTACGACCGCGCCCGCGCATCGCTCGACCGGCACGCCACCTACATCGTTGCCTCCTGCCTCGCCGGCGCCGCCCGCTAAACCAGACCGCGCCGCGCCGCACACCGGCGCGGCGCCCAAACAACGGCTCGATCCGTCAATCTCGGGCTTGCCGGAGCCGATCAACGGGGGCGCAGAGGGGTCGTTGAGCTGCAGCTCGGCCTCCCTACGGATGTCGAGGACGGCAGTCATCGGTTGGCTCCCGGGGGGCGCGGGGGTCATTACATGGAACCGGCGCCGAGGTCGGGTTGTTCGCCTTGGCCGTCGGCCTCTTCGAGTACTGTCCGCAGCACCGTCGTCCTGCAGGGGGCTTTACTCCCCGGGCGGGCGGTTTTGTGACAGGTGAATTAGCCTGCGGCCGGCACCCCCGTCGGCCGCAGGCGCAAACATCGAAGGCCGTGTCGGTCGCCCGTGTCGGACTGATTGGCATGCCCGCCCGAACGACCGGCGGCGGGAGTGAGGTCGAGGTGATCGCGCCGACGCTCTGCCCGAAACGGGCACCCTCTTCGGCCGCCAAACGTGCAGGTCTTCACCCGCCGCGACGGGCAGGACGTCACGCGGGTGTGCTGGCGCTGCTGGACGTGCGAGGCCGTCGTCTCCGACGACGAGGAGCAGTAGCGCGCCCAGCTCGGCACTGTTCGCCCCGAGCGGCGGGTGAGGCTCAGCTCTTGCAGGGTGCCTGAGGTTCGACCCGACGTTGATCTCCGAGCCGCAACAGGGCCGGCCGCGAAAGTGTCTGCTAGGGAGGTATTCCTGCTACGGGAGAGGCCCCTAATGCGCAAAGTTCTCATCCTGTCGATCGCACTGTTCGCAGGGCTGTGCCTCGCGACGCCCGCGGGAGCCGCAGCGCCGGCGACGTTGCATGTCACGCCGTCGTCCGTGCCGGCCGGCGGATCGGTGCAGGTAACTGGCAGTTGCGAGTCCAACACCCAAGGGTTCGCGATCTCGCACGCATTCCTCCACGACGCGACGCACGAGTTCGCCGGCGTCGGCGCGGTGCCGTTCACCACCGATGCTGCCGGAGCCTTCTCGGTGACCGCCAAGATCCCGTCCAGCACCGCTCCCGGCAGCTATGACGTCACCGCGCGCTGCGGCGGCGGGAACCTCGGCATCACGGTGAGGGTCACCGTCACCGCCGCCTCCGGCACGCCGACCGCCGTGCCAGCCGGGTCGGGCGGCCAAGCGGCCAGCACCAGCCCGGGCAGCGAACACGGACAGCTGCTGCTCGCCGGGCTCGGCGCAATGCTGCTCCTCACCGGCTGCGCCGGCCTGGCGTGGCGGCACGCGCGACGCTGACCGGCGGCACGCTCCAATGTCACCGAGGCATGGGCGATGGCGGGCGGTGCCGCTGGTGATGGCACTGCTCGGCGTGGCGGTGCTGGTCACCGCCGGTGCCGAACTCGCTCGCGACCGCCCGGTACCCGGCGCGTTCGGGTCCACTGTGGCACCGCCCACCCGCGCCGCCACGGCACCGCCGGCGCCAGTCACTCGACCGGCGGGCCGGGCTTCGCGTCCGGCGACGCCATCGCCGGTGCCGCCCGGAGTGCCCGCCCTGCTGAGGATTCCCGCACTGCAGATCCGGGCCACGGTGGTGCCGGTCGACGTCAACGACGGCATCCTCGATGTGCCCGCAGACCCCGCACGGGTCGGCTGGTGGTCGGCGAGCGCCCTCGCCGGCTCGCCGACCGGGTCGGTCGTGCTCGACGGGCACGTCGACTCCGCAGCGACCGGCCCCGGCGCGCTCTTCCACCTCACCGACCTGAGAGCCGGCGACCGGCTCGTCATCACCACCCCGGCCGGGACCCGGCACAGCTACGTCGTCACCGGACGCCGCATCTACCCCAAGACCGGCGGGCTGCCGGCGGACCTGTTCGCCCCCGACGGTCCACCCCGGCTCGTCCTGATCACCTGCGGCGGCCCGTTCGACCGCGACACCGGCAGCTACCTGGATAACGTCGTCGCCTTCGCCGCACCCCCGCATGAGGCAGCGCAGTAGACCGTGCCCCGCGGCGCCAGCGCCTCGGTGTCCCAGCCCGATCAGAAGCGGACGAGTTGCAGGACGACGGCTGCGATGCGCGACGCATCGGGCAGCCAAGCGTCCTCCATCGGCGTCGAGTAGGGCACCGGTACGGGGTCGCTGGCGATGAGGGTCGGCGGCGCATCGAGCAACTCGAAGTGGTGGGAGCTGATGGATGCGATGAGCGTCGCCCCCCAACCACCGTCCGGAGGTCCTTCCTGAACGACGACCAGTCGCGAGGTCTTGCGCAGCGATTGCACGACGGTCTTCAGATCGAACGGAACCAGGGTGCGCGGATCGATAACTTCGGCCGTGACGCCGGTGGCTGCAAGTTGATCCGCCGCTTCGAGCGCGCGGTGGCGCATCTGTTGGGTTGCGACGATGGTGACGTCCTGTCCGGTGCGGACGACGTCGGCCTCACCGATCGGGACGAGGTAGGCGTCATCGGGCTCGGCCGGCACTCGGCCCTTGAGGGCAAACAGGTTCTTGTGCTCGAAGACGAGCACCGGGTTGTCGTCCCGAATGGCCGATCGGAGCAGACCGTACATGTCCTCCACCGTCCCGGGGACGACGATCTTCAGGCCGGGGATGTTGAGGAACCAATTCTCTGCCGGCTGCGAATGCTGCGGGCCGAACCCGGCGCCGGCGCCGTTGGCCATCCGGACAGTCACGGGAACGCGTGCTTGTCCGCCGCTCGTGTACCGGTACTTCGCGAGGGTGTTGACCAGCTGGTCGAAGCAGACCCCGGCGAAATCAGCGAACATGATTTCCGCGACTGGCCGAAGCCCCATGAGCGCGGCGCCCACGGCAGCGCCGATGATCGCTTGCTCGGAGATGGGTGTGTCGCGAACTCGGTCGCCGAAGCGCTGTTTCAACCCTTCGGTGGACTTGAACGCCCCCCCGGCCGCGCCGACGTCCTCGCCGAGGAAGACGACCTTCGTGTCGGTCGCCAGCTCGTCGGCTAGGGCACGGGCGATCACTTTCCGATAATTGATGTCAACTGTGGCCGCAGCGGTCATCGTCGTGGTCATCAGTGCACCCACAGGTCCTCGAATCGGTCTTCTGGTCTCGGCTCCGGCCAGGACAGTGCTCGCTCAGCGGCGCGCCGGACCTTGGCCTCGGCGTCGGCGCGCAATCGGTCGAGTTCGGCCGTTTCGACGCCCATGTCGTGCAGTCGCCGCTCGGCGACTGTGAGCGGGTCGCGTGCTAGCCACCCCTCCAGTTCACCTGCGGGGCGGTACTTGGCCGGGTCGGAGCGCGAGTGCCCGGACTGCCGATAGGTCATTGCTTCGATGAGGGTCGGCCCCTGCCCCGAGCGGCCTCGCGCGACGGCGCTCGCGGCCGCATCAAACACGGCGACTACGTCGTTCCCGTCGACCCGCAGTCCCGGCATCCCGTAGGCCGCAGCCCGGTCGACGAGCTCGGGATTAGCGGTTGTCGTGGTGATCGGTGAGTACTCCCCGTACAGATTGTTCTCCAGCACGAACAGCACGGGCAGCTTCCAGACACCGGCGAGATTGAGCGCCTCATGGAAGGTGCCGATGTTGGCTGCGCCGTCACCGAAGAAGGTCGCGCTGACAGCGCCGGTCCCGAGCAATTGCGAAGCCCACGCGGCGCCGACGCTGATCGGCAGGTGGGCGCCGACGATGGCGAACGAGCCGAGGGCGCCGACGCTGAGGTCGGCCAGGTGCATCGACCCTCCCTTGCCGCCACAGAGGCCGTTGGCCTTGCCGAGGATCTCGCCGAAGGATCTGTCCAGAGGGGCGCCCTGCGCCAAGACGGTGCCATGGCCGCGGTACGTACATGTCGTGGTGTCGCCCCGGCGCAGCGCGGACGTGATGCCGACCGCGACGGCCTCCTGCCCCTGGTAAAGGTGGGTGCTACCTCGGACCAGAGCGCGGCTGAACCAGTCCTTGACGATGTCCTCGAAGGCTCGAATCTCACACATCCGGCGCTGCATCTCGAGCAGCCGGTCTCGGGTCACGGTTTCGGTTTGAACGGCGGTCACGGTGCTCTCCTGAACTGTCACTTGCGGGGGGCGCCGCAGCTGGCGCCGGTGATGAAGGTGGTCGGCATGGTCACGGTCTCGGGGTCGCCCCCGCCGAGGCGGTTGAGAAGCAGACGGGCGGCGACCGACCCCATCTCGTACGGGTCCCGGCCGATCATCGCGAGGGGCGGCGTGAAGAACTTTGCCAGCGGGACGTCGTCGCAGGTGATCAGCGAGACGTCGCGCGGGAGACGCCACTTTCGGGCGGCGAGCTCACCCAGCACGCCGACCAGGATTTGATTCCCGCCGGCGATGATCGCGGTCGGCGGCTTGCGTCCGCCGAGAAGCTCCCTCGTCGCGGCACCGCCATGGGCCTCCGTGAACGCCCCGGACCGCACCTGGGCGAACACGCCCGGGTGGGCCTCTACCACATCCTCCAGGGCGGCGATGCGCTCCCTGGTCGGCCTCACGTGCGGAGACCCGGCGACGAGCGCGATGCGCCTATGCCCGAGTCGCACCAGCCGTTCGACCGCTGCGGTGACTCCCGCGGCGTGATCGGATAAGACCGCACTCTGCTGCCCGTCCGTTCCGAGGTCCCGGTCGATGAGCACGCTCGGGATGGTCGTCTTCGCGAGGGCTTCGGCGGTTTCCTGACTGGTCTCGTCCGACACCGACAGCAGGAGGCCGTCGACCCGACGCTGTTGCAGCAACCGGATGTGGGTCGCGTCGAGGTGCGCATCGTTGACCGAGTTGGTGAGCAGCATGGCGTAACCCGCGGCCCGCAGCGCGACCTCGGCGCCCAAGGCGATCTGGGCGAGAAGCGGATTGGAGATGTCACCGACAACGAAGCCGACCGTCTGCGTCGCCCCTCGGCGCAGCATCTGCGCCAGCAGGTTCGGCTCGTATCCCAGTTCCTCGACGGCGGCCATGACCCGGTCGCGCATGGGCGCGCTCACGTCCGGATGGCCGGAAAGCACCCTCGACACCGAGGACATCGCAACGCCTGCACGATCGGCGACCTGGCGCATCCCCGCCCGGTCGGCCAACGAGGTCGGCGGACGGTAAGACGCACCGTCCGGGGAGGGCGGCGCGTCGGCAGGCTTCCGTCCGCGGCCGGATGTGTCGCTCACGGCGTCGCCGCCCGGCGCGTCGAGGCATCGGCCCGGCGCAGCAGATCTCGCAGGAGCGCGGACTCCCCGACGGTGTCGACCCGGTTGCAGCCGAGCCACTCCTGCCAGGTGTACTCGAGCGCCAACCAGCCGCGGTACCCGGCTTCGTTGAGCCGTCCCACCACAATGTCCCACGCGATGACGTCCTCTGAGACCGCGACCTGCAGTTCGCCGGGGCGTCCGGGCCGACATTGCAGGTGCCGGGCGTGAGGCAGCAGCGGATCTATATCTTCTTGTGGAACTCGGCCGTAGATGTAGTGCGCGTAGTCCAACGTAATCTGCAGCCCCGGCACGCGGTTCAGCAGCTCCAGTGTCTTGTCGGGTGTGTCGATCAGCGACCCGGTGTGCGGCTCGACCGACATACCCAGCCCTCGTGTGGCGGCGATGTCGACGCGGCGTCGCAGACCCTCCGCGGCGCGTCGCAACGCGTCGTTGAACGTGTCACCCGCGAACAGGACGCCGGGCAACGTCGTCAGACCGGAGGCGCCCACCAGGGCGGCGAACTCGACCGCGTCCGCGAAGAACTCAATAGAGCGAGCTTGCTGTTCCGCGTCCGGATTGTTCGCCGACATCGTCTCGAAGTCGGTGTATGGAATGGCGAATACGTCGGCTACGACTAGACCTCGGGACTCGACGCGCTCGCGCACCGCCCCGGCGGCCGGGCCCACTGCGCCGTGGATCGCTTCCGGGCGCACGTGTGACCGTTGCCCCATGAAGCCTAGGTCTACCCCCTCACACCCGATCGCGTGAATAAGGTCGAGCGCGCCCGTGTGGGGGAGCAACGGCCAGGTGTAATCCGAGCAGGAGAGGCGCATTACATGCTCCGTTCGCGGGCGGGATGCGGGCGGGCAGGGCTTAGGCAGTGCTTTCGCGATCGGAAACCATTCCAGTACAGTGCCGGAGCAGTTCGGCGCGGACGAGTTAGCCGGTGGGTCGAGGCGAAGGAGTGTTTGCCGTGCAGCGGATCTGTTTCCTGATGAAGATCGTTCCGGGCCAGGAGAAGGAGTACCAGCGGCGGCACGACAACATCTGGCCGGATCTCGTCGCCGCGCTGCGTGACGCCGGCGTGTCCAACTACTCGCTCTTCCGGCGCGATACGACGGTGATCGCCTATGCGGAGTGCCACCCGGACGCCGCCACCGCCTTCGGGAAGGTCGGTTCCACGGACGTCAACCGTCGCTGGGCTGAGTGGTTCCAGGACGTGCTGGCCGAACACACCGATCGGGAAGGCAACCTCATCGAGGCTGCCGAGGTCTGGCACATGGACTGACGGGCCACTCACGTCGCGGCCAATTCGCGGGCGGCAAGCGCCGTCACCTCGGCGTCGAGCAAGCGGCGCAGGGGGAGCGTCTTTGGAAGTGCGCGCCGCGCGATCGCATCGGCGGCGCGCCAGATGCCGACCTTCGCCCGCTGGCCCGCCAGTCGCCAGATATGCACGATGGTCCCGTCGCGGAGGTGCGCCCGCCCGACGGTCCGCTCCGCGGCGACCAGCTCGTCGACCTCAGTGAGCTCGCGGAGTGCGGCCCACTCCTGACGCGGGGTAACCAGGGATTGCATACCGACGGCCCTTCAGTACGCGAGCCAGCCGCCGCTGACGTTCAGGGTCGCGGCGGTGATGAAGGATGCGCGGGACGAGGCGAGAAAGAGGGTTGCGGATGCGACCTCCTCGGCGCGGCCGAGGCGCCCGAGCGGCGTGGCCGCCACGATCGCCTTGAGCGCCCGATCGCCCAGGTCGGCGGTCAGCATGGCCGTGTCGATCGCGCCGGGCGCCACCGTGTTGACGGTGATTCCGGCCGCCCCCAGGGTGCGGGCCAGGCCGCGGCACAGTGAGACGAGCCCGCCCTTGCTGGCGGCGTACACGGCGGAACCGCCATACCCGCCGCTCCACCATCCCTGGGAGGTCGCGGCGATGAGTCGGCCGCCGGTCCCTTGAGCTGTCATCAGCCTGCCCGCCGCGCGTAGCAGGAAGAAGGACGCCTTGAGGTTGACGTCGTGCTGCGCGTCCCAGTCGGCTTCGGTTACCGCGTCCAGTTCGTCCCGACGGATCAGCAGGCCGGCCATGTGAGCGACCACGTCCAAGCCGCCGAGGGCGGCCGACGCCTCGTCCACGAGCCGTCGGCAATCGTCCGGCGACCGGAGGTCCATGGTCAACCAGGCGGTCGCGGGGTGCTCGCGCACCGACCTGACGTCCGATGCAGCCACCGCAGCGCCGGCCTCGACGAAGGCAGCGACGACAGCCGCGCCGATGCCGCCGGCCGCGCCGGTCACCAGGACACGAGCTCCGTGCAGCCCGTCGTCGAGCGGTGAGGTCACGAGTCCAACCGGTGGCCGTTGATGTAGTCCCAGTCGAGTTCCCAGCCGAGGCCGGGCCGATCGGACATCGCCAGCTGGCCGTCGACCAGTTCTCCGCGGTTGAGGATGAGATTCCACCAGAAGGGGTCCCGGTCGGGGTGGAAGCACTCCGCGAAGGTGCCATGGGGGACGCTGGCCAGCAGATGTGTGCTGACCTGTGGCTCTTCGTGGTGTCCCATCTGCACGTCGTAGCTGGTGGCGATGGCCGCCACCCGTCGCCATGAGGTGGGACCGCCCGACCACGACGCGTCGAAGTTGCAGACGTCGACGGCGCCGGCCTCCATCAGGTCGCGGCAGCCGCTGGGCGACAGCTCGCTCTGCCCCGCGCACACGGGGATGCCGCCGAGGTAGCGCACGTCGCGCAGCGCACGCCGGTCGTTGTGCCACTGCACCGGTTCTTCGAACCAGCGGATGTCGGCCTCTTCGAGTCGCCGGGCTAGGTCGACCGCATCGGGCACTGTGTAGCCCTGATTGGCATCGATGCAGATTACGAAATCGGGCCCAGCCGCCGCCCGGGCGCGCTTGACCCGGTCGGCGTCGTCGGCGGGGGCCCTTCCGCCGACCTTGAACTTCATGCCCGCCAGGCCGAGTACGTCGCGGTAGTAGCTGACCTCCTCCTCGATCGGCCCGAGCGGTTCGCCGTAGTAACCACCGATCGCTGTCATCGGCACCCGATCGCGCGCACCACCCCAGAGGCGCCAGAGGGGCTGACCGAGTAGCTTGCCGACTGCGTCCCACACGGCCGTATCGACCGCTGCGACCGCGACGAGGCCGACGCGCCGATCCCGCAGGATGTCGAAGGTGGCGGGGTAGGCGGCGCGCCAGCACTGTTCGGTCGCCCGCGGATCGAGGCCGACTACCCGCGGAGCGATCTCGTTGCGCACGACGGATTGGATCTCTCGCGCGGTGGCGTCCTCGTCTCCGACGTATGCCTCGCCTATGACGCCCCCAGAGGTATGCAAGCGCACGATCAGCGTCGCCCGGTGGGTCATCCGGTAGTAGCTACCGCGGAACTCACGGGCAAGGGGAGCGCGCACGGGGATCGTCTCGATGGCCGTGATCCGCAGGTCGGGCGCGCCCTCGCGCGCCTCTTCGGCCGGACTGTCGAGCCGAGCGACCCGTGTCGCATCCGGTGTCATGAGCTGCCCCTTCGGCTGGAATCGGTACCAGGATCGCACGGTGCCCCGGATGAGGTCAACCACACGGTCGAAACGGTGCCCAACTGAGGAATCATGCGTCCTGAGGCCGATATCTCGGTCTCAAACTACGATGCGCCTCTTGACGGAGCGGCTGTTCGGGGACTACGAAGGCTGGAATCCATTCCGGTGTCGATCCCGACGCCGGCGACCCACCTGATCGGATCAAGGAAAGGCCCTGTCCATGAAATGTCCAACGGTGGTTCCTGCCGCAGTGATCGCTGCGGCAGCGACCCTCGCGCTGAGCGCTTGCAGCACCGGAAAGGCCGGGGGCGGAGCGAGCTCATCCGGATCCGCCGAACTGCCGACTTCGGCCACCTCGGTGCCGTCGGCTGCTGGTCCCACCGGCACCCCGAAGGGCGAGGCCGATGCCGTGCAGTTCCAGCAGGCACAGCCGGGTAGCGGCAAAGGCCTCACCCTCGGCTACATCACACTCGACGACTCCGTGCCCTTCTCGAAGCTGGTGACCAACAGCATCGAGCAGCAGGCCAAGCAGGCGGGCGCCAAGCTGGTGTACTGCGACTCGAAGGGTGACGGCGCCACCGCGCTGGCTTGCGCGCGGAACTTCAAAGTCCAGGGCGTGCAGGGATACCTCAACTTCCAGTCGGATGCCAAATCCGCGAACGCCATCTGTGCAGCCGGGCCGAAGGGTCCGGTGATCGCGATCGACATCAAGCAGGGCTCGTGTCAGACCTCCTTCATGGGCGCCAACAACGAGTTCGCCGGCGAGATCGCTGGTAGGGCGCTCGGCACCTACATGAAGCAGAAGTTCGCCTGCAAGTACGACGCGTACGTCTCCATGGAGGAGCCGGACGCGGGCGAGGTGAACACCGCCCGGATGGGCGGATACCGAAAGGGCTTCGAGTCAGTGTGTGGTGCGATCCACAACCTCAAAAAGGAGAACGCCTTCCGCATAGACCAGGCACGCACCACCTTTACCGACGTGCTCACCACCTTGCCGGGGGCGCACCATATTGTCGTGGCCGGTATCAACGACGACGCGATCGAAGGTGCCCTCGCATCGGCCAAGACCGCCGGCCGTTCAAGTGATCTTTATGTGTCAGGCCAGGGAGCGGACCCCTCGTCGTGGTGTCAGATCAAGTCCGATCCGCAGTGGGTGGGCGACACCGCCTACTTCCCGGAGCGGTACGGCCAGATCGGGATCCCCTACCTGATCAAGGCAGTGAAGGGTCAGTCCATCCCCAAGCTGTTGCTCGTGCCGCACGAGATCATCAACCAGTCGAACATCAACAGCATTTACCACCCCTCCTGTTGACGCAGATCCCTGGAGCGCGCTTTCGATGTCCAGCCTGATCGAAGACTCCGTGTCTGCAGCCTTCACGCTGCGGGCACGGAGCATCCGCAAATCCTTCGGCGGTACGGAAGTTCTGCACGGCGTCGACGTCGACATCCTCGGGGGACGCGTGCTCGCGTTGCTCGGCGAGAATGGCGCCGGCAAGTCCACCTTTGTCCGCGTGATCGCCGGCGCACATGCGCCGGACTCGGGGACACTGGAGTTCCAACGGTCGGACGGTACGGCCGAGTCGGTCGCTGCCCTGGACCCGATCGCGGCCCGACGTCGCGGCATCCGGATGATCTTCCAAGAGCTGTCCGACGCGCCGGATCTTACCGTGGCGGAGAACATCAGTCTTGGCAACTGGCCCTCGCGCACGGGGATGGTGACCTGGCGCGGAATGCGACGGCGCGCCCGCAGGGTCCTGGCGAATATGGGGGTGGACCTCGATCTCGACGCCGTGGTCGGCGAGCTTCGGATCGGGGAACGGCAGATCGTCGAGATCGCGCGCGCCCTCTCGGACCAGGCGACCTGTCTGATCCTCGACGAGCCGACGGCCGCGCTCTCTGCGGAGGAAGTCGAGCGGCTGTTCGCGTTCGTCCGACGGCTGCGCGATCAGGGGGTCGCCCTGGTGTACATCACCCACCGGCTCGACGAGGTCGCGGCGATCGCCGACGATGTCGTCGTCCTGCGTGACGGCGTCGTCTCGGCGAGCGGACCCGCCGGGGAGTTCGACCGCAGCCAGTTGGTGAGTGCGATGGTCGGCCGCGAGATCGGCGCGGTGACTCGCCCACCGGCGACGAGCAATTCTGCCGGCCCCCCGATGCTGGTCTTCCGTGGCGCCAGCTCACCGCGCGCCTTCCAGGACGTGAACCTGGAAGTTCGCGCCGGCGAGATCGTCTGTCTCTACGGAAAGGTCGGTAGCGGAACCGCGGAGGTTGCCGATGCGGTGTTCGGTCGCCGCCGTCTCAGCGTGGGCACGATGAAGGTCCTGGACGGTGCTCCCGCCAAGGACCCGCGTGCGGCGATCGCCCACGGTATCGGCTACCTGGCTGCGGACCGCCAGCGCGAGGGAGCCCTGATGACACGCACGATCGGCGAGAATCTCGCCGCACCGTCGTGGCCGCGCTTGAGTCGCGGAGGTGTCATCAGCGGCACGCGGGAGCGCCGTGCATACGAGCGGTGGAGTCGCGCGCTCAACATTCGAGCCGCCGCCGGAGCAGGCCAGCTGCTGGGCAGCCTTTCCGGTGGCAACCAACAGAAGGTACTGCTCGCCCGGTGGCTCGAGCGGGGCTCAAAGGTCCTCGCACTCGTCGAGCCGACCCGAGGTGTCGACGTAGGCGCCCGCGCCGACATCTACGCGGCGCTGCGGGACATGGCTGCCGACGGAGCGGCGATCCTCGTCGCGACGAGCGACTACGAGGAGGTCGTTCAACTCGCCGACCGCGCGATCGTACTGGCGCGCGGGCGCGTGACCCGCGAACTGCGCGGTGACGAAATAACGACGGAAACGCTTACGGATGCGGCGGGCGGATGAGTAAATTCACGAAAACGCGAGAGGGCACGATGGTCAACGTAGGCGCGACGGACCCCCAGACCGGACCTCCTGAGCCGGCCGCCGCGCCGACGTCCACGAGCGGACCGCCGGCCGAACGTCGCAAGGGACGATCCGCACCGGAATTAGCGGCGCTGCTGCTCGTCCTGGTCGCGCTCGTGATCTTCTTCTGGCTCAGGTCGCCGTACTTCATGACCCAGGACAACATCCTCAACGTTCTAACCGCGATCGCCGTGACAGGGATCATCGCCGTACCCGGAACGATGCTGCTGATCGCCGGCCAGGTGGACCTCTCAGTGGGCAGCGGCGCTGCCTTCTGCGGCGTGTTGATGGCGACGACCGCTCAGAATCACGCCATCTTCATCGGAGTCCTCGTCGCGGTCGCCGCCGGGATCGTCATCGGATTGATCAACGGCGTGCTCGTCACCGTGTTCCGGGTGAACGCCTTGATAGCGACGCTCGGCATGCTCGCCGTGTTGCGGGGCCTGACCGAGGTCCGAGCCAACGGCGGCACGGTCCTTCTCGCCAACTTCTCGGGTCTCGGCACCGCGCGCCCCTTCCTGAGCATCCCGGTGCCCGTGTTGTTGCTCATCGGGATCGTGGCCCTCGCTGCGTTGGTGATGCGCCACACGGTCTTCGGGCGTTCCCTGTACGCCACGGGCTCGAACCCGGTGGCTGCCCGCCTGGTCGGAGTCCGCGGCAGCAAGATGATCGTCGTTGCGTTCGTGCTGAGCGGGCTCGGTGTCGCGCTGTCGGGCCTCATCCTCGACTCGCAGCTGTCGGCGGCCTCCCCGAACGCAGCTACTGGGCTGGAGCTGACCGTCGTGACCGCGATCGTTCTGGGTGGCGCAAGCCTGTCCGGTGGCCGCGGGACGATCCAGGGCACTGTCGTCGGCCTGCTGATCATCGGCGTCCTCAACAACGGGCTGACGCTGCTCAACGTCAATAGCTTCTACCAGGAGGTGGCGAGCGGAGCCCTTTTAATCCTTGCGGTCAGCTTCGATCAGCTCCGATTGCGCTTGGCCAAAGTATGAGCGACTCGCCGAACAGGAGGTCTCTGCCGTGACGAAGCTGCGCCTCGGAGTCATCGGCGCCGGGTCATGGGCGGTCGCCGCTCACCTGCCGGCGCTCGCCAAGCTGGCGGACGACGTCGAGTTCGTCGGCGTCTGCCGACATGGCGGTCAGGCACTGGCGCGCATCAAGGACCAGTACGGCTTCCAGATCGCGTCTGAGGACTACCGCGACGTGCTCGCTGCGGACATCGACATCGCCGTCATCGCCGGTCCGACCTCCGTGCACCATGAGCATGCCCGCGCCGCGTTGGCGGCCGGTGCTCACGTGCTCTGCGAAAAGCCGTTCACCCTCACCAGCGAACAGGCCTGGGATGTCGTATCCGCAGCCGAACAGGCGAACCGTTACTTGCTTCTCTCCTTCGGCTGGAATTACGCACCGATGGTCGAACGCGGTAAGGCCCTACTCGCCGAGGCGGGCATCGGTGCCGTCGAGCAGATCTCGGTGACCATGTCATCGCAGACGCGAGAACTGCTGACGAATACAGGTGTGTACCCGGACGCCGACCGCGACACGGTTCCGGAGTCGGCCACCTGGACCGATCCGCGGCTGTCAGGGGGCGGCTATGGGCAGGCGCAGCTCTCCCACGCGATCGCGCTGGCCTTCGGACTCACCGGTGTGCGCGCGCGGGGCGCCTTCGCGCTCATGTCCTCGCCGGGCGGCGCACCCGTAGAACTGCACGACGCAATATGTCTCGCGCTCGATGGGGGCGGCATCTGCAGCATCGGCGGAGCTTCGTCCTACATCGGAGCAGACAGCAACAAGCACCACCTCGCAGTAGAGGCCGTCGGTGACGAGGGTCAGTTGCACGTCGACGTCTTTCGCGAGCGTTTCTCCCTGTTCCGGCCTGACACCGGCCAGACGGATCTCGAGGTCTCAGTCGGCGAGGGGGCGTACGACGGCGAGCGCGCGGCGCGTCGCCTCGTCGATCTCGCGCTCGGCCGCACGACCGACAACCCGGCGCCCGGCGAGCTCGGTGCGCGGACGGTCGAAGCCCTCGAACTCGCCTATCGCAGCGCTGCCAGCGGGGCCTTCGTCACCGCGACGACCGCATGAAGATCACCGACGTCGAGGCGTTGCCCGTCGCATACGCCGAGCCGAATGACAGCAATGCCACTCGGCACCTGCTCTTCGTCAGGATCAGCACGGACGAGGGGCTTCGCGGCTGGGGCGAGGCGGTGACGATGTGGCCGGAAGCGACACGAGCAACGGCGGCGCTTGTCGACGGTCTTCGCCCTCTCCTGCTGAGCCGGGACCCTCGTGAGCATGCGCTCATCCATCAGGCCCTGTCCGGTCATACCTGGTGGTACGGCAACGGCGGCTTAACCTCTTTCGCCATCTCGGCGTTGGACATCGCACTGTGGGACCTGACCGGTCAGGCGGCCGGCCTCAACATCCTTGACCTCATAGGCGGAGCGGTACACGAAAGCCTGCCCGTGTTGGTCAGTTGCCACGCCATGGAGGCGGACCTCAATGCCATGGCGGCACGGATGGCCGGCTGGGTCGCCGATCACGATGCTGTGGGGATCAAGGTCGGCTTCGGCAAGCGAGGCGCCGCCGCCCTCGGGATCGACGCCGACCGCGACGTCGCATTCGTCGAAGCGCTGCGCCGCGAACTCGGTCCCGATAAGTCGATCATGATCGACATTGGAGCGTCGGTCTCGTGGGACGTGCGCACCGCGATCGCCCGTACGCTGGCGTTCGAGGAATTCGGGATCGCCTGGATCGAGGAGCCGCTGGGGGCGGATAACCCGAGCGGCTACGCCGAGTTGCGAGACCGTGTAACCACCAAGATCGCTTACGGGGAACGCGAGTGGACCCCGCGTGGCATCCAACGAATCGTTGACACCGGCACGGTGGACGTCGTCGGCATCGATCCCGGCCGCTGCGAAGGGGTTACCGGCTGGCTGGCCGCGGCCGGTCGAGTCCGAGCCGCCGCCCGTGAGGTCAACGCGCACGCTTGGTCGAGCGCGGTCGTCACCGCCGCCAGCCTCGCGCTGTCCTTCGCTTCGCCGCACTGCCACCAGGTCGAGATCAAGCCCTTGGTAAACCCGATGGAGCACAGCTTGCCCACCACGCCGCTGACCGCAACGAACGGACGGTTCACCGCGCCCGTCCGCCCCGGCTTGGGAATCGAGATCGACGAGGCGGCCCTTCAGCAGTACCGGCTGGACGACTGACCGCCAGATCCGAGACCCTCAAAGGGAACCCTGCCCCGCGACCGTACCGCCGTGGGCGGCGAACCGGACCGTGCGAGCGCGCCGACGCCCGCACCCGCCTGGCCGAACGTGCCGCCGTCGGCCGGGCTTTCTCTCGGTCGCGTAGATTTTGAGTCGCGGATCTCGGCCAACTCCTCGCCGCTGACACCCTGGCGATGGCCGCTGTCGATCTGTGTCTGCCGCACCCAGCGGCGCACCGACCTTGCTGGCGGTCGCTCCGGTCTTGGGGCCGCCATCCTCGACGATCCGGACACGGTTGATCTTGTCTGTCTGGACCATGAACGGTGAGTGGGTCGTGTAGAGCACCTGCGCGACCGGCGCGAGTCGGTCGTTAATGAAGAAGAGGAAGTCCGCCTGCGCCTTACCATGCAGCGTCAGGCCCGGCTCGCCGAGCAGCACGATGTGGTCTGCCTCGGCGTCGCGCGCCTCAAGTCGGTGAACGCCGCAAGGAATGAGAAGAACCAGCGGAACCCGCTCGATCGCTGGTCAAAGTTGTTAGTGAAGTAGTGACGGGTGTCCTCGACTCGCACGTCGAGGTGAGGACGGACGACCGGCCGCCGTCCCGGCTGCGGCGTGGTTGGCACTCAGTCAACATTAAACCGCACCCGCAGGTTCGGGCCCTGCTTCAAGTAGGTGAGGACCTGCTCGATGAGATCGGCGCCGACGGCTTCCATCACGGCGACACGGTTCTCGTAGTCGTCCCCGGACAGATCCGCGGGCGTCGTCTCAGCGAGCCTGAGAAGGAACCGCACGGTCTGCTCTGGACTGGATTTCCGGCTCGCACGTCGGCGTCCATGTCCAACGCGCTCAGGTGGAATGCGGCTGAGCGAGGGATTTTGGCCGCCGGGGTCCCGCAAAACGCGGGAGCCGCGGCGGCCGCCGGGTCTAGCTGATTCTCCTCACTGCTGCCACGCCGAATGCATGCGGCGAACGATCAAGGACACGAGTTTCGCGGATCCGCCGGCGGCGAACGCTGCCAGCCCCGCGCTGGACGGACTCGGGAAAATCTGATCCGTCATCAACAGCCGCCCGCCCTGCGCGAACACCTCGACGGACGACCAGTCCACCATGATGTGCAGGCGGACGACTCCGCCGGGCGCGGACAGCGGCGCCTGCTGGACGAGCGAGAAGGACGGGTCGAAGGTCACGTCGCCGGAATTGGTCCGGCGAATGTAGAGCTGGCCTGCGGAGCGGTCGTAGCCGATCACCGTTCTCTGTCCGTTGCCGACGCGGACCTCAAGCCCGTAGCGACGTGCCGAGCCGGGCGCCAGCGTCGCGTCAACCTCCAGCGCTTTACCGACGGCCGGCAGCCGTGTCGCGCCCGCGCGAATCCTGAAGTTGCGAATGCCGAGGACCGGGCGTGAGTGCAGCTCCTGCAACTCGTGCACCGGCCACTGGAACAACCGCAGCGAGCCGCCGACCGACCGCAGCGACAGCTCACGCGGCACGGTCATCGCGCTGCGCCACGGCGAGGTCGGGATGTCCCCGGCGTAGTTCCAGTTGTTCATCCAACCGATCATGATGCGCCGGCCGTCGGGCACGTTGTTGTACGTAACCGCGGCGTAGTCGTCGGCCCCGTAGTCGATCCAGTGCGCACGCTCAACGCCGGAAAGCGCAGCTGTGTCCGAGAGACTGAACTGGTCGGCGAGGAGGTGCCCCCAGCCGCCGGTGTTGTTGTCGACCAGCTCCAGGCGCGCGGTCTTGCCTTGCAGGTCGGCAACGTTGAAGTGCACCCAGTCGAGGGTCTCACTGTTTGACCCGGTCGCGGTGCGGACGACCTGGCCGGCGACGACGAGGCGGACGGAGGTGTCCACGGCGCGAGGAGCGGCCGTCACGGGAGAGAAGGTGATCTGATCGGCGAGGATGTGTCCCCAGCCGCCGGAGTTCTCATCGACGATCTGGATGGTGGCCTTCTGTCCCGCGTATTTGCGTACGTCCCACGAGACCCAGTTCAGGAACTCGGCGTTCTGCCCGGTGGCGGTGGCGACGACCTGCCCGTTGACCACCAGGTTGACCGCCGTCGGGTTGGCCGCTCCCCACGGGTGATCACCGCCGCCGACCAGCAGGTCGATGAAGTCGCTGCTGATGGTAAAGGTCGGGGAGGTGATGGCGCCCTGGGTGGTGTCGTGATTGAGGAACGTGTTGACCAGCTTGTTGCCCTCGTACCCGGTGACCTGCTGCTGGTCGCCTATCGTGCCGGCGACGGGGCCGGCGCCGGCCAGGTCGCCGGTGGCGGTCCAGCCGTTGCCCCACGTGCTGCCTTCGAAGTCGGCGAATACCGTCCCGGGTGGTGAGTTGTCGCCCACCTTCGAGCCCGGAATGTACGGGTGGTTTCCTCCGCCGACCAAGAAGTTGAGATAGGCCTTGTCGATCGTGAAGTTGGGCGAGGTCAGGGTCCCGGTCCCGCCGTCGAAGGCGGGGTTGTTGAAGCTGTTCGCCAGGCCGTTGCCCACGTAACCGCTCACACCGCCCTGACCCGGTGCGTTCCCGGTGGTCGGGCCGTCGCCGAAGGCCGTTCCGGCGGTGGTCCAGCCGTCGAACGTGCCATTGTCGAAGCTCCCGAGACTTGACCCGGCCGGTGGGGTGTAAGGCTTGTCATCGGAAACGAATGTCGTGCCGTCGAACCGTCCGGTGAAGTACTGTGCACCCGAACCACCCGCGACCCCACCGGGGTTGAGATTGACCACGAGCACCCACTTCTGCCGCCCGGGCCGCGTCGGGTCGGGCAGCGCGAACAAGTCCGGGCACTCCCAGACCCCGCCGATGGCTCCCGCGGGACCGAACGTCGAGACCAAGGTCCACTTCTTGAGGTTCGGCGAACTGTAGAAGGCAACCTTGTGCTGGTCCGACCATACCGCCGCCATGATCCACTCATGCCGCGGCCCGTACCAGAACACCTTCGGGTCGCGGAAGTTGTTCGAGGGTTGCGAATTGGGGTCCTGCGGGTTCGGGGTGGGCAGGACGACACCGTACTTGGTGAAGGTCCGCCCGTTGTCGAGGCTGTAGGCGATGGCTTGTTGCTGGGTGCCATCGGGCCGCGCGCTCGTGTAGATCGCCACCATCGCCGGGTGTGCCCGGGTGCCGAAGCCCGTCGTGTTCTGGTAGTCGATGACCGCGCTGCCCGAAAACACTAATTCGTTAGCGTCGGCGGGAATGGCGACCGGCAATTGCTTCCAGTGCACGAGGTCGCGGCTGATCGCGTGTCCCCAGCTGATATTGCCCCACGTGTTGCCCGACGGGTTGTATTGGAAAAACAGGTGGTACCAGCCCTGGTAATAAACCAGGCCGTTCGGGTCGTTCATCCAGTTCTGCGCGGGCGTGAAGTGATACTGCGGCCGATACCGCTCGGTGTAGGTGGCGGTGGACCCCACCGGTGAAGCGGCCGAGGGGGCGTGCCCAACTGCATTCGCGGGCGTGCCGGAGGCGGTGGCCGTCATGGCCAGCGCGCTCGTGACGCCCGCGACCAGCGCGAGGGCTGCGCGCCTGACGGAGCGCGGTCGACCGAACAGCCAGGCTCGGGCGGGAGAAGGCATGCTGCTTGTCCTTCCAGGAGGATAAAGATCGGTCGCCCGCCATACCCGACAACGTTGTCTCATTAATGGCGCAGTGATGGGACGCCGCGGAGTCTGCGCCGCCTGCGCCGGATCCGTCAAGCCTCCGCACACCACCCCAAGCGTGGGCTCGAAGGTCGGCGCCGTTTTGTCGGAAGCCGTAACAAATCACCGTCAGCGCTGCAGAAGTCCCCGCTCGAGGCGGTGGCGCCGCTGCAGCCACGGGTGAGATGGTTTGTTGCCATATCGGTAAGCCGGACCCTAGGTGATCACATGCCGACGAAGCCATCGCTTACGACCCCTCCTTGCACGGCCACGGTTCCGTGGCAGCTCGCGGGTACTGCTCACGACACGGGATAGATTCATGCTCCGAGAAGCCTGTGATCTCATTCCGCGACCGCAATAACCGACGACAGTCCGGTGCGCCCGCGCGAGAGACGAGCTGACTGCTCGGGGAGAGATCCTGGCGCCCTGATCGCACGCCGCCGGATTGGCCCGCCTCCAGGTAGAGCTGCGAACCATGCGGTACGGCTGACACGGTGACGTGGTACCAGCAATGTCCAACTCAGGTTGGCAGCGATGACAGATCGGGAGCGGTTTGACGATCTACTCCGACGGGCAGCAGCGGAACTATTCGCCGACAACCCCCGCATGTCGTCCGGTTCCCTCGTTCCGACGCCCAACGTGATCGCAGCGGAGAACCTGAGCCGCTTCTTCGAGGCTGCGGACAACCGGCTGATCACGCCGCACCATGGCGGACCTTTCAATACCCTCGCCCGCCCGAAACCGGGCGGGCGATGGTCGCTGCTGTCTCGCTCCCCCGCAGGAGGCTGGTACAACGCCGAGTACCTCCCGCGGATCGCGGCGTACAGCGAAGCGATACTCCACCTGGGGTACCCACCGCATCGCGTGCCGTTCGAGCCCGATTCGAGCTGCCGGCATCCGCCCTACAACTGGACCTTGCCGTGCTCGACGACGACGGTCGCGTGACCGTACTCGGCGAGGTGAAGCGCGACAACGCGATGCTCAAGAAGCTCCGGACGTCGTACCTCGCACGATTCGCCGACGCACCACCGGCGCCCCAGACCAAGAAATGCGGGGACGAAGCCCGGCAACTGGCGTGGCGGCTCTGAACCGTCCCGCCCGCCCACACCTGGCTGATCGGCCCTGCGAGGCACGACGCCTATCGAACCGCTACGAGCCCGCTCCGGCTCGAACACCGACCTCAACTGCCGCCGGCCCGGGAGCTCAGCCTCGACCATGAGCCATCGACGTGGTTGCTGTCGACAACGCTTGCGTAATGCCGGAAACGTCGACGCCTGTCTCCAGCGCGCACGAGCCGTCGATACGCGCGGCCTTCCTCGGTCGGCGAGGCGCTCCGATGAGTCTGATGCGTGCTTGCCGGCACGGTCAGGTTGCGACGTTGCGCACTATGCGTAGAGCAATCTTCGATTGTTGGCTCCGAAGATCGACCGGCATGTCGCACCGGCGTCAAAACTTCTCGCCAGCTCGCATTCGACCGCTAAGCCTGACGCATACATCGTCCGCGAGGGGCGCTGGGAGCGACTCCGCTTGATCGAGATGAGGTCGTGTATTCGATCCGTGTGGGCAGCGACGCGGAGCATTGTCCGGTTAAAATCGGGACGAATCGGCACTGCGTTGACAGCTGTGTGGGCGGGTCACCATACTCGGGTCGTTGCATGCCTACAGGTGTCTGGGCTCTCTTCGCCGTAGGGCGGGGGCCGAGCGCTTTAGCGGCAGCGCAGTCACTAGCCAGGGCGGCGCCGGCCGACCGAACGCTGCGACCGGGGCCACCACGCAGAGAGGGTGGCCGGCGATGAAGCGATTGGGGTTCGCGCTCCGGGTGCTGGGGGCAGCGGTTGTGTTGGCGGCTCCGCTGGCCACCGCGAGCGGTGGGGTGGCCGGCGCGGCTGCGGCGAGCCAGCACCT
>JAICIE010000007.1 GCA_025924515.1 Jatrophihabitans sp. | reverse complement strand
GCGATTCGCACCACGCGGAGGATCCTGCCAGCCCTACAGCGGAAGATCCTCCAGCATCTCGGTCACCAACGCGGCGATCGGCGACCGCTCCGAGCGGGTGAGGGTGACGTGGGCGAACAGCGGGTGTCCGCGCAGCGCCTCGATCACCGCGGCCACCCCGTCGTGCCGGCCGACGCGCAGGTTGTCGCGCTGGGCGACGTCGTGGGTGAGGACCACCCGCGACCCGGCTCCGATGCGGGACAGGACGGTGAGCAGGACGTTGCGTTCCAGCGACTGCGCCTCGTCGACGATGACGAACGAGTCGTGCAGGGACCGTCCGCGGATGTGGGTGAGCGGCAGAACCTCGAGCATGCCGCGGTCGACGACCTCCTCCACGACGTTCTCGCTGACCAGCGCGCCGAGGGTGTCGAAGACCGCCTGGGCCCAGGGCGCCATCTTCTCGTTCTCGGACCCCGGCAGGTAGCCGAGCTCCTGCCCGCCGACCGCGTACAGCGGCCGGAAGACCACGACCCGTTTGTGCAGGCGCCGCTCGAGAACCGCCTCCAGCCCGGCGCACAGCGCGAGCGCCGACTTGCCGGTCCCGGCCCGTCCGCCGAGGGACACGATGCCGACCGACGGGTCGAGCAGCAGGTCGAGCGCGATCCGCTGTTCGGCCGAGCGTCCGTGCAGCCCGAACGCCGCACGGTCGCCGCGCACCAGCTTCAGCTGTTTGTCCGCGGTGATCCTCCCCAGCCCGGATCCGCGGGCGGAGGCGAGGACGAGCCCGGTGTGGCAGGGCAGCTCGGCCAGGTGCTGCAACTCCGCCGACCCGAGCAGGTCGACGACGTCGCCGGCGTAGAGGTCGGCGAGCGTCTGCGCAGACACCTCGGCGGCGGACATGCCCGTCCATCCGCTGGTGCTGGCCACCGGGTGCACGCGGTACTCGTCCGACGACAGCCCGACCGAGGCGGCCTTGACCCGCAGCGGCATGTCCTTGGTCACCAGCGTGACCGCGCGCCCCTCACGGGCCAGGTTCAGCGCGACCGCGAGGATGCGCGAGTCGTTGCTGTCGACGCGGAACCCGGCCGGCAGGGCAGCGAGGTCGGAGTGGTTGAGCTCGACGTGCAGCGTGCCGCCGCACTCGCCGATCGGGACCGGGGCATCGAGGCGGCCGTGCTGGACGCGCAGGTCGTCCAACGTGCGCAGCGTCTGCCGGGCGAACCACCCCAGTTCCGGGTGGTGCCGCTTGCCCTCGAGTTCGCTGATGACGACCAGCGGCAACACAACCTCGTGCTCGGCGAAGCGGCCCAGCGCGCCCGGGTCGGACAACAGCACCGAGGTGTCGAGGACGAACGTGCGGACGGACGTCATGCATGCTCCAGCGCTACTCGGCGCGCGGCGACGCGGATCGCGCCGAGCGCGGTCGGGGTGCCGGTCGTTCCCGCCGCGGCGAGCGACGGGAGCGTGGCCCCCGCGCTGGTTATCGCCAACGGACGGGACCTCCCGAGCGGCCCGGGTCGGCCGGAGCCGCTAGCTGGAACGCTACGTCCGCCGGCGTCGAAGCGCTCGCCGGACACGCAGGCCCGGGACCGGTCGGGACCTTGGGCCCGGGACGGCTCAGCCGGTCTCGGCGCGACGCGCCGGATCGGCACCCCACTGGGACCAGGAGCCGGGGTAGAGCGCGACGTCGTCGTAGCCGAGCAGGGTCAGCGCCAGCAGGTCGTGGCAGGCGGTGACGCCCGACCCGCAGTACGCGACCACCCGCTCCCCCGCGACGCCGTCGTAGTGCTCGCGGAGCACCGCGGCGGGCAGGAACCGCGCGTCCCGGCCCAGGTTGGTGGCCCACGGGACGCTGCGCGCACCCGGGATGTGCCCCGGCCGGGGGTCCGCCGGACCGCCCGCCGCGTAGCGCTCGGCGGACCGCGCGTCGATCACCACGGCGTCGGCCGCGGCCAGTTCGTCCGCATCGACGAACCGGTGCGCCGGCCACGGGCGCGACGGACGGTCGACCGGCTCCGTGTCGGGGATCTCCCGGACGAACTCACCCGGCCAGTTCGCCATCCCGCCGTCGAGGACGGCCACCGGTTGGCCGAGAACGTGCAGCAGCCACCACAGCCGCGCCGCGATGGAGCCGCCGGCGTCGTCGTATGCGACCACAGGCTGGCCCTCCGCGATGCCGACCCGTCCCAAGGCGGCGGCGAAGCGTTCCGGGGTCGGCAACGGATGGCGACCCGCGCCCTTCGTGGCCGGCGCGGAGAGGTCGGCGTCGATGTCGAGCCAGACCGCGGTGGGGAGATGACCCTCGCGGTAGGCCTCGAGCCCGGACCGTCCGTCGAGGTACCAGCGGACGTCGACGACGCGGACATCATCGAGATGCTGCTCGACCCACTCGCCGGTCACGAGCGGCCCGAAATCCTGACCGGTCACGCGCCGTACCGTCGCTGCCGGTTGCCGTAGTCGCGCAGGGCGCGCAGGAAGTCGACCCGCCGGAAGTCCGGCCACAGCGCGTCGCAGAAGTAGAACTCCGAATGCACGGACTGCCAGAGCAGGAATCCTGACAAGCGCTGTTCCCCAGACGTCCTGATGACCAGGTCGGGGTCCGGCTGTCCGGCCGTGTACAGGTGGCCGGCGATGTGCTGGACGTCGACGACCTCGGCGAGTTCTTCCAGGGTCGATCCCTGCGCTGCCTGTTCGAGCAGCAACGACCGCACCGCGTCGGCGATCTCGCGACGCCCGCCGTAGCCGACCGCGATGTTGACGCCGAGGCCAGGACGGTCGACGGTCCGCTCGCCCGCGGCCTTCAAGGCCTCCGCCGTCGCCTCGGGCAGCAGGTCCAGGGCCCCGACCGCGCGCAGCCGCCATGGACGCCCGTCCGCGGAGAGCTCCTGGGCGACCTGGGCGATGATCTGCAATAGCGTCTCGAGCTCGTCGGGCGGGCGCCGCAGGTTGTCCGTGGAGAGCAACCAGAGGGTGACGTGTTCGACGCCCGCCTCGGTACACCACTGCAGGACGTCCGCGATGTGCCGCGCGCCGGCCAGGTGTCCCTCGGTCACGTCCTCGAAGCCGGCCTGCCGGGCCCAGCGGCGGTTGCCGTCGAGCATCAGGCCGACATGTCGAGGACGGGGCAGCCCGGCGAGCTGCGCCCGCAGGCGCCGCTCGTACAGCGTGTACGCCGCGCCGCGAAGCCCCACGAATTTCCAGCTTAGCGAGCACCCAACATTTCGCCCTCAGCCGAACTGCTGGCAGCTCAACCTTTGCAGCGTAATGATGTAATTATTGAAGACTAGGAGGTTACGTCATGTACGGAACACACGGTCATCGGCCCGGCTTCGGCCGCCGCGGCGGCTGGCAGCAGGCCGACCTGCCGCCGGCGGACGACGCCGCCGCCTGGCTCGCCGGGCGGCTCCCGGACGACTGGTACGTGCGCGCGCCGGAGGTGAGCGTCGACCGCGAGGAGATCGTGATCGTCGGCGAGTTGGCAGCGCTGCCGGCCGGCGCCGAGGGACAGTCCGCCGCCGCCGGCCGAATTGCCCGTTTCCGCGAAGAGACCCGCGACAAGCGCATGCAGATCGCCGACGAGGCCGAGGCCCGCTATCGCCGGAAGGTGGCCTGGGGAGCGTCGTTGGGCGAAACCCGGGTCATGTTCACGTCGCTGTCGGTGCCTGTCATGACGCGGCTGCGGCAAGACGAACGGCGCGTCCTGGACACCCTCGTCGACGCAGGTGTCGCCAAATCCCGGTCCGAAGCGCTGGTGTGGTGCGTTCGGCTCGTCCGGGAACACACGGACGACTGGCTGGGCAAGCTGCGCCAGGCCATGCAGCAGGTGGACGAGTTGCGCGCCCAAGGACCAGGCATCTGACGGACGGGACGGAAGCGGGCCCGGTCAGCGTGGCCCGGCGCCGTTCTGCAACGCCGCCAGCAAGTCCGGCACCGTGCTGACCGGCAGGTCGCACACCATGCCGTGACAGACGTAGGCAGCCGCCCCTCCGCCGACCAACGGCCGGTCGCGCAGCAATTCGACACCGGCCGCGTCCGGCGTGCCCGCCACGACCACCGCGCCCGGCGGCCGGGCACGCCACGCGGCGCCCGACAACTCCGCGCGCAGCGCATCGCCTTCCGGTCCGCTGACGGCGACCTGCACGGGCCCGGCGAGCAGGCCCTCGGCGACGGCGAGAGCGGCTCCGAAGAAGCGCGGCTGGGTCGCCGGCATGCGGCCGAGCGAGGCGAGCGCGGCCTCGCAGCGCTCTCGCGAGGCCGGCGACCCGGTCAGCGCCGAGCGCGCTCGCGCCGGACGGCGTGGCGTTGTCGGCGAGTTCGCGCGGGCGCCGCACCAACGACTCGGCGTCGTCGCCGGTGTCGTAGAAGCCGCCGTCGTCCGCCCGGAAATGCGACGTGGCGAACTCGAGCATCGCCTCTGCGGCCTGCATCCAGCGCGCGTCGCCGGTGGCCTGATGGAGGACGAGGAGCCCCTCGGCGAGATTGCCGTGGTCGTCGGCCACCGCCAGCGCCGCACCGGCCATCCCGTCGCGGGATGTCCGGTGCAGACGGCCGTCGACGACATGCACGCCCGTCACGAGTTCGGCGCAGCGGACCGCAGCGTCGAGATAACGGCGGTCGAGCAGCACTCCGGCTTCGGCGAGCGCGGCGATTGCGAGACCGTTCCACGAGGCCAACACCTTGTCGTCGCGCGCCGGCTGCGGACGCCGCGTCCTCGCTTCGAAGAGCCGACTGCGCACCGAATCGAACAGCGGCCGATCGTCCGGATCCCGTAACAACTGCAGGGTCGAGGTGCCGTGCTCGAAGGTCCCTTCGGGCGTCACCGTGAAGACGTCGGCCGCATATTCGGCGCCGTCGCCGAGCACCTCGCGGAGCTGCGGCGGGCTCCAGACGTAGGTCAGCCCCTCTATCCCGTTCGTGTCCGCGTCCAGCGCGGACGCGAAGCCGCCCTCGGGCGTGAGGAGGTCGCGCAGCAAGAAATCCGCGGTCTCCTGCGCGACCCGTTGCGCGAGCGGGTCGCCGGCGACGCGCCAGAGGTGCAGGTACGCGCGGAGCAACAGCGCGTTGTCGTACAGCATCTTCTCGAAATGCGGCACGATCCACCCGGCGTCGACCGAATACCGCGCGAAGCCGCCGCCGAGTTGGTCGTACATTCCCCCGCGAGCCATGGCAGAGCACGTTCGCTGGCTCATCACCAGCGCAGCGCGGTCTCCGGTGCGCTCGTAGTGGCGCAGGAGGAATTCCAGGACCATCGACGGCGGGAATTTCGGCGCGTCACCGAAGCCGGCATTCGCCTCGTCGAACTCCGCCAGCAGTCGCTCCGCCGCCTCGTCGAGCGCTTGGGCGTCGACCGGAGCGGCGGCCGGTCCTGTGCCGCGGTCGGCGAGCGCCGAGACGATCCGCTGGCCGACCTGCACCACCTCTTGGCGCCGGTCGCGCCAGGCCTCGGCTGCAGCGGCCAAGAGTCGCAGAAAGTGAGCGCGCGGGAAGAACGTACCCGCGAAGAACGGCGCGCCGTCCGGCGTGAGCAGGCAGGTCATCGGCCACCCGCCGGAGCCGGTGAGCGCCGTTGTCGCGTCCATGTAGACGCTGTCGACGTCGGGGCGCTCCTCGCGGTCGACCTTGACGCTGACGAAATGAGCATTCATGACTGCCGCGACGCCCTCGTTCTCGAAGGAGTCGTGCGCCATCACGTGGCACCAGTGGCAGGAGGCGTAGCCGACGCTCAGGACGATCGGGACGTCGCGCCGTCGCGCCTCGGCGAACGCCTCGTCGCACCACGGCCACCAGTCGACCGGGTTGTCGGCGTGCTGGCGCAGGTAGGGGCTGGTCGAGGTCGCTAGTCGGTTCGCCAAGCCGTCACTCCGGGGCTCATGTGCGACGATCATCAGCCCGAACGCGCTGGGCTGGCAGCACCATTTGGCTGATGATCAACAGAGCGGGCTGCGCCGCCGACTGCGGCCTACCTGTAGTCGTACGTGTCCCGGTAGGTGTCCCGCGGCTCCATGTAGGTGGTAGCACCGTCGCGGTGGATCACGTCAGTGCGACGCCGACTGGCCAGGAATCCGACGGTGAGGAGCAGGCCGATGATGCCGACGACCATCAGGATGATGCCGATCGCCCCGAGATTGACGCCGCTGAGGTGGGCGGTGATCGCCCACTTGAGGATGGCGCCGATCGCTATGAGCGCCAGGCTGCCGCCGATGCGCATGGTGTTCTCCTCCTCGTGCGCGAGCCGTGCGCCGAAGCAGGGCTCCCGGTCCTAGCAGGTGGTGTACCCGCCGGGGGCATTACTCCTCACGAACGGTAGGGAACTCTCTCGTCTGGTCCGCGTGGCGTTCGGGCGGCACATCCAGATGTTGGGTCGCGCGGTCGGCGGGCAGGTCCAACTGTTGCGTCGGTTGGTCGCCGACGTCCCGACGCGCTGCGACGTCGTCCGACAGATCCGGGTCCTCCGAGAAGTCGTACGCCTGCGTGCGCTCCCCCGCGTCCTCTGCGGCTGGTGCAGGACGCTGGGGCGGCCGGCCGGGCGGCGGGCCCGACTGCGCGGGCGGCCCTGCGTCCTCTCGGTGCGACGGGCCGACCTGCAGGCGCCCGGCCTGCGGCGGCGGTCCCCCCTGCCCGGGGTGCGGCGGCCCCGAGTACGGCGGCGGGCCGGACTGCGGCCCCCGGGCGTAGGGCGGCCCTCCGGGCATCGCCATCGCGGAATCGGACCAGTCGCGGGGCGGCCACCGCTCGGCGGCGCTGCGCGCCGCGGCGGCCCGATAGTCCTCGTCCCCCCACAGCCAGGTGTCCGCCTCGTCGGTGCCCGGCGGCACGGCCATCAGGACGCCTGCGCGGCGACGGCTGGCCATGGCGACGATCGCGGTGAGCAGGCCCGCCACGAAGCCGAGCATCAGGGCCGCGAACAGCGTCGTTCCGGACGGCCCGGGGCCACCGAAGAATGCGGCGACCACGGTGTGCACTCCGGACTGCCCCGGAACCTTCAGGACCAGTCCGTAGACGATCTGCGCGAGGTCCGTCGCCACCACGACCGACATCCAGGTGCCCAAGAAGACGCGGACGAACCCGCTGACCCCCCGGGCGATGGCCCAGACCAGCAACCCGGTGAGGACGAGGACGGTCCCCAGCCGGGCCAGCTCCGCCGGCCAGAGCCGTGCGGTGTCACCCGGGAGCGGCGCGAACCGCCAGCGATAGGTGAGCAGGGACTGCAGCACGTGACCGGCGAACGACTTCGGGTTCTGGTTGTGCTTCGCGATCGCCGTGGCGGAGGCCTGGTTGCCGACCGCCGCGATCAGCACGATCTCGGTGAGCACCGCGGTCAGCACGCACAGTCCCGCGCGCACCCGATGCAGGACCTGGGGACTGGGCCGGGTCGCCGAGGGACGGCCGACCGAGGACGCTGGCATGGCACCAAGCTAGGCGATGACGCCTCGCCGGTCGCCTTACACTCGGGCCATGGCCGACGCCACCTCGGTCGACGCGACCGATCACGAGCTCACCCCCGAAGCGGCCGGCGAGCGATCGACCGCCAGCCATGATCAACGTGTGTCCGAGAGCCTGCGGGAGGCGCTCGGCGTCGACTGGGACCCGGCGCCCCCGATGCCGCACCCGGCCCGCGCCGACCTCGCGCCGTACACCGCTCGCCGTCGCCGGCGGCTGTCCGAGCTGTTTCCGCGCGACCTGATCGTGGTTCCGGCGGGCAACCTCAAGGTTCGGGCCAACGACACCGAGTACCCGTTCCGCGCGTCGAGCGCGTTCACCTGGCTGACCGGCGAGACCGCGGCCGACGCGGTGCTCGTCCTCTATCCGTCCGAGGGCGCCCACGAGCCGACGCTCTACGTGCGCGAGTTCGCGCAGGCGGGCGAGCCGGAGTACTTCACCAGCCGCACCTCCGGCGCCCTGTGGATCGGCAACGTGCCCTCCGTCGCCGACACCGGCGCCGTCCTCAAGCTCCCGGTGAAGCCGCTCACCGCCCTCGAGCCCGACCTTCGGCCCTTCCGGCAATACGACGCCGCCGTCCTCACCGGGATCGACGGGCGCCTCGACAGCCTGCTGCCCCGCGGTACCGACGCCGGGCTGAAGCAGGCGCTCGACGAGCTGCGGCTGATCAAGGACGAGTGGGAGATCGATCGGCTGCAATCGGCCTGCGACGCGACGACCCGCGGGTTCGCCGACGTCGCCCGCGAGCTCCCCGCGGTGGTCGGCCGTGCTGACCTGCGCGGTGAGCGCTGGCTCGAGGGCACCTTCTGGCGCCGGGCCCGGCTGGAAGGCAACGAGGTCGGCTACACGAGCATCGTCGGCGCCGGCACGCACGCCACGACGCTGCACTGGTGGCGCAACAACGGGGTCGTCGCCCCCGGAAGCCTGCTGCTCTGTGACATGGGCGTGGAGACCGACGAGCTCTACACCGCGGACGTCACTCGCACGCTTCCGGTGAGCGGCGAGTGGGCACCGGCCCAACTGCGCGTCTACCGCGCCGTGCAGGAAGCGCAGCAGGCCGGGATCGAGGAGGTCAAGGCGGGCGCGGACTTCCGCGCCGCGCACCGCGCCGCGATGGAGGTCATCGCGGGCCACCTGCATCACTGGGGTGTGCTTCCGGTGCCACCCGAGGTCAGCTGCGACCCCGACCCGGATCGCCCTGGCGCGGGGCTGCACCGGCGCTACACCCTGCACAGCACCTCGCACATGCTGGGCATCGACGTGCACGACTGTGCCGCCGCCCGCGCCGATCAGTACGTGGCAGGCACGCTGGCACCTGGCCACGTCCTCACTGTCGAGCCGGGCATCTACTTCCAGGTCAACGACCGCACCGTGCCGCCGGAGCTGCGCGGCATCGGCGTGCGGATCGAGGACGACGTCGTGGTGACCGACGGCGCACCGCGCGTGCTCTCGGCCGCGCTGCCCCGCGATCCCGATGAGCTGCTGGAGTGGATGCGCGAGGCGCAGGCGTCCAAGCCGCTTTGACCGACCTGGTGATCCCTCCGGGGCCGGGGCTACCGCGCCGCCTCGTCCTCCCCGACGCCGAACTGGTCGAGCGCTTCAGCCGCGCCGGCGGTCCGGGCGGGCAGGGTGTCAACACGACCGACAGCCGGGTCGAGCTGCGCTGGCACGTCGCAGCGTCCGCGGCGCTCACCGACCTGCAGCGGCAGCAGCTCCTCGAGCGGCTGGCCGGGCGCCTGGTCGACGGCACGCTGTCGATCGTGGCCTCCGAACGCCGCTCGCAGCTGCAGAACCGACAGTCCGCCCGGGCTCGGCTCGCGGCCCTGGTCGCCGCGGCGCTCGCGCCTCCGGCGGCACCCCGGCGGGCCACCAGGCCGTCCCGGTCGGCCCGGCAGCGGCGCCTCGAGGTCAAGCGGCATCGCGGCGAGGTCAAGGCTTCGCGCGGCCGGATCCGTCCGGACTGAGCGTCAGCCGCTGCGCTTGACGTCGACCCGCTGCGCTCCCCGGGCGGCCCGGATCCGCTCGGCCTCCTGCTCGACGCCCGACCAGACGCGCGGCGGCAACGGCGCGAACGCCTCGACCTGAAGGGTCAGGGTGTGTGCCGACGACTTCGGCCGCCAGATCCCCGCGACGTCCCCGTCGACCAGCAGCACTCCGGGACGGCCGAGTACCGGCCAGAGCGCCTTGTGCAGCGTCCGGTCAGGAACGAGGACGTCGCGGTCGCGGGCCTGCAGGTACGGATCCATGCCGCCGAGCAGCCGCACCGCGTCGGGCGGCTCCGCGCCGGCGAGCTCGTCGACGAGCTCGGCAGGCAGCACCGCCCGCCGGCCGTCTACCTCCACGTCGGCGAGTTCGTCCTTCGGCCAGTGCTCGGCGAGGTCGGCGCGGCGCACGCCGAGATAGTCCGCGACGTCGGCCTGCGTCGCCGGGCCGAGCAGGGTCAGGTACGAGAGCGCCAGCCGACGCAGGGCCGCCGCATTCGCGCGGTCGGGAACCTTCGCCGACGGCCGGGGCTGCAGGACGGGAGGCGCCGTGTCGGGGACCAACTCGATGCCGGCGGTCAGCGCGGCGGCCCGCATGGCGGAGTCGGAGATGTGCTCGGTGCCGCAGGCTCGGCACGGCCGCCGCATCGGCCCGGGCAACCGCCTGGTCGCCTCGGTGCTGGCCGCCCCCTTCGCGACCGGAGCCCGAACCACCTCGCGCATCACCTCGACGGCAAGCGCGTACTGCTGCAACGCCGGGATTCCGGCCCGAGCGACGCTCGGCCCGGTCTCGTTGAGACGTCCGGCGGCGTCGGCCTCCGACAGCGGATACAGCCCGGCGGCGACCCGGTCGAGCTCGCCGCGCCGGTGCACGTACGGCGCCCCGCGCAGCGACCAGGCCAGCGCCAGCGGCCGGTCCGGACCGAACGGCGGCGCGGCGGGCACCGCCTCGAGGCGGGCGGCGAAGGCCAGCGCGGCTTGGCCGCCGGCGCCGTCCTGCACCCCGATGTCGAGAACCCGCAAGCGACCGGGCGCGCGGACCGACCGGTCGAGCTGCTGGGCCCGGAACCGGTAGCCGAGGACGGTCCGCCGATCGACGCGCATGAGCTAGCTGCCCGGCTCGACCGGCGGCGCCGGAGGTTTTTCCCGCGGCGGGTCGGCCGGGTCGTCGGTGCGCGGGCGCTCCTGGCCGGGGAAATCCTCCCGGACCCGGCGCAGGTGCTTGGACATGGACTTGAACAGGAAGTAGCACGCGACGCAGAGGACGAGGATGATCGCCAGCCCCCACGGGCCGGACTTCACCGCCTCGCCGCTCTTGGCGAGAAGCACGCCTGCCGCGGGGAAGGCCGCTGCGGGGATCACTGCAGCTCCGGCTTGCCGCGGATGCCGGCGAACAGGTCGTCCTCGGGGATTTGCGAGTCGACGAGCGAACGCGCGAGCTCGAAGTCCTCGGTCGGCCAGGCCTCCTTCTGGATGTCGAGCGGCACCGCGAAGAACCAGCCGTTGGGGTCGACCTGGGTCGCGTGCGCGAGCAGCGCCGCGTCGCGCCGATGGAACCAGTCGGCGACCGGCACCCGGGTGGTGACCTTCGGCTCGCGGACCTTCTGGGCCCGCTCCTCGTACCGCTTGCGCCGCTCCTCGAACGGGGACTCGAGCCCTTTCGCGATCAGCGCTTCGTGCAGCGAATCGAAGCGCTCACGGCTGAAGCCGACGTCGTAGTAAAGCTTCAGCGGCTGCCAGGGCTCCCCCTCGCCGGGGTACACGTCGGGATCGGCAGCAGCCTCGAACGCGGCAACGGAAATCTCGTGGCAACGGACGTGGTCGGGATGCGGATACCCGCCGTTCTCGTCGTAGGTCGTGATCACGTGCGGCCGGAACTCGCGCACCTCGCGGACGAGTCGGCGCACCGCCTCGTCGATCGGCTGCAGGCCGAAGCAGCCCTCCGGCAGCGGCGGCAACGGATCGCCCTCGGGCAGACCGGAGTCGACGAAACCCAGCCAGTGCTGGCCCACGCCGAGAATCGCCCGGGCCCGGTCCATCTCGACGCGCCGGATCTCCGCGATGTTCGCCTCGATGTCGGCTCGTCCTTGCAGCGCAGGATTGAGGATGCTGCCGCGCTCCCCGCCGGTGCAGGTGACCACCAGCACGTCGACGCCCTCGTCGACGTAGCGGGCCATGGTCGCCGCGCCCTTGCTCGACTCGTCGTCGGGATGCGCGTGCACGCACATCAGTCGCAGCCCTGCGCCGGGGCGGCTGTCGGCGGCCCGCTCGCTCATCGCTTCGTCCTCATGTCGTGTTCGCATCGTCGGTGCCGATTGTCCCCGACGGGTCCGACGACGAGCCACGCGCCCGCGCAGGTTTCGCCGGCCGTCGGCAGGCGGTGTTACGTTGGCCGTTCGACTGCTAGATCACAGCACCGTTCCACCCCCTTCGGGAGTTGTTCGTGTCCACACTCGACAACGACGCCACCGTCACCTGGTTGACCCAGGACGCCCACGACCGCTTGTCGCGTGAGTTGGAGGAGCTCAAGGCCAACCGTCCGGTCATCGCCAAGGAGATCAACGAGCGGCGCGAGGAAGGCGACCTCCGCGAGAACGGCGGCTACCAGGCCGCCCGCGAGGAGCAGGCCAAGCAAGAGGGCCGCATCCTTCAGCTCGAGAACCTGCTGCGCACCGCCCGGGTCGGCGAGGCGCCGGTGAGCGAGGGCGTCGCGGGTCCGGGGATGGTCGTCGAGGTCCGGTTCGAGGGCGACGACGAGGTCGAGCGGTTCCTCATCGGGTCCCGCGAGGAGTCGGAGACGGCGGGGATCGACGTCTACTCCTCGGCGTCCCCGCTCGGCAAGGCGCTCACCGGCGCGCGGGAGGGCGACACGGTCCAGTACGACACGCCCACTGGCAAGACCATCAAGGTCGCCCTGGTCAGCGCGCGGCCGTTCACCGGCTGAGCTCGCTTCAGCCGTCGCGCACCAACGGCAGCACCCGGTAGGGCACCGGGTTCGACAGCGCGATGACCGTCGACGTCCGGACGATCTCCGGGAACTGCGTCACCCGGTCGAGCACGCGCTGCAGGTCGGCGTTCGACTGCGCGACGACCCGGCACAGCATGTCCCCCTGACCGGTGATCGTGTGCACTTCGAGCACCTCCGCGATCTCGCGCAGGTGCTCGAGGACGTTCGCGCCGCGACCCTGCCGGATCTCGAGGGTGGCGAAGGCCGTCACGCCGTAGCCGAGTGCCACCGGGTCCAGGGTCGGTGCGAAGGTCGCGATGACGCCGCGGCCCACCAGCCGGTCGAGGTGGGCCTGCACGGTGGCGCGGGCGACGCCGAGGCGCCGCGACAGCTCGAGGACCCCGACGCGCGGAGCGGTGTCCAGCTCGCGCAGCAGCCGGGCATCGAGATCGTCGAGCGGAGAGTGCTGCGCCGGCATGCGCGCCAGCGTGGCACAGGCGGTGCGCCCGGCCGGGTCCCGTCCTCGATCACGTCTGTCCGGCGTCTGCCCGGTGTCCGACCCGAACGCGAGCAGTCGTGGGAGAAACCCGATGTCGATCTTCGGTGACGCGTCGGTAAGGACGTGGCGACGCGACTCCCCCCGTCGTAGCGTTCACGTGGTGACAGCGCCGCCAGCACCAGCCACCCTCGGCGATCTACGCGCCTCCGGACACGTACACCGCAGCGTGAAGACCGAAATCCGCCAGAACCTCATCGCCCGCCTGGAGGCCGGCGAGCCGTCTCTTCCCGGCATCGTCGGGTTCGACGACACCGTGGTTCCCGAGGTCGAGCGAGCTCTGCTGGCCGGGCACGACCTCGTCCTTCTCGGCGAGCGCGGTCAGGGCAAGACCCGCCTGATCCGCACCCTGGTGAGCCTGCTCGACGAGTGGACGCCGGTCGTCGCCGGCTGCGAGATCAACGACCACCCGTACGCGCCGGTCTGCTCGCGGTGCATCGCGCTCGTCGCCACGGACGGCGACCTGACCCCGGTGGACTGGAAGCACCGCAGCGAGCGCTACGGCGAGAAGCTCGCCACCCCGGACACCTCCGTCGGCGACCTCATCGGGGACATCGACCCGATCAAGGTTGCGCAAGGGCGCACCCTCGGCGACCCGGAGACGATCCACTTCGGCCTCGTGCCGCGCACCAACCGCGGGATCATGGCCGTCAACGAGCTGCCCGACCTCGCCGAACGAATCCAAGTCGCGCTGCTCAACGTCCTCGAGGAGCGCGACATCCAGGTGCGTGGCTACCAGTTGCGGATGCCGCTCGACCTGCTGGTGGTCGCCAGCGCCAACCCGGAGGACTACACGAACCGCGGACGGATCATCACCCCGCTGAAGGACCGGTTCGGGGCCGAGGTCCGCACGCACTACCCGCTCGCGCTGATGGACGAGCTGCGCTTGATCACTCAGGAAGCCGCCGTCCTCTGGAGCGACACCGACTTCGAGGCGCCGCTGGTCCCGGGGCACCTGCTCGAGGTCGTGGCGCGCTTCGCCCGCAACGTGCGCGACGCCCCGCAGGTCGACCAGCGGTCCGGGGTCTCGGCTCGGCTGGCGATCGCCGCGGTGGAGACGGTCGCCGCAAGCGCAGTGCGGCGTGCGGCGCGCACCCGCGAGCCGGCCGCGGTGGCCCGGGTCGCCGATCTCTGGTCGGTCGTTCCGGCCAGCCGCGGAAAGGTCGAGTTCGACGACGCGGACGAGGGCCGCGAGTTCGATCTGCTCGAGCACCTGCTGCGGCGGGCGATCGCCGAGACCTACCGCTCGCGGCTGGCCGGGCTGGACCTGCGGCCGCTGCAGCGCCGGTTCGACGAGGGCCTGACCGTCGAGACCGGGGACACGGTCGCGGCCGAGGCGCTGTTGTCGCAACTAGGGCCGGTTCCCGTCCTGTCCGGCCTGTTGGAGCGGCTGGAACCCGGCGGGATCGGGGAGGGCCCGGCAGCAATCGGCATCGCTGCGGCCGTCCTCGAGTTCGCCCTGGAGGGATTGCACCTGAACAAGCGGCTGGCCAAGGACTCCGACGGCACCCGGACCGTGTACGGCTCGTGAGGACGGGGAGGAAGCGCCGATGACCCGCTTCGGACAGAGCCGGTACGGGGCCTGGCACGGGGGTCCGGACCCGCTCGCGCCGCCGTACGACATCCGCGAGGCGTTGGACCAGGTCGGCGACGAGGTGCTCAGCGGTTCGTCCGCGCGCGCGGCGCTGAACCGGCTGCTGCGCCGCGGACCCGACGGGCGCAATGGGCTCGACGCGCTGCGCCGGCGCTCGCGTGAGCGGGCGCGGGAGCTGCGTCGCCAGGGCCGCCTCGACGGCACGCTCCAGGAGGTCCGGCAGCTGCTCGACCAGGCGCTGACGGCCGAACGGCGCGAGCTGTTCCCGGACCCGTCCGACGCGGCGCGGATGGCCGAGGCCGAACTGGACACGCTCCCGGATGACACAGCGCGGGCGGTGCGGGCGCTGGCCGACTACTCGTGGCGTTCACCGGAGGCGCAGCAGGCGTACGCGCAGATCCAGCAACTGTTGCGCGAGGAGGTCCTCGACGCCCAGTTCGCGGGAATGCGCCAGGCGCTGCAGAACGCGTCCGCCGAGGATTTCCAGCGCATCCGCGAGATGATGCAGGCGCTCAACGACCTGCTCGACGCCGACGCGCGCGGCGAGCACACGCAGGAACAGTTCGACGAGTTCATGGCACGGTACGGGGACTTCTTCCCGGAGAACCCGCAGAACCTCGACGAGCTGATCGACTCGCTCGCTCGCCGCGCCGCCGCCGCGCAACGCCTGCTCGACTCGCTGACCCCCGAGCAGCGCGGCGAGTTGGAGTCGCTGCTGCAGCAGGCGCTCGGTGACAGCGGCTTGGCCGAGCAGATGGCCCGGCTGCAGCGGGGGCTGCGGTCGGCCCGCCCGGACCTCCAATGGGGCGGCCGAGAGCGGATGAGCGGCGAGCAGCCACTCGGGTACTCCGACGCCACCGGCGCAATCGCGGAACTGGCCGACCTCGACCAACTCGAGGATCTGCTGGGTCAGGACTATCCCGGCGCCAGCCTCGACGACATCGACGAAGAACTCATCGAACGGGCCCTCGGCCGGTCCGCGGTGAACGACCTGCAGCAGTTGCGCCGAATCGAGCGGGAGCTGCGCAACCAGGGCTATCTCGAGCGACGGGGGGACGGGCTGGCCCTTACGCCCCGCGCCTTGCGACGGCTCGGCGGCACCGCGCTGCGGCGCGTGTTCGACTCGCTGGAGGCGAGCCGACAGGGCAGCCATGACGTGCGCGACGCCGGCGCGGCCGGCGAATTCACCGGCGCGAGCCGCGAATGGCGCTTCGGTGACGAACAGCCGATCGACGTCGTCCGAACCGTCAGGAACGCTGTGCGGCGCAGCGTCGCCACCGGTTCGTCAGTATCGCTGACATCCGATGACTTCGAGGTCGTCGAGACCGAGCGGCGTACGTCGGCGGCGGTCGCCCTGCTGGTCGACATGTCCTATTCGATGGAATTGCGCGGCACCTGGGGTGAGGCGAAGACCACCGCGCTGGCCCTGCATGCGCTTGTGAGCATGAGATACCCGCAGGACGCGATCGAGATCATCGGGTTCTCTGATTATGCGAGGACGATGACGCCGGCCGCGCTCGTCGAGCACGATTGGGACCGGGTGCAGGGAACCAACCTGCAGCACGGGCTGATGCTCGCCCGCCGGCATCTCGACAAGCACCGCGGGTCCGAGCCGATCATCCTGGTGATCACCGACGGCGAGCCGACGGCGCACCTCTCGGCCGACGGCTTCGCCGACTTCGCCTGGCCGCCCACCCGCGAGACGATCGCTGCGACGCTGGCGGAGGTCGAGCGGTGCACGCGGCGCGGGGCGATCATAAACGTCTTCATGCTCGATGACGACCCGCGGCTGGTGTCGTTCATGGAGGAGGTCGGCCGCCGCAACGGCGGGCGGGTGTTCCTGCCGAAGCCGGGAGCGCTGGGCGAATACGTCGTGGCCGACTACCTACGGGCCCGGCACGGTCGGCGGCGCGCGGCGAGTTGACCGGCTGGGTCGTCGCTGTGCAGCGGCGCCCGTCGGCGATCGCGGGGCGCGGCTGGTTCGCGGTCGACCCGCTGCCAGAGGGCGCCGCACTGTGGAGGAGCACATCCGAGGCCGCACCGGTCAATCACAGTTGCGATCCGAACGCCTGGTGGGCCGGCGACACCCTCGTGGCGCGTCGCGACATTGCTGCGGGCGACGAGCTGACGATCGACTACTCCACCGGAAACGCCGATCCGTCCTTTTTGCTGGCCTGTCACTGCGAGTCGTACCGGTGTCGGCAGATGGTCACCGGGGAGGACTGGCGCATACCCGAGTTGCAGCGGCGCTACGCGAGGCACTGGACGCGGTCGGTGCAGCTGCTGATCGAGGGCGGCCCCGGCTCGCGCACCATGTAACCGGAGCAAGCAGATCGTCCGGCAGGAACGGGACCGGCGAGAATTAGTTAGCGGGACGGCCTTTCCCCGAGCACTACTTCAGTCACCCCCTTGCGGTGCCGATTACGGAAGTCGACGGCGGTCCAGCGGGTCCCCCGACGCACCAGTCACCCGCTCACTCCGCCCGCGAGTATCCGACAGCTCCGCGAAGGGGAAGGGCCATGCCCAAAATCAATTACGCACGGATCAGCATCGGCGCGACCGCGTGCCTGATCTCCGCGCCTATGCTGCTCGCTGCTGGTTGCCCGACAGCGTCCGCGGTCACTGCGCTCACGATGTCGACCACGACGAGCTCGCCCGCCGGCCAGGGATGGCTCGACGACCAGGAGTCGCCCACCCACAGCTACACCCAGGACGAAGCGGTCGCCCAAGCCAAGCGGTTTTCCGTGATCAGCGCCCTGCCGTCGACGTACGCCAAGTACGTCTCAGCAATGAAGACGGCGAACCCGAGCCTGCGGATCCTCGTCTACATGAACGGCGCCATGGCCAACGGTTCTGAGGCAAGCGGTTTCCCGGAGTCGTGGTTCCTCCACGACGCGAACGGTCACCGGATCACGAATGCCTGGAACCTCTATCTCATGAACCCGGTCAACTCCGGCTGGATCAACAACCGCGCCTCGAAGTGCAGCCAGCTTGTGACGTCGAGCAACTACGACGGCTGCTTCCTCGACAACCTCGGGGCCGGGACCTGGTCGGCCGGCATGGTGTCGGCCACCCCGATCGACCCCGCCACCGGTGTGGCATACACCCCCGGCGCATGGTTGTCCCGCACCACCAACCTGTCGAACGCCGTCCGCAGCCAGACCGGCAAGCCGATCTTTGCGAACGGACTCGTCAGCGGGGCTTCCTACTTCAATTCAACCGCACCATCGAGCGTGCTCCTGAACGGCAGCGACATCGCTCTCGCAGAGACCTTCATTCGCACGGCGCAAATGGGAATCACGCAGTACCGGACGCTCACCCAGTGGAAGCAGGACGTCGACATGCTGGCTCAGGCTGCTTCGCAGAACAAGCGCGTCGCGGTCCTTACGAAGGTGTGGGTTGACGGGACGCAACAGCAGATCAACGACTGGCACGCCTTTGCGATCGGGTCGTTCCTCCTCGGCTCCAATGGCCAGCAGGCCTTCGAGTTCAGCAACTCGTCGACGGCTGCGATCTCCGCAGGTGACTCTATGCTGCCCTCCCTTGCCGCCCTCGGATTGCCGGTCGGCAGCTACTCCGTGATCAACGGCGTGTACCAGCGCGTGTACAGCGGCGGCCTGGTTGTGGTCAACCCGACGACGGGCCCCCTCACCGTCTCCCTCGGGAAGGCTTACAACGACGCTCTCACCGGCGGTTCGGTCAGCGGTGTGATCACCCTGCCGGCGCACACCGCCCAATTTCTCATCGGCTGAGCGGCTCGCTCAGCGTCACAATTCCTCTCGGTGGGCCCGCGCATAGCGTGGGCCCACCGTCAGTTCAGGCTCAGCCAGTCGCGCACGGCGCTGTCGCGTCCTCCGTGGGTCTGCGCTGACAACTGGCTTGCGCTGACCCCCGTCAGCTCCACGGATCCCGCGCCGAAGCCGATGCACCACTTCAACGCCACCAAGACGTCGCCGACACGAGCCGGGGCGGCCAGCTGGAAGGCGACCGGCGGCCCCAGCCGGCGCATCCGCGCATAGAGCTGCGGGTAGTTCCCGGCGAGGGTCGGGACGCGGACGGAATTGTTACCCAGAACGCAACGGCGAGCGAGCAACCGCCGGCACGTCGACGCGATCGCGATCGCCTTGTCGACGCTCTGCCATGTGCCGCCGGCCGGGTCGATCACGTCATAGGGGTTCAGCGCCAGATAAGAACTGGTGCGCCGCCAGGACCGGCCGGCCGCGAGCTCCGCTTGCTGGCACCTCAGGTCGTCAGCCGTCGTGTAGCCCGCCGCAACCAGTGCTGAAACGGTGCGGGCGTCCGCGACCTGACGTGTCATCGGTTCGGCATAGAAGGTCATACAACGCGAGATGGCGACTTCCCGGATGCGCGGCTGATCGTCATAGGCCGCAGCGAGCCGGCGCTGAAGTTCGGCGTAAGCCGCCCCGAACTGGGGCGTCCAGAACCGGCCTATCGTTCCCGAGCGCATGTCGTAGCTCAGCGACACGGTCACCGGGGCACCTCCGAGCCTCTTCGCCCACGAAGGTGCTTCCGTCCCGGCCAAGACGCGCAACCTGATGCCTGCGCAGGGCCCCCCGTCCTGGCTGATCCCTTTTATGGCGGCGTCTATCGGGTTCGGCCGGACTATCGGTCCGCCTTCGGTGGGTTGCAGCTGCGACCAGGCAACGTTGACGCTGATCGAGGCCGCGAGGCCGTCGGGCACCTTGGCGTCGGAGACGATCAGCCCCTTGAGTGGGGGCTTGACGCCGGCCCATTGTCCGCAGGACGACGCCACTGAGCCGTTCGATCGGCTGGGCGGCGCGCCGGTCGGTACGTCGGTGCGGGCCGTACCGGTGCACCCACCGGCCGCCAGCACGAGCGCCGCAGCCGCGCCGAGCCGTACGCCAGCCCGAGTTCCCCGCGGTCGTGATCGGCCGCGCCGATGCCTCAAATGGCTATCCCGATCGGTTCTGCGTTGCGCGGCTCTGCGGTGGAGGCTCCGTTGACCAGGCGCGCATAGAGTTCCTCATGGGCATCGACCGCCGCGTCCCAGGTGTACTCCCTCAGCAGGGCGTCCCTAGCGGACAAGGAGGCCTCACGCTCGAGGTCCACTCGCGCCAGGACGTCGAGCAGTGCTCGACCGAGGGCGTCCGGATCTCCCGGCGGCACCAGGCGGCGGCCGGGCCCGTCGCTGCGGAGGATCTCCATATGCGGTGCGATCGTACTCGCGATTACCGGAATGCCGTAGGACACGGCCTCCAAGAGCGTGAGCGGCAGTCCCTCCAGAAGAGATGGAAGGACGAATAGGGCGGCATTGCTATAAAGCTCAGCGAGTTCCTCCCCGTAGCGCGGCCCCGCAAAGATCACGTCGTTGCGGGTGCCGACGATCCCCTGCAACTCGCGCACGTAGTCGTCGGTGAAGGAGGAAGGACCCACCAGGACCAGCGGAACACCGGCGTCGATCTTCTTGAATGCTTCGATGAGCACGTCCGGCGCCTTCTCGGGGACGAGCCTGCCCACGAAGAGGATGTACTTTCCGGGATCGAGCTCCAATTCCTTCAGAACCGTTCCAGGCTCGAGCGGAGGTCTGACGTTGACTCCGTTGTGGATCCGCTCGGCTGCACGGGAGAAGCGAGCTCCGTAATAGCGTTCAAGGTCCTCGGACACCACCACCGTGGAGTGCGGGATTCGAGCCGACATCCACTCGGCCACTCGCAAGACCGTTTTGGCGATGGCTCCCCACTTGCCGCGCTGGCTGTCCAACCCGTGCACGGTGAGCACAACGGCCGTCTTGGAACCGAACCGGACGATCGGCGCGGTGAGACCCGGACCGACCGCGTGGTAATGCACGACGTCGAAGCCACGCAGCGCGGCTAGCGAGGCGAAGATGCTGTGCACGATGGCGTCAAGATGCTTCGTCGAGACGGTGGTCGCAGCGCGGCGGTGGATGCCCTGGTAATCGTCGTAGGGCGGGTCAACGTAGCCGGGCCGGCAGAAGACCGTTACCTCGTGCCCTCGCAGGGCGAGTCGACGGGCGATCTCCTCGACGTGGTGCTCTACGCCGCCGTAGGTGGCGGGGACGCCACGGCAACCGATGAACGCGACCCGAAGCGGTCGTCGCCTGGTCATCGGTCCGCCCCTAGTGTGATCGCACCGGCCGGAACCGGCTCAGTCTGTTCGCCGACGAGGTCGGCATAGAGGCGCGTCAGCATCGCAAGGTGGCGTTCGCGGGAATACTCGTCGGCGATGACCGCGCGGGCGCGCTCCCCCATCCGCGCACCCACATCCGCGCTCTGGAGCAGCGCGCGCAGGGCGTTGGCCAGCGCCGACGGGTCGTCAGGTGGGACGAGTTGGCCGGTCACCCCCGGACGCACGAGCTCGGCGATCCCGCCGAGCGCCGACCCGACGACCGGTCTGCCGGCAGCCATCGCCTCGAGAACCGTCAACGGAAGGTTCTCGTAACAGCGCGACGGCGCGACGACCGCGGACGCACTGGCGATCAGCTCAGCGACCGCGGGCTTGCTGAGACGGCCGAGGAAGAAGACCCGACCCGGCGCGCAGCGATCGGCGAGTTCCCGCAGCCGAGCGTGCTCCGGCCCCTCTCCCGCGACGTGCAGTGTCGCCTCGGGCAGCTCGGCCATGGCAGCGACTGCCACGTCCACCCCTTTCTCGGGGGCCAGGCGGCTCGCGTACACGATGCGGGCGGCCGTGCGCGGCAGCGGGTCCTTCGCGGGAGCGGCCAGGTCGACGAAGCTCGGTACCACCGTCAGGCGGTCGGGGAACACGCCGGCCTCGGTCATCTTGTCTCGCATGAACCGGCTCGGGCAGACGAACACCTGGATACCGCCGTAGGCGCGGGTGTGCCGGTGCAGCCCGGTCTCCACGGCGAGCAGCGCGCTGCCGACCAGGGAGCCTCCCTTGCAGCGGCGCTGGACCGCGTGGCGGAACTTGCCGTCGATGCAGACGTCGCACACCTGTCCCTGGCTCATGAAAAGATAGGAGGGGCAGGCCAGCTTGTAGTCGTGCAGCGTGAGCACCGTAGCCGCTCCCGCGTCCCTCGCCGGCTTGATGACGGACGGGGACAGGTGGTGATAGATGTTGTGGAAGTGCACGACGTCCGGACGGAACTCGCGCAGCACCTGTACCATTCCGCGGCGCGCCGTGGTCGACCACAGGGCGCGGGCGGCCGCCTGGGCCCGGTCGCGCAAGCCGGCGGGCAGCGGGTCCAACTCGATCTGGGGGGGAAAGAAGTCGGCCCACTCGTTGTGGGTGTTCTCCGGATGGGCCATCCCGAAGAAGCTGACCTCGTGTCCGGCCTCGCTCTGCAGGGCGGCCACGTCCTCCATGTAGGCCTCGGCCCCGCCTCGGCGGTAGAGGAACTTGTTCACGTGAAGTATGCGCATCAGATCTGGCTCTCCTTGTACCCGTTCATCCACGGTGCGCACCGCACTGTCAACAGGAGCACCACGCGCAGGACACTTTCCATGACTTATCCCGATGCGATCTTCTCGATCACCGCCACCACGTCGGGCAGTCGCGGAAAAACGAGCGGCCGCGTCAGGTTCCATATCGGAGTGACGGCGGCCATCAGGGCCAGCTGCGCGAAGCGCACCCCGCGGTGTTCATCGTCCGGAATGTTGTAGCTCGTCACCCACAGGTTGCTGAGGGCTGCTCGCGATTCGACGGGTTCGACCCTTATGTCGTCGTCTGCGCCGACGTGCAGGAACACTACGCCGGCCAGCGGAACCGCGGTCGCGGATCCGCGGGAGTTCTCGTCGAGTAGGAGGTGTACCCGGTCGGCGTCGCGCCGCACGGCTCGTGCGCCGGGTACCTCCAGGGCCGCGAAGACGTCAGGACGCAGGCGTAGGGTCGGCGGCCCGGGAAGAACGAACGGCGCGGGCTCCAGGCCGACACAGGTGGTGTCCTCCGCGAGCAGCCGATGGCCGCCGGCGACGCATGCAGCCGCCAGGGTGGATTTCCCGTGATGGCTCGGACCGACCAGCAGGACCGCCGCTCCGTTTACGTCGACAGCCGCCGCGTGCAGCGGCACATCGCCGCGACGGTCGAAGCAGAGGACGGCGGGGACACCCCACATTCGAGCCTCGCGCCGGTACGGGTCCACATCGGGTGGGACGCCGATCGTTGCGGCCGCCGGATCGATGACGTAAACGCCCATCCCGTCCACGCTGAACAGGAAGATCCCGTCCTGCCGGACCAACCGCGCGCTGAACGGATTGTCGGGACGAGGCCGCCATACCGAGATCGGGTGTGCGTCGGGAGGCACCGCGGGAACGTCCTGCGGCGCGCACTCCGCGACGGATAGCGCAGCTCCCGTCCCGGGACGCAACTGCTGCAGCGCCAGCCCGGTCGGCTCATAGCCGAAACAGGCGCCGCGGGCGAGACGAGTCGCCATCATGCGAGCCCCTCCTCTCGCCAACCTCCGACCCGGACGGTAACCGGCGGGGCTGGGCCCGGCAAACCGAACGACGCAGTGCTGGGCCACTCCTTAGGACCCGGGATAGCTGAGTGTGATATATCGGTGACTCTCCGTACCCCGATGGCAGTCGGGATTGCGCGGGCTGCCGGGCCGTCCTAGTCTCCGAGATACCGTCGCCTCAAGGTCAGAAGGGAGGGGGAACCCATGAGGTACAGCAAGCCGACGATCAAGGACTTCGGTTCGATCGCTGGGCACACGTTCCAGACGCCTGGCAAGGGCACGAAGAGCACGAACACGACGTACCAGCTCGACAAGTACAACGAGTACTCACACCCGGCAGCCGGGTCCTGAGACTCCGATCGACGCGCGCATCTGCGGCTGGTGTGAGATCCTCACACCAGCCGCAGATCTATTTGCGGCCCTCCGCATGTCAATCGACTTGACTCCCAGGGAGGGGGCTGATGGCGTCACTGGTGGCGGTGTGTCGGTCATCCCGCACCGGAGGACGACCACCGCGGCGCCAGGTCGAGTCAGCTCTCACGGCCGCTCCTCACCGCGGCACGGCGGCGACGCTGGTCGAGCGCGAGCAGTGCACTCTCGGCATCGCCAGCCGCCCCGACGACCCGAACTGCGCAGCTGTCGGCTCCCATGGCCGCTTCGCGGTCGCCTTCGAAGGCCGATTGGACAACCGCGCGGAGATCGCCCGCGATATCGGCCTGCCGGCTGACGCGGACCTCGACGTGCTGCTGGCGGAAGCGTTCGCCCGGCACGGCGAGCGACTGCCGCGACACCTGCGCGGGCGCTACCTGGCCGTCGTCACGGACGGCACCCGGATGTGGGCGTGGCGGGACCATCTCGGCTTCGCAGCGTGCTCCTTCCGGCACGCCGACGGGCTCACCTGGGTCGCTTCCGAGGCCAAGCAGGTCGCCGCAGGCGCCGGGCTCGACATCGTCGCGGACCGGGACGTCGTGGAGCAGATCCTGTGGGGCCAGTACGACGATGAGACGCCCTCGGCGGTCTCCGGCGTGTCTCGGCTGCCGAAAGCGACGGTGCTCGCCACCACCGGCGACACGATCCGGACCGAGCGGTACTGGCTGCCGGAGCGCCTGCTCGAGACCGGTTGTTCGCGCTCCACGGCCGATCTGCAGGAGGAGTTCGACAGCCTCATGCGGCAGGCGTGCAGCCGCGTCCTGACCGGCGCCGACGTGGTGTCGCTCAGCGGCGGGCTGGACTCCCCCGCCGTCGCTGCGTATGCCGCCCAACCCTACCGCCGCATGACCGGCCGGCCCCTGCCTGCGATGACGACCACGTATCCGGCGTACCCCGCCGTCGACGAGACGCCCTGGGTGCAGCTCGTCGCGGACGAGCTCCACCTGGACCTGGAAACGGTCCCGCACGAGGTCTCGGGGCTCGGATCGCTCAGCGACTGGACGAAGCTGTTCGACGGCCCAGTCCCCGCGATCGCGTTCCGGGAGCTCGAAGCGCAGTACGCCCTCGCCGCCAGCAAGGGCTATCGCACGCTGCTGACCGGTGAGATCGCCGAGTTCGTCGCCGACATGCGCGGAGGGCTCGTGCCGCACCTGCTGCGGCAGCGACGCTGGCGCGCGGTCGCGTCCAACCTCGCTCTGCAGCGCAGGCGCGGAGTCCGCCTGTCGCGGATCGCCCGACAGGCGGTGTCCGCCCTGGTTCCGCAACGCGCCGCAGCACTGGCCTGCAGCCGCGGATGGGTCGCCGGCGACGCTCCCGTGCGCTGGTTGGACGCCGGCCGGCTGCGCGAGCTGCGCGCCCGGAACATCGAGGCGCCGGGACGCAGCTGGGTGGCCTGGCAGCTCGGCGCCTTCGAGGGTCCGGGGCTCAGCATCGAGGCTGACGATGTGCTGCAGGCAGCCACCGGGATCACCACCCGGCGACCCTGGGCCGACGTCGATCTCTGGGAGTGGTTCCTGGCGCTCCCCGCCGAGGTCAAGTTCCCGGACGGCCGGCGCAAGGGCGTAGCCCGGCTGCTGCTTCGCGGTCGGCTGCCGGATGCCATCGTGGACCGGGCGGACAAAACATCCTTCGGCGACGCGGTCATCGGCGGTGCCGACTACCAAGAGCTACGGCGGTGGCTGATCGACCCGCCGTTCAGACTCGCGGGGATCGACTACGGTGCGCTCGCGGTGGACCTGGACACACGGGCGCTCGACGTCCCGGGGTACATGTGGGCGAAGGACCTGGCTGCAGCGCACGCGTTCCTCACGGTGGCCCGATGATCGACTCCATGGCCGCGGAGAGGTCGCCGCAGACCGCCGTATCCGCAGCTCCCGTGCTCGAACTGAAACAGGTGTCACGCACCTTCGGCAGCACCTGCGCCCTCAGCGAGGTCGACGTGGTGGTCGAGGCGGGCCAGATCTGCGCCGTACTCGGCCCCAACGGGGCGGGTAAGACGACGATGCTGCGAACCGTCATCGGGCTGACCCAACCGACGTCCGGAACCGTGCGGGTTCTGGGCCGCCCGGTGGCCCGCCTCGGTGCGCGGCACGGTCGGGACCGGGTGGCCTTGGTGCCGTCGGGCGACCGCACCTTCTATATGCGGCTGTCGGGCTTCGAGAACCTGTTGTTCTTCGCCCGGTTGCTGGGGATGCCGGTCCGGGTCGCCAAGCAGCGCGTCCGCCAGTGCCTTTCGGACGTCGACCTCAGCGACGTCGCCGGCAAGCCGGTGTCGACCTACTCGCACGGCATGCAGAAACGCCTCTCGGTCGCCCGCGCCCTTCTCGGGCAGCCGGCGCTCCTGCTCGTCGACGAGTCGACGCACGACCTCGACCCCGCAGCCGCGCGGCGGGTTCAGGAGCTCGTGTCCGCGGTCGCTGGCCGATCCGCCGCGGTGTTGTGGGCGACGCAGCGGTTGGACGAGATCCGCGCCTTCGCCGACCGTGTCATCGTCCTGAACAAGGGCCGGGTGCTGTTCAGCGGCACGGTCCCGGAGCTGCTGGCGCAACAGCCGAAGGAGCGCTACGTGCTCCGGCTCCGTCCGGAGCGTCCGCTGGGCGACGTCCCGCTCGCCGACGCAGCGGCCCGGTTGGTGCGAGGAGTGACGGTCGTCCCCGTCGATGCGGAGCACGTCCTCGTGGAACTGGGCCCCGACGCCGTCCTCGGACGCGTCATCTGCGATCTGACGCAGTGCGGCGTCGCCGTCCTCGCCTGCCGCGAGGAGCGCTCCGGAATCGAGTCGGCGTTCCTGAGCATCGTGGAAGCGCCGGACCAGTGACGGCGGCCGTCGCAGAGATCGCGAAGCTCGGCGCGTTCGTCCGCCGGGATTTCAGGATGGCGCTGAGTTACCGACTGGCGTTCGTCACCGACTTCACCGGGCTGTTGTTCCAGCTCGTCACGTTCTACTTCGTCGGCCGGCTGGTTTCATCCAACTCTCTTCCGTCGTACGCCGGGCAGCATGTGTCCTACGTGGAGTTCGTGACCACCGGCATCGCCGTGACGAGCTTCCTGCAGGTGGGGGTCGTCAGGCTGGTGACGGCAATGCGTACCGAGCAGCTGATGGGAACTATCGAAGTCCTGATGATTTCGCCGACCTCAGCGACCATCGTGCAGCTCGGGTCGGCGATGTACGAAGCGCTGTACGTGCCCCTCCGCATCGGCATCTTCCTCATTCTGGTGCACCTCGTGTTCGGAGCCGACTTTTACTGGACGGGCATGCTGCCGGGTTTCGTGCTGCTCGTGTTCTTCGTCGGCATCGTCTGGGGTCTCGGCCTCATGAGCGCCGCGGGCACGTTGACCTTCCGCCGCGGCGGAACCGTGGCGGGTATCGGTGTCACAATCTTCACGTTGAGCTCCGGCGCGTTCTTTCCGCTCTCGCTGCTGCCTTCGTGGCTCGCGTTCCTCCGGTACAACCCGATCGCCATCACACTCGAGGGTGAGCGGGAATGCCTCCTGGGCGGGGCCGGCTGGTCGGTACTTCTCGACGCCTTCGTGAAGCTCACACCGATGGCGGCAGTGTTTCTCGCTGCCGGCCTCTACGTCTTCCGGCTCGCGGTGGCGCGGGAACAGCGCCGTGGCACATTGGGTCTGTACTGAGAGGAATAATTGTTGTGGTCGATATGACGAACCGCGTCCGGCGCAATCCCCGGGCCGTCGTACAACAGCTCGCGGGGGATCAGGGAGCGATCGTCCTCGATCTTGATACCGCGGAGTACTTCGGTCTGGATTCGGTCGCGTCGGTGCTCTGGGACTCCCTCGGCAACGGCGGTGCCACCGTGGAACAGCTCGTCGACCGTGTGCGCGGTGCCTTCGAGGACTGCCCGCCGGACGTGTCACGCGACGTCGTCGAATTCGTCGAGGCCCTCGCCGCGCGCAATCTCGTGACGGTCACGCCCGAGACCGGGGAATGAACCTGCGGTCTCGTTCCGCGCCCGGCCGGCTCGTGATGTTCGCCCGGGCGTGGCACGCATATCTCCTAGCCGTCCTCGCCCTGTCGAGGCACCCCCTCCCGGTCGCCGTCCAGCGGTTGGCAGATGTGCCGAGACACAGCGGCCCGAATCTCGCGCCCCGGGCAACCGGACGCTTCGTCTGGCGTCGGCTGCGTATCGGTAGCTGGCGCCCCGCGTGCCTGATGCGCTCGCTCGTCCTCTATCGGCTCCTCGCACAGTCCGGCGTCAGGGCCGACATCGTGATCGGCCTGCCGGAGCGCCCGACCAATCAGGAAGCGCACGCCTGGGTGGAGGTGCAGGGCGTCGACGTCGGCCCCCCTCCCGGGCGCAACGGGCACAAAGAACTTGCAAGGTACGGATGGTGACGGCCGAGATACCGCTCGGCCGGAGCGCTGTCCGCCGACTGCTGCGGCAGTGCATCATCGAGCACGACTGGAACAGGCCGATTGCCGAACTCGACGACCTCCTGCGCGGCCGGGACGCCACGCCGCTGGTGGCCGTCGCGGAGTATCAACGCGTCCTTCCCGCGGTCTTTCTCAGCCTGCACGGTCTGACCAATCTTCCACCCGACGTCGAGGCTGCCCTGAGTGACAGATACGTCGCCGGCGCCGTTGGTGGAATGCACGCCGCGCAGGCACTGGGTTTCGTCGGCGACGTTCTCGAGCGGGCGCAGATCGACTGGCTCTCCTTCAAGGGGCCTGTCATCGGGGCCATGTACTCCCGCACGGACCTGCGTACCTACGCCGACATCGACGTCCTCGTGCCGCCGGAGGCCTTCGCCGACGCCGTGAGCGCGATGGAGGGTGCCGGCTGCCAGCTGCTGGACGCGAACTGGCGGCTGATCAGCGACCAGATGCGCGGCCAGGTGCATCTCGTCCTGCCGGACGGCACGCTTTGCGACCTGCACTGGAGCCTGCTCAACCGGCACGACCAGCGCCGCGCCTTCCCGATCAGCACCTGCGCGCTCTTCAAGGACCGGACGTCGACCCCGGTGGCCGGGCTGGATGTTCCGACCCTCGCGCCGACGGCCACGGTCGTCCACCTGTGCCTGCACGCGTCGCTCAGCGGCGGGGATCGGCTCGGCTGGCTGGTCGATATCGACCGTGCGCTGCGCACCTTGCGCCCGGAGTGGGAGGACGTCGCGGACGTGGCCCGGGCCTGGCGTGCCCGCCTGGCCACCGCGGTGATGCTCGACCGAGCCCGAAGGATCGCGGCCACGCCGGTTCCCCGCGGGGTGCTCGACGCGTTGGCGCCTTCTTCGATCTTGGCTGCCGTGGCCGTAGGCGACGCAGCGGCGTCCTTCGGGTCGACGGTCCACCCCTTCACATCGATCGCACTCACGACCCCGCTGTACCGCAACGTCGGGCTAGGGCTCTCCCCCCGTTTGCGCAGACTGCTGCACGCGCGCCACGCGGCTGCCCTCGGATCGTCGGTGCTCAGGCGCTCTTGGTCGCCCAGGGCCGCCAGGATCCCGTCCGAGCCGGTCACGGCTCCTGGTGGAGGCACGCGCGAACGAGGCGAGTACTTCTCCAAGGTCGCCGCGCAGCGATAAATGGTGCACCGGCCGGCTTAACCCGGATGTGATGTCGTATGGGAAAAGATGCCGGGAGAGGCGGGCTGCGGTAACGTGCCCTTTCGAGATAATTTTGCTTCCCTCACAACCTTCTAGGAGCTGCCTCACTACGACCCCCGAGCCGCCCAGCATGTGCTATTAATCCGCATCTGGACGACGTCATAATCGAGAACCCCCCGAAGACGGCTCCGCGTGATCATCCCGCGGCAGTGGCGTCAGGCGTATCCGCACCGCTCCGCGACGTGAGCCGCCAAGTCTCGAGCGGGCTCGCCCCCGTACTCCAGCACTGGAAGGCACTCATGTCGAAGCTTCCTGCTCTGCGTCGCATCGCCGGCGGCAAGGCAACAATCACAGCAGCCCTGGCCGGGGCACTGGCAAGCTGCACCCTGCTGTCCCTCACCAGCTCGCCGGCCCAAGCGGTCGCCAGTGCCGCGACCTCGACGACGCAGACGACCACGTCCTCGTCTCCGACTCGCCTCATGTGGCTCGACGATCAAGAATCGCCCACGCACAACTACACCGCGACCGAGGCGGTCACTCAGGCCAAGCGCTTCTCCATCATCAGCGCGCTGACGAGTACGTACTCGTCGTACGTCTCGGCGATGAAGACCGCGAATCCGAGCCTCCGGCTGCTGGCCTACATGAACGGCACGTTCGCAACCGGCGCCGAGGCGACCGGACTGCCCGAGTCATGGTTCCTTCACGACAGGTACGGGCACCGCCTGATGAACTCCTGGAAGCTGTACCTGATGAATCCGGGCAACTCCGGATGGGTGAGCAATCGCGTCACGAAATGCAGTCACCTCATCGCCATCAGCCACTACGACGGCTGCTTCGTCGACAATCTCGGCACCGGGACGTTCGGGCAATTGTCGGCGACGCCGATCGATCCTTCGACCGGCTATCCCTACACTGCCAAGAACTGGTTGAGTCGCACGGCGAGTCTCGCCGGCACCATCCGTACACAGACCAACAGGTTCACTTTCGGCAACGGGCTCTCGACCGGCCAGGCGTACTTCGATCCGACCGCGCCGTCGAGCGTGATATCCACGACGACGAACGGAGCCCTCGCCGAGGCCTTCATCCGGCTCGCGAAGTCCGGCATAACCTCCTTCCGCTCCCTTACGGCCTGGAAGCAGGACGTCAACATGGTGGCCCAGGCGGCCGCCAACGGGAAGCGCTTCGCCGCAATCACGAAGGTTTGGGTGAGCGGCACGCAGACCCAGATCGCCAACTGGCATGCGTTCGCGGTCGGGTCATTCCTCCTCGCGGAGAACGGCTTGCAGACCTTCGAGTTCAGCGCCTCGCCGAAGACCGACATCTCCGCCGGTGACTCGCTGCTCGCCAAGCTGGGCGGCCTGGGTTCTCCCGCAGCGGGATACTCATCGCTGAACGGCGTCTACCGGCGGCCGTTCAGCGGCGGCCTGGTGGCGGTCAATCCCACCGGCAGCTCGCTCACGATCTCCTTGCCCAAGACGTATAAGGACGCGCTCAGCGGAGCGAGCGTGAGCGGCTCCCTCACGTTGGCGGGGCACACGGCGCGGTTCCTGCTCGGCTGACCGGAAGGCCTTCTTCAGCCGAGCAAGAATCGCGCGCCGTGGGGATCGACGGTGATGGAGCCGGTCTCCGTTTGGCCGGTCAAGGCTCCGGTGTAGGTCCTGGTCAGCGGCACGACGACCGGCTGAGAGGTCGGGTTGACCAGGACCATGCCACCGGTGAACGCGCGCGCGTAGATGCCGTTCATGGCGGTGTAGCCGCCGCTCGGGCTGCCCAGCCGGGTCAGATTAGGCAGGATGGAGTCGCCTGCGGACAGCGCGGCCTTCGGTGACGAGCTGAACTCGAAGAACTGGTTGCCGTCGGCGCCGAGCAGGAATGACCCGACCGCGAACGTGTGCCACCGGTAGATCTGTTGGGTGGTGCCGCTGGCCCACACCTTGGTGAGTGCGGCGACGCGGCGGCCTTGCGACGCGGCGGCCGCAAGCATGTCCACGTCCTGCTTCCACGCGGTGAGCGAACGGTACTCGTTGATAGCCATGCGTGCGGTCCGCACGAACGTCTCCGCACAGGCGATCTGGCTGCCGTTGAACAACGTGCTCGACGATGCGGCTCCTCCGGCGAAGTAGGCCTGCCCGTTGACGAGGCCGTTGCCGAAGACGGGCTTGCCGGTGCCGACGCGCACCGCATCGGCGAGCTTGGCCGCGCGGGGCAACCACGCGCCGGCCGTGTACGCCAGCCCGGTCGCCGGGTCGATCGGCGTCCCGGACAGCATTCCGGTGCCGAAGGTGCCGCTGCCCAGGTTGTCGAGGAAGCACCCGTCGTAATGGCTCTGGGCCACGAGAGCAGCACACTGGCCGATGCGGTTCGTGGTCCACGCGGGATTGGCGATGTCCATCAGAAACAGATGCCACTGGTTCTGCAAGCGGTGGCCGTACCGGTCGTGCAGGAACCACGCCTCGGGCGCAGACTTGACCTCACCGCCGTTGGCCATTGTGCCGTTCATGTACACGAAGAGTTTGAGGTTGGGATTGGCCGCCTTCATCGCCGATACGTACGGCGCATAGGTATTCGGCAGCGCGCTGATGAGTGAGAAGCGTTTCGCCTGAGCCACCGCCTCGGCCTGTGTGTAGCTGTGCGTCGGCGACTCCTGGTCGTCCATCCAGGTCTGCTGCGCGGCTGGCATGACGGCCGTCGCCTGCGCGGCGGCAACCGGACCATCCGCCACCCACATGGTGGCCAATGGCGCCGTAGCGGCGAGAGCGCCTGCGACGACTCTGACTGCCGGGCGGGAAAGACAAAACAAGCGCATCGACGTACCTCCGATGTCGAATACCGAACGCTGGCGGACGAGCGGGGGGACGGACGTTCCGCCTTCACGGTCGCTAATCGGCGGATCCCGCAAGCACCTGAAGGCCCGCCGACGTCGGCATTCAAGTGGTTGCGAACCCCGGCCTTCGATACGGTCCCAAGGCATGGGCCCCGCCGACCGAGATTCCGCGCCTCTTTGCGACGGCGCCGCGGCGGCGCTGTCCCTGCGAACAGGTCGAACGGCGCCCGCCGGCGGGATCCTGTGAGGCCCGACGCGAAGTACGCAGCCGAGCTCGCCGCAGATCGGCTCGCCGCCGACGGCGCCGTGGTGACCGCCCGCTCGCCCGTCGGCGACGCCGGCGTCAATATCGAGGTTCTCGTCCCGTCGTCGGTCTGGAAGGCCGTCGGCCGCGCCCTCGACGGCGAGCCGTGGCGCTACCGCATCGGCGGCACGGGGTTGTGGCGCAGGGTGCCGGCGGTCGGCTATCTCTGGGCGGACGGCTCCCAACTGCTGCTGCAGCGCCGGATCTGCCCCGGGCTCCTGCCGCCGTGGTGGTTCGCGCCGCTCGAGAAGCGGCTGTGGGCCGACGCGCCGCGGCGGGCGCCCGCCGACATCCTGCTCACGGCGGCGGTGCAGGCGCTGCGTCCCGGTGCGGCCGACCGCGACGCGCGCACGCGCTTCGTCGCCGGGTGCAGCGACGCGGCCGTCGTTCGGCAGGCGCGGGCGGCCGCCGCCGGGTGCCGACTCACCGGGACGCTCGACCGAGCCCTGGCGGCAGCAGGCGACGGCCGTTGGTCAGGCGTCGCCTCCCGCGACGGCCGCGCGAGCGTGGCCCGGGTGCTCTCGGCGATGTCCCGCCGGATCAGGCCGACCCGGATTCGGGCCGCAGTGCAGGCAGATCTGAGGATCGGCCTGGCGCCGGTCACGGTCCGCATCGCCGGCGTGGAGACCTACTCCCCTCCGGGCAGCTTCGTGCCGACTCCGGACGCCGAGACCCTGGTCGACACGGTCATCGCCGAGCTCGACGGACACAAGCACACTGTTGCGATCGACTGTGGGACCGGCAACGGCGCGATCGCATTAGGCATCGCCCGGCACCGACCGCGGGCCGAGGTCGTCGGGGTGGATCCCGATCGCCGAGCCGTGCGGGCAGCACGGCGCGCCGCGCGACGGGCCGAACTTGGCAATGCCAGATTCCTGCCGGGATCACTGCTCGATCCGTTGCCGGCATGGACGCGCGGGCGCGTCGATGTCCTCGTGGCGAACCTCCCGTTCTATCCACCGGCGCGGCGCGCAGCGATCGGCGCAGTGGCGGAGGCGACCATCGTCGGCGAGGATGACGACGGACTCGGCCTGCACCGAGCGCTGCTCGCAGCCGCCGGGAGCTACCTGTCGGTAGAAGCCGTCATCGTTCTACAGATGTTCTCCGAACAGTGGGCGTCGTTCGCCCGCGAGCTGCCTCGCTACGGATTGCAGCCCGCAGCGACGATCTCGAGCGGGCCCTTCTCCATCTGCCGCGCGGTGCGCGTGCCGCAGCCGGCCGGTGGCACATCGTGAGGACTGGTTACTCACGGTTGCAGCGGTGGGGACCTATGAGTGCGCCACTGCTTAGCATTCCCCTATTTCTTCAAGGTCAGGTATCTTCCGTTACACGGCCTGCGTGAGCGCGGTCGCATGCGGTCCCGCGCCAGAAAGTGGCACGACGGGACGATGGAGGGATGGGAGGCGCTCCGTGCTGCATCGTGCCCTTCGGCGCCAGCGCATAAGTCAGGTGGCCCCCGGCGGCATCAGACGCACGAGGAGCGGAGGGCCCGGCAGACGGTGGACCGTCGGGATCCTGGCAGCGATCCTCATGGCGTCGACAGTCGTCGCCGCCCCGCAGGCGGGAGCGACCAACGCCGCGACCTTCACCGGGCAGGTCGACTCCGCCGGCAAGACGACCTCGACACACTCTCTCGCGGTGTCCACGCCCGGATGGGTCACCATCACGCTTGACTGGCAGAACACCGCGGCCGCCCTGAACCTCGGGCTGAAGGATCCGTCCGGGACCGCCGTCAAATGGGTCACCGGTCACAGACCCGAAGCGATCACCTGGGACCTTTCGACGACCGGCAACTGGACCATCGTCGTGGTCGCCAAGTCCGGCGGGTCCACCGGCTACACGGTGACCGTGGCAGACACGGCGGCTCCCGCGACGACGACCTGCAGCGCCGATTTCTGCGGCACGGTCGACTCCACGGGCGTCACGGCTCCGAAGACGAAGCAGTATCCCGTGGTGTTCAGTTCGACGGGGACCGCGACGGTCGTGCTGAACTGGAGCAACTCCGCGGCCGCATTGAACCTCGGGCTCAAGGACCCGTCGGGCACCGCGGTCAAGTGGGCTGTCGGCAACGACCCGGAGGCCATCTCGTATCCGGTGTCGGTGACCGGGACGTGGACGATCGTGGTGACCGCCAAGAGCGGTACGTCGGCCTTCACCATCAGCGTGGCCCAACCCAGCCAGCCGAGCACCGGAACGGTCGGTGGCGTGCTGTGGGTCGATTCCAACGGCAACGGCGTCGACGACAGCGAGGCGGGTCTGCCGGCCGTCACCGTCAACCTCGTCGATGCCTCGACCGGTGTTGTCGCCGAACAGGCCGCGACGGGGACCGACGGACGGTGGTCGGCCACCGTTGCGTCCGGCTCCTCCTATCGGGTCCGAGTGGCGCTGCCGAGCGGATACTCGTACAGCCCCGCCGGAACGGCCCCCGCGCCCTCCATCAACAGCACGATCGATTCGGACACCGGTTATTCGCGGGCGTTCGCGATTTCCTCCGGCTCGTCGACCACGGTCAACATCGGAGCCCGGCCTACCGGTGACGTCACGGCGAACGGCCAGGTCGACACGACCCACTCCGCCGACCTGGCCGTTCCGGTGCGAAGCAAGGCGGGGCTGTCGGTCACGGTCGACTGGGACGAGTCGAGCAGTACGGCGATCGCGGCATCGCTGGTGAATCCGTCGGGGACCACGGTCGTGAGCTCGCCGGCGTGTTCGCGTCCGTGCACCCTGACCGCGACGACCGGAAGCACAGGGATGTTCAGCGTGCACGTCACGTCGTCCGCCGGCTCCGCGTACGTCCTGGCTGACGCTTCCGGCGCAGCATTGCAGGGCGCCATCGCGCCGACGGCCGCCGGCCAGGTGGGCAGATCGGCCCGGGCGATCATGTACCCCTCGGGGCTCGACGTGGGTCCCGACGGCACGGTCTACCTCGCCGACACCGGTAACGACGGCGTCCAGGCCTACAACCCAGACGGGTCCCTGAAATGGAAGCACCTGTCCTGGGGTCACGCGAACGGCCAGTTCAGCGAACCGCGTGACGTCGCCTATTACAACGGCAAGGTCTACGTCGCCGACACCGGCAACAACCGGATCCAGGTGCTCAGCGCCGCCGACGGCTCCTGGATCACGACCTGGCCCACGAAGTACACCGCGATCATGGGCATCAGCGCCGGCGTCGACGGCACCGGCAACCCGGTGATCCTCGGCACCGACGGCTCCATCAACGTCAACGTCGTCCACGTTCACGATCCGTCGACGGGTCAGGTTCTCGCAACCGTCGGCAGCGGATTCGGCTCCGGCGCCGGCCAGCTCAACGAGCCCCGCGACGCGGCCACCAGTTCCGACGGCGACATCTACGTCGCCGACTTCCGCAACCACCGGATCGCGATCTTCTCGCCGACCGGTTCCTGGCTCGGCTCCTTCGGCAGCTTGGGATCCGGTCCGGGCCAGTTCAACGGCCCGTACGGAGTCGACCTCGACGACCAGAACAACATCTACGTCGCCGACTCGAACAACTCGCGGGTGGAAGAGTTCGACCCGACGCACGCGTATGTCGCGTCCTTCGGCTCGGCCGGAACCGGACCGGGTCAGTTCTTCCAGTTGCGCCGCGCAGTCGTCGCGGACGGTTCGAACCCCAAGATCTATGCCGCCGACCTGTGGGCGGACAAGATCACCATCTTCAACGCCGACGGCTCAACCAATACCGAACTGGGGACCGTCCGGCCACCCACCGGTGGGTTCAACAAGCCTTTCGGAATGTCGATGGCCTCCGACGGCACTCTTTACGTCGCGGACACCACCAACCAGCGCATCGAGGTATTCGACCCGACCGGCACATTCTCCAACAGTTGGGGAGGTCGCGGGTTCGGGGACACCGTCGACGGAATGAACTGGCCGCACGACGTGGCGCGAGATCCGGCGACCGGAATGATCTGGGTGGCCGACACGAAGAACAACCGGTTGACGGAATACAACAGCAACGGCACGGAGGCCGGCCACCGCATCGGGAGCTTGGGCACCGGGCCACTGAAGTTCCACTGGCCGGACGCCGTGACAGTGGTGACCGGCGGCGATCTGATCGTCGCGGACACATGGAACAACAGGGTCATGCGCATCTCGCCCGGTTCGGCGCAGGGCAGCGAGGTAAACGACTGGACCACGACCGGGTTCAACCACCCCAAGGACGTGACGGTGGTCGGCGCCGTGGCGTACATCGCCGACGACGGCAACAAGTCGATCACGATGGTCGACGTGAACACCGGCGCCGTGCTCAAGAAGATCACCGATTCCTCGCTGCACGACCCGCAGGGCGTCACCGTCGATGCCACCGGTGACGTCTGGGTCAGCGACACGTCGTGGAACCGGTTCCTCGACTTCACTCCCGCCGGTGCACTACGGCAGGCGGTGAAGCCGGCCGGCAGCGGGGCCTTGTACTCGCCGGCCAAGCTGATCGCCCGGAGGTCGGGATCCGGGCTGCAGCTTTACGCTATCGATACCGGCCATGACCGCGTGGCCATCTACACAATCGGATGAGAGGCCCGCTGATGCACCCAACAGTCCGGCGCCGGGGGCGGGTCCTCGTCATGCTGGTGTCGAGCGTGCTCCTGATGCTGGCAACGGTCGCGGCGCCCGGGTCGGTGGCGCATGCCGACAGCAACGCTGCCAAGTTCGCCGGTCAGCTGAACTCGAGCGGACCGACCACTGCCAAAAACGTTTTGAATGTGGTGACGCCCGGCTATGTGAACATCTCCCTGGACTGGGACAACACAGCGGCGAACCTCCTCTTCGGGTTGAAGGACCCGACGGGAACCGCGGTCAAGTGGGTCACCGGTTCCAAGCCGGAGACCCTCTTCTGGAACCTCTCCACGGCGGGGACGTGGACCATCAGCGTGGTCGACAAGTCCGGCGGCATCGCGAACTACACCCTGACGGTGACCGACGCTGCCGCGCCGGCGGCCTGCAGCGGGCAATTCTGCGGCGCCGTCGGCGGTAGCAACCCCGCCAGCATCACGTATTCCTTCACCGTGTCGCAGGCGAGCAACCTGACCGCTCTACTCGACTGGGACAATTCGACCGCCAACCTCGATCTCGGGTTGCGCACGCCGGACGGCAAGTGGGTCAAGTGGGCGCGCTCGACGACGGCCAAGCCCGAGGATGTGGTGTGGCCGGGTGCGGTTGCCGGCAGCTACGCGGTGCAGGTGAAGGCCACGTCGGGCAGTGCGAACTTCGTCCTGACGACCTATCACGACGGCAACCTGCCGCCGGCCCCGACGTCCGGCGCCCGTTTCCTGACGGATTTCGGCTACGGCCCGAACAACACCGGCCATGCCGGGCTGTACCCGTACGGGATGAAGTACGACAAGTTCGACGACAGCGTGCTGGTCGCCGACGTATGGAATCACCGGGTCGTGAAGTTCAGCTCGACCGGACAGCAGGTGCCCGGTTTCTCTATTCCGCCGGCCGGAGCGCCGCGCGTCGAGCCTTACGACCTGGACCTCGGCCCGGACGGCACCATCTGGGTCGCCCAGGAGGCCTACACCCGCATCGACCACTATTCAGCGGACGGCAAGACGCTGATCCGCTCGATCGGGGTGAACGGCAGCTCCGGTAGCAACTATCCGCGCGGCTGCGGCAACGGCAGCATGCACTGGTCGACGAACATCGCGGTGCACCCGACCAACGGCACGTTCTACGTCTCGGACGGCTACTGCGGCGACGTGTACCAGTTCGACCAGAGCACCGGCGCGTTTCTGCGAGCGTGGAACCTGAGTCCCGCGCTGTTCGGCGTCAACAAACTGACCCCGCGCGGGATCGACGTCGCGCCGGACGGCAACCTCGTCCTGGCCGAGCACCAGAGCGACCGAATCGCGAAATTCGACCCCAACGGCAAGCTGATCTGGATGAGCCCGGTCATCCCGGCGATGCAGGACCCGCGCGGGGTTGCCGTCGACTGGAGCACCGGGGACATCTACGTGGTGGGTGCGCTGACGCAGGACGTGTTCCACTTCGACAGCAACGGCAACCTGCTCGACACGTGGACCTACGCCGGATCGACCCGCTTCAATTCGGTCCGGTACATCACCGCCGCGAACGGCCAGATCTGGGTCAGCGACATGTACGGCTACCGGGTCTGGCACCTCGGCGGGGCGCGCACCGGCACCTCGGCGGCCACTGTGCTGCAGTGGGACACCGGCCCGCAGCCGCCGCCCAACGGCGGGTTCAACCAGGTCAGCGGCTTCGGTGTCGACGGAAGCAACAACGTCCTGATGGCGGTGGACACCTTCGAGAACCGCGGCCAGGTGTTCGGCACCGCCGACCCGAACCATCCTGGATCGCTGTGGTGGTGCGTGTCACCCAGCAATTGCCCGGCCTACCAGGCGCAGTTCGGGCACCGCGCCACGAACGGCATCAGCGACGACGGGTTCAACTATCCGCGCGACGCCACGGTCGGCGGCGGGCACCTGTGGACCGACGGTGGCCAGTCCGTCGTCGAGTACAACGAGGACGGCAGCTTCGCCGACCGGTGGGGCCAGTGGGGCTCCGGTCCGGGGCAGTTCAAGACGGGACCCACGGGCATCTTCGCCGTCCCCGACCCGAACAGCGGCAGCCCGAGCACCGCCGGAACCGTCTACACGACCGATATCGGCAACTGCAGGCTCATGCTCTCCGACTACAACGGGAACCTGATCAAGGAGATGGGCAGTTGCGGCACGGGGACCGACCAGATGACCGCTCCGTGGCAGGTCTGGGTCGTGGGCAACCTCGCCTACGTCGTGGACGCGGCCCGCGCGCGCGTTGACGTCTGGGACACCTCCACCGGCCACATCACCTCGACGATCGGAGGCAGCTTCAACGGCCTCGCCCTGAACCAGCCCAAGGGCGTGGCCGTCGACCCGGCCGGCAAATGGCTCTACATCGCCGACTCCGGCAACAGGCGGATCGTGCGGGTCAGCCTCGCCGATCCCACCCAACGACAGATCGTGACGACCGGCTACGACACCCTGGAAGGATCCTTCAACCTGCCGCGGTACCTGTCCTTCGACGCGGCCGGGAACCTGTACGTGAGCGACTTCAACCAGCACATTGAAGCGTTCGCGGTAGCCCCGTGAGTGATCGCTCGGCGGATCCGGACGCGGGCGGTGCGGACGGCGCCGCGCCTGCCGACGAGCACCAGATGCATCGGCGGCTCGCGGCGAGTGGCCAGACCCTGTCCGGAGAGCCGCAAGGTCGCTGGTCGTTCGCCATCGGGAAAGCGCGGCGGCACCTGGACTGGGTCCGCACGGAGGGGCTCCGACGGCTGATCGCCGAGGATCAGCTCGATCCGGTGGACCGCGCCCGGACGGCGTGGCGCAAACATCGGTGGCAGTCGCGGCAGGGGCAGGATACGGGCACGGCCCGGCCCGTCTTCGTCGTGGGCCTCCAGCGCTCCGGGACCAACATGGTGCTGCGCGCCGTGGACACCTCGCCGGAGACCCAGGTCTACAACGAGAACAGCCGCCGGGCCTTTGACAGGTACCGGCTCCTGGACGATCGGGTGTGCCCGCTCGTCGGGCAATCCCGCGCTCGCGCCGTGCTGTTCAAGCCCTTGTGCGATTCGCACCGGCTCGACGACCTGCTCCACCTGGCGCGGACCTGCGGCACCGGATCGCCCGGGAGCCGGGCGGTCTGGGTGTATCGGGCGGTGGACGGCCGGGTGCGGTCGACGCTGTCGAAGTTCGGCGACCACGACCGGACGGTGTTGTCATTGATCGCCGCAGGACGGGGCGACGGATTGTGGCAGGCCGGCGGCCTCAGCGAGCCGACCAGGGCGACCATAAGCTCCTTCGACGTGCCGTCCTTGTCGCCTGCAAGCGCATCTGCCCTCTTCTGGTGGGCGCGCAACCGCTTGGTGCTGGACCGCGGATGGGCCGAACGGGACGACGTCCTCGTGGTGTCCTATGACCGGGTGCTCGCGCAACCGGCTCCCGAGCTGCAGCGGCTGTGCCGATTCGTCGGTGTGACCTTCACGACGCCGATGGCTGCTGACGTGACTCGTCCCAGCTTGTCGCCGACCGAACTGGATCTCGACCGAGGGGTCCGAGACCTGTGCACAGAGCTCGCCGAGGAACTCGACCGCTTCGCCGCCGAGCGGTCGCGCGACAATGACGCGGCGTGAGCGAACAGTCGAGCAGCTTCTGCCAGGCACCCGGTGATGGCGCCGGCGCAGATGACGCCGCGCCGCAGGCCGCAGATCTGACCTCGCCCGCGCCCGACTCGAAGAGGACGCCGGCGGCGGGCCGGCGCCTGCTGCTCGTCTCGTCCGGCACGACCGTCGCGGCCGCGATCGCGGTCCTCACCGGGCTGGCGCTGGACGTGTCCATCGCGACGACCTTCGGTGTGGGCCGGGCGACCGACGCCTTCTTCGTGGCCCAGCGGCTTCCGGTGGGCCTCGGCACCGTCGTGCTCGGCGGCATGAACCTGAGCCTCGTCCCCGTAATCGGAAGATGGATCACCCGGCACGGGATGACCTACGCCTCACGGCACCTGACATCACTTCTCGTGGTGGTCGCGTCCGCGAGTGTCCTGATCTCCGTTCCGTTCGCCGTGGCCGCTGGGCTCATCGTCCGACTGATCGCGCCCGGCCTGCCGTCCGCCGAGTCCGGACTGGCCGCGTCCATGCTCCCCCTGCTCTTTGCGGTCGTCCCACTCACCGCCGTCGCCGAAGTGCTCCGGGCGGCGCTCAATGCACGGCACTGGTTCGTGCAGCCGGCCCTGTTGAACGCGGTGCTCAACGTCGTCGCGATGGCCGTCGTGCTGATGTGGGGCCGGTCCGGCATCGAAGTCGCGGCTTGGGCCTACGTGGGCGGCGCCGCGGCACGGGTCGTGCTGGCCTTCGTACAGGTTCTGCGTGCCGGATACCGACCCCGGCTCAGGGCCGCGGCGACGGCGTTCGCGGATCGTGACAGTTGGGCGGCGTTGCACCTGTCTCTCCGGCCCGCCGCCGCCTCGTCCCTCGCGCCCGGGATGCGCCTGGTGGAGCAGCTGTTCACCTCGTTCCTGCCGGCCGGGTCCATTTCGCTGCTCGCTTACGGCTATCGGCTCGTCTTCGCCTCCAGCGGCACCGTGTTCTTCCGGTCGATCGTCGGCGTGCTGGTTCCTCGGATGACCGAGGCCACGGCGCGGCTGGAGACGCGCCGGCTCCGGCGGCTGGTGACCGAGGGATTCCGGGCAATGACGGTCATATCGGTCGGCCTGACGACGGTGCTCGTAACCCTCGCCGTGCCGATCAGCCTGGCGCTGTTCCACCGCGGCGGCGTGACCCACGCCCAAGCGGTCCTGCTCGGCGAGGTGATCGCGGTGCTCTCGCTGTCGCTGGTCGGGGAAGCCTGGCAGCGAATCCTGCTCGCGCCGCTGTACGCCGGCTTAGATACAAAGACGCCTTTCAGAAATGCGTTGCTAGGCGCCACTGCGGAATTGGTGCTACTGCCCATCCTGGTACTGCCCTGGGGCCGGGGCTATGCCGCCCTCTTCGGTATCGCGGTGGCGTTCGTCCTCTCCGAGTACGTCGGGCCCGTTCACGCGATCCTCCGGCTGCGCGCCCGGATCGGTACGGTCCGCTTCGATTGGCGCACCATGGTGGGCCCTGTTATGTTGGCGACGGCATGTGCCACGGGGGTGGCCGTGTCAGCGTTACGGTGGTTGGGACTGGCGGATCCGCACCCGCGTGTGGTGACAGTGTCTCTTGTGGGGGCTGCTGTCCTGGTTGTGAGCGGAATATACGCGCTGGTCATCGTCCTCTTCGCGCGACGGCCGGCATATCGAATTCGATTCGGCGCCGGAGGGGACTCGTGACGGCAACATCAGCATTGCCGTCGTCCGGGCGACATCGTCGGGGATCGAGCACCGCTTTCCTGCTTCTCGGCACCCTCTGTGCAGTTCTTCTCGGCGGGCTCACAGCTCTCGCCTTGTCCGGCTCGGGAGGTTCGGCCAAGACGACGATTGAGATCCCGCTGATCCTTGCGGGAGGCAGCCTCGCCGCGCTGCTGGCCGTTCACAGGTTCGACATCTTCGTCTGCGTGCTCGTTGCCGTCCGGACCGGTCTGGACGCAGCGCGGGCCGGGGCGCTGCCGGCGACCGTCGTGGTCGCGGGTGTTTTCGTCCTGTTCTCCGTCGCGTGGTTGCTGGTGCAGCGCGCGAGTGGCACGGTCGTCAAGCTCGGCTTGCTCAGCAGGGCCGCAATATGTTTCGTCGTGGCCGCACTTCTGAGCGTCGTCACATCCGACCAGCCGAGCGTGAGCCTGCAGGAATGGACTCGCCTGCTCTCGGCCATGATGATGCTTATCGTTCTCGAAAGGCTTTTCGCCACTACGCCGGCGGCTTTGCCGAGGATGTTGTTCGCCGCTTACCTGTCATTCCTGCCACCAGTCCTGCTCGGTACATACCAGCGGATCACCCATCGGGGGCTCAACTACTCGGACGGCCTGGACCGGGTTCGCGGCACTTTTGCCCATCCGAATTCGTTCGCGATGTATCTAGCCTTCATGATTGTGATGGGCGTCGCGCTTCTCTGGTACACACGAGGTTGGTACCGATGGAGCCTGGTGGCCATCCTCTTTATGGCAGTGGGGATGCTGTACTTCACGCAGACGCGCGGTTCGTGGATCGGCGCGGTGGTCGGGGTGCTCGTGGTCGTCGGACTGAGAAGCCGGCGGATGCTCGCCGCTGTTCTCGTCGTCGTCGCCGTGTTCGCGGCGCTGCCGCCGGTGTGGGGCCGCTTCCACGACCTGAGCCAGGAGACACGCGCATCCGGAGCGCCCGGCAACTCCCTTGTGTGGCGAGTGGATCACTGGGAGCAGTCGCTGCAACTCGCGAAGGAGAAGCCGGTCACCGGCATCGGCCTGAGGATGATCGAAGTCGAGGCGGCCGGCGGAAAGCTGGCCCACAACGACTACGTCCGGTCCTATGTGGAGGGTGGCGTCCCCGGGCTGGTCACATACCTGGGCCTGCTCGCCGCTCTCGCAACGACGGGTGTCCGTGCAGTCCGGCGCGCAAGGGACCGACTGGGCCGCTCGGTTGCCGTTGGCTTCATGGGCTGCGTCGCGGCGCTGTTGCTGATCAGCGCTTCGGACAACCTGATCACCCAGTCGGTCGTCCTCTGGTACGTGGCGCTGTTCGCAGCCGCGGCCTCGGCCGTCTCGAAGGCGGCGCGATCGGTTCCGCGCGTCGCCGAGAAGGTCTCGACATGACGTTCGTGTTCATCGTCGGCACCGGACGGTGCGGCTCCTCCCTCCTCCAGGAAGTCGTATCCAGGCACAGTGCGGTGGGTTTCCTGTCCAACGTCGACGACCTCGTGGGCCGCGTTCCACTCCGCCGTGCGAACAACGCCGTTTACCGTCTCGTCCCGCCGTCGTTGACCGCCAAAGGTCGGGCGCGATTCGCGCCCTCCGAGGGCTATCGTGCGATCTCCCGGGCAGTCTCACCGTTGGTGGCGGTACCCGGCCGGCCACTCGTCGGCGCGGACGCGTCCCCGTGGTTGAGCCGGCGCTTCAAAGGGTTCTTCGACGAGCAGGCGGCCGCGCAGCGCAAGCCGGTGTTCGTCCACAAGTTCACCGGCTGGTCGCGGGTTGGATTCATCAACGCGGTGCTGCCCGACAGTCGGTTCATCCACGTCGTGCGTGACGGACGAGCGGTTGCCAACTCGCTCGTGCAAATGCCCTGGTGGCGGGACTACCGGGATCCGATGCTGCCGGAGGTCGTGCCGGCGGCGGACATGCAGTACTGGAGCGACAACGGCATGTCATTCCCTCTGTTGGCCGGACTGGTCTGGAAGTCCGTCATCCAGTCGCACCAGGTCGCACGCGCGGACATCGGCGACCGCTGGCTGGAGCTGAGATATGAGGACTTGCTGAGCGACCCCCACGCTGTGCTCGACCGCGTGCTTAAGCACATCGGCCTGCCAGCCGATGCTGCTTTCGAACGCCAGCTCGAGCGCCACGCCTTCGACGGCAACCGTTCGACCGCATACGTCGACCAGTTGAGCGCGACCGACCTGAAGCTCCTCGAAGAAGCCCTGGACGACCTGTTGCGGACATTCGGCTATCCCACAGCCTCGTCACGGATCATGGCGACGTGAAGGCGCGCTGACACATCGACGGGATCTAGGCATGGAAATAGTTCAGTTCTGGAGGCGGCTCGGCCGCCGCCGGTGGCTTCTGGTCATCGCCCCGATCGTCGCCGCCATGGCGGCCGTGGGTGTCGGGTCGCGTCAACCCGCGCTGCGGGCGGCAGTCACGGTCGTCCAGGTCCCGGTCTCCAACGGAGACGGGCCGCTGGTCGTCCGCCGCAAGGTCGCGGACTTCCAGTCGCTGATGATGTCCGACACAGTGCTCCGTCGGGTCGCACGTACCAGCCATCTGCGGACGGCAGACCTCGCCGCCAAACTGACCGTGATGGAGGTCCTCGGCGGCAGCACGGTCGAAGTGAGGTACACCGGACCGCCGTCCCAACACCCCACCCGGGTCACGGAGACCGCGGCGCGCACCACCGTCGACCTGGCAATGGCCCAGAACCAGAAGGGTGCCAGCTCCCGCCTGCGCCAGGCGCAGAAGCTCGTCGCGAGCGCGCACAGGAGCTCCGATGCCGCCCAGCAGGCCCTCAAGGCCTTCATCACGGCTGCCGGACACCCCTCGGCCGCCGAGCAATACGCCGCTGTGCGCGGTCAGGCGACCCAGACCACGTCGCAGCTCGCGGTCGCCAAGATGAAGGGGTGGACGGCGATCGCCGGCCAACTCCAGGCGCGGCTGGACTCGCTCAACAAGCAGGTTCGCGCCCTCGGTCCGGCTGCCGACAAGTTCAGCGCCAAACTGGCCCTGCTCACCGCCACCCGGCAGCAGACCTTCGAGGCCGAGGCCGCAGCGCAACGCGCCGTCGTGACGGCGCGCGCTGTGTCCGTCCTGCAATCGCCGGTCGGCGGTGTCCTGTCGACCAGCGGCGGACGGGTGTCGCGGTTCAACGCTCTTGCGCAGCTGTGCGTCGCGGGCGCGATCGGCGGCATCGTGCTTGCTGGTCTTGCGTTGCTCGTAGCTGCCCGGGCGAGCCGTAGGAAGCGGTCCCGTCCCGTAGCGGAGCCGGGCGGCGGAGAGGATGACCAGCGCCCGTACGGCGCGCCTCCGAAGGTCGACCAACTCAAGCGGCCCGGGGTCCGCGGCGCGCAAGCGTCTTCGGTGCCTCGCCGCGAGAGGCCGGCGGTTGACGACCGACCGGAGCCCGTTTCGACACGCCGCGGCTGAGGTCACCGCTGGCTTCGCATCCGAGCCGATCGACCGTCCCCCGCCGCTCTCGCGCTGCGGACCCAGCCCCGCTGAACGGACGCATAGGCTCCTAGACATGCCCGGGTCCCGTCCTCGCTACGCGTATTTGGGCCCGGCGGGAACCTTCACCGAGGCCGCGCTGAGCCAGGTCGTCAGGCCGGACGAAGCCGAGTACCTGCCTCAGATCGACGTCATCAGCGCTCTCGAGGCGGTGCGGTCAAGCACGGCCGACCGCGCGGTGGTGGCGATCGAGAACTCGGTCGAGGGCTCGGTCACCGCGGTGCTCGACACCCTGGCCTCCGGGTCGCCGCTGGTGATGCTGCGCGAGGTTCTCGTTCCGGTGTCCTTCGACCTTGCGGCGCGGCCCGGCACGAAGACCGACGAGGTCACCGACGTGGCGGCCCACCCACACGCGTGGGCCCAGTGCCGCCGTTGGCTCGCTGCCAACCTGCCCCGCGCCCGGCACTGGCCCGCCACCTCCAACACCGCACCAGCGCAGCTGTTGGCAGCCGGCGAGCCCGGCCTACCGTTCCAGGCCGCGCTGATCCCCCCTCCAGCGGTGCGGGCCTACGACCTGGAGACGCTCGCGCCGACCGTCGCCGACAACACCTCCGCGGTCACCCGATTCGTCGTCGTCGGACCGCCGGGTGAGCTGCCCGCGCCCACCGGCGCCGACAAGACCTCGCTCGTCGTCCATCTGCCCACCAACCGCGCCGGCGCGTTGCTGGAAATGCTCGAGCAGTTCGCGACTCGCGGAGTCAACCTCTCCCGCATCGAGTCGCGGCCCATCGGCGACGAGCTCGGCCGCTACTCCTTCTCCATCGACGCCGAGGGTCATCTCAGCGATCGGCGCATGGGCGAAGCCCTCATGGGGTTGCGCAGGGTCTGTCCCGTTGTCCGCTTCCTGGGCTCGTATCCGCGCGCGGACGGCGTCGTGCCCCAGGTCCGTCCCGGCACCGCGGACGCGAATTTTGCCGACGCCGAGCGCTGGCTCGCCGGGCTCCGGGCCGGCCGGGCGGGATGATCCGCGTCGGGCTCGACGCCGCGGCGCGTGCGGTGCGCCAGCGCGGCGCTCGCAACGCGCGGGTCTCGGCGCTGCGCTTCTACGAACGCCGCGGCATCGCCGTCGACAGCGACGAGTTCGTTCCGGCCGACACCGGGGTCCCGCACCGCACGATGTGTCGGGAACTCGATCGAGTCGTCACCTCGTCCTTTCCCTCAGGACGGACAAAAGGACCGACAGGTGGCTGACGACGCGGCCTTCCGCGCATTCGTCGAGGCGAACGGCGCGACGCTGCTGCATGCCGCCCGCCTGTTGACCGGAGACCACCACCGCGGCGAGGACCTCGTGCAAACGGCATTGACCCGGCTTTATTTCAAGTGGGACCGCGTCGACGCACCGCTCCCCTACGCGCGCAAGGCGCTGGTCACCGCCGCGATCGACTCGTCCCGGCGCAAATGGCGGGGTGAGCGTCCGGTCGAAGAGCTTCCGGACATACGCGGTGAGGACGAGGCCGGCCCGGCCGACGACCGTGACCAGCTGCGCAGGTTGCTGGCTGACCTCTCCCCCAAGGAGCGCGCCGTCATCGTCCTGCGCTATTACGCCGACCTGTCCGAGCAGGACACCGCGGCCACCCTCGGCATGCCGGTCGGCACGGTCAAGAGCATGTGCTCGCGCGCCCTGGCCCGGCTGCGGGTCGGGGCGACGGCGGCAGGAGGTGCCAGATGAGCCCCAGCGAGTCCGACCTCCGCGCGGCCCTGCGGGCCGGCGAGGGCGACGCTCTCGACCCGGAGTCCGTACTGTCGGCCGCACGCGCTGCCCGGCACCAGCGGCGGGTGCGGATCGCGTCCGCCACCGGCGCGGTTGTCGTCGTCGCGGCGATCGGCGGCGGCCTGGGCGTCGCCGACCTGCGTCCATCAGGAAACCCGACGGCCGGAGGTCCGTCGGCGAGTAACAGCCCATCGCCGTCCGGTTCCCAACGGATGCTGTACGGCAGCCGCGGCTCCGCACCGGCGCAGGACGCGGTGTCGACGCTCACCTGCCCGGCGACCCCGCCGACTTACGCCGTCCCCGGCGGTGGCGGGACGGGACAGTTCGACGGCAGCGCGGCGCTGTTCGACCAGCCGGTCGCCGCGATGAAGGTGTGCATCTATCCCTCGGCCGCCGGCGCGCATCCGCGCAGCGTCGTCCTGCGCGGCGCCGACGCCCAAGGCGTCGCGACCAGCCTCGACGAGGCGCCGACCAGCCTGCGCGGGCGCATGTGCCCCGACCTGATGCCGCAGAACCAGCTCACGTTCGAGTTCCTGGCGGTGAGTGCCGCCGGGGAGAAGCTGCGCCCGGTGACCGCGGAGCCGGGCTGCCGGGGCCGGTCGACGAACGGCACCGCGGTGCGGTTCAGTTGGTCCCCGCCGGCGTCGATGTCCGACGTCCTCGGCGCGACGGCGACCCACTGATCACAGCCCGCGAAGCCGACGGGGACCCGTGTCGGCGCGCGCGGTGGCGGGCGCCACCCGCGCGGACACCCGCTGCACGACCGCGCCGGTCGGCGCGGCCAGCACCGACAGGGTGCAGTCGGTGAGTTCCGGAACCAGGTCGGCGAGCGCGGACAGCCGCAGGACGACGTCGCCGAGGGCGAGCAGGTCGCAGGGCTCGGCACCGGCGTATCCGCGCAGTAGCGGCGCGGCCTTCGGCGCCCGCAGCAACTCGTCCGCATCCTCGACCGTCAGGGGCACGGCCGCGTAGGCGCGGTCGCCGAGCAGGTCGGTGGCCACGCCGCCGATGCCGAAGGAGATCAGAAGTCCGAAGGACCTGTCGTCGTGCGCGCCGATCTCGACCTCCACCGCGCCTGGCGGCACCTCGCTCGAGAGGGTCAGGCCCGCAGCCCCCAGCAACCGGGCGCCTTCGGCGTCCGTCAACTGCCGCCCGTCGCGCTCGCCCGCGAGAACCGAGCTGACGACGGACCTCCCGGCGTCGACGTCGACACCCTCGAGGTCCGGAGCGGTGCCCGCCGGACGCCGCCGCCACGTCGCGTAACGCACCGCCCGGCCCAGCGCCCGCACCGCGCGCTCGGGACTGGGGTAGGACGGCACCGACCCCGGCGCCGGAAAGCTCGACCCGGACGCCGCCAACGGCCGCGGCACTCCGTCGACGCCGAGAAACGTCGACAAGACCGGCTTTCCGCTTGCCGCCGCGGTGTCGCGGAGGACACCGGCGACCGCGTCGGTGGCCCCCCGCTGGAGCGGCGGAACGAAGACGACGACCACCGCGCCCACCGACTCGTCCTCTAATGCTGCCCGCAGCGCCGGCTCGAACTCGGCCGCACCGGCGTCGACCCCGACATCGTTCATGCACACCAGTTCGAGCCCCTCCGCGGCGCACGCGTTGGCGACAAGAACTCCCAGGGCGGTGGAATTGCCGACGAACCCGACCCGCTCCGACAGCGGCAACGGCTGCGAGGTGAGCAGCAGCGCAACGTCGAACAGGTCGCCGACGGTGTCGACGCGGATCACGCCGGCGCGCTCGAACAGCGCCCGCACGCTGGTCTCCGGCATCTCGACCGAGGTCGACGCCAGGCCCGCCACGACCGGCCCGGTCCCGCTCTTGACCGCGACGATCGGCTTACGGCGGCCAAGGCGACGGGCCAGCCGCGCGAACTTGCGCGGGTTGCCGAACGATTCCAGGTACATCAGGACGACGTCGGTGGCATCGTCCGATTCCCAGAACTGCAGCAAGTCGTTCCCGGAGACGTCGGCCCGGTTGCCGGCCGAGACGAACGTCGACACGCCCAGTCCGCGGCGAGCCGCCTCGCCCAGCACGGCGACGCCCAGCGCGCCGGATTGGGCGAAGAAGCCGGCGCGTCCTGGGAGCGGGGACAGTGGCGCCAGGGATGCGTTGAGCCGGACGCCCGCCCCAGTATTGATCACGCCCAGGCAGTTCGGGCCCACCACCCGCATGCCGCGAGCCCGCGCGGCCGCGACCAGGCTCCGCTGGGCGGCGCGGCCCGCGGCCCGCTCGTCCTCGCTCCCGCGCTCGCCGAAGCCTCCGGAGATCACCACCAGGCCGCGGACCCCGCGTTCGGCGCACTCTTCGAGCACGTCGTGCACCGACGGCGCCGGAACGGCGATGACCGCCAGGTCGATCACGTCCGGCACGTCCAGGACGGAGCGGTAGGCGCGCACGCCGGCGACGTGCCGCGCGTCCGGGTTGACCGGATAGAGCGTTCCCTGGAACCCGCCGCGGAGCAGATTGGTGAAGACGGCGTGGCCGACCTTGCCCTCGTCGTTGCTGGCGCCGACGACGGCGACCGACGTGGGGAACAGCAGCCGCCGGATCGAGCGGGCCTCGGCGCGCTGCTCCCGCTCGCGCATCACCGCCTCGGTCGTCGCGGTCTCGGCCACGTCGAATTCCAGGGTCACCTCGCCGTGGTCGAGGTGCCGGGTGATCTCGTAGCCGGCGTCGCGGAAGACCCGCATCATTCCGCTGTTCTCGGCGAGGACGACGGCCTGGAACCGCTTGATGCCACGCTCGCGAGCGGCCGCGCCCAGGTGCTCGAGCAGCACCGAGCCGATCCCCCGGCCCTGGTGGGCGTCGGCGACGACGAACGCGACCTCGGCCTCGTCGGTTACGTCCAACCGCTCGTAGCGTCCGACCGCGACGATCTCGCCGGCCAGTTCGGCGACGAGCGCCACCCGGCCGGCATGGTCGACCGTGGTGAACCGGCGGAGGTCGCGCTCGGGTATCCGCGGGTAGGCGGAGAAATAGCGCAGATACCGGGTGCGGGTCGACAGTCCGGCGTGGAACGCGACGATGGCGTCCGCGTCAGACGGCCGGATGGGGCGCAGATGCACCGTTCCGCCGTCGGCGACGACGACGTCCGCCTCCCAGTGGGCCGGCGGATCGGGCGCGACGTCGGCGGCCGGCGCCGCGGCGGCCGGGCTTGCGGCGTCGGGCGGCTCAGTCACGGGGGTCGTCGGGATCCAGGCCCAGCAACGGGTAGGACGCGTTGCGGGTGGCGCCGATGGCACGGTCGAGCCAGCTCTCGCCGCCCGGAGCCCACTCGGTGATCTGCGGCTGGCGTCCTTCTCCCATGGTGTCGGGAAGAGCGCTGCGGACGCCGCGGCCGCGCAGGTGTTGGCGCCAGCCGCGCGGGGTCTCCGTCGCCGGGTCGACCGGGCTGCCCGAGGCCTCCGCCAGCAGGTGCGTCCAGATCCGCGGCACGCAGCGGACGACGCCGTACCCGCCGCCGCCGTAGGCGACCCACTTGCCGCCGGTGAGCTCGTGCGCCAGTCGATGCAGCAGCTGAATGGCGGTGCGCTGCCCGTCGATGCTGAGCTGCAGGTTCGCCAACGGGTCCTCATGGTGGGTGTCGCAGCCGCACTGTGTGACCAGGACGTCCGGTCCGAAGGACCGCAGCGCTCCCGGCACCACGGCGGCGAAGGCCCGCAGCCAGCCGTCGTCGTCGGTTCCCGGCGGCAGGGCGACGTTCACGGCGCTGCCCTCGGCGCCGCGGCCCCCGGTCTCGGTCGGCAGCCCGGTTCCGGGGAACAGGAACCGCGGGTCCTGGTGCAGGCTGATCGTGAGCACGCGGGGTTCGTCCCAGAAGGCCACCTGCACGCCGTCGCCGTGATGGGCGTCGATGTCCACGTACGCGACCCTCGCGGCACCGCCGGCGAGCAGCGTCCGGATTCCGAGAACGACGTCGTTGAAGACGCAGAAGCCGCTGGCGTAGCGGCGCATGGCGTGGTGCAGCCCACCGGCGATGTTGACCGCGTGGTCGACGGTCCCCTCCGACACCAGCCGGGCGGCCGTGGCGGACCCGCCCGCGATCAGCGCGGACACCTCGTACATGCCGGGAAAGACGGGGTCGTCCTCGGTGCCGAGGCCGTAGCCGGTGAACGACGGATCGCTGCCGGCCCGGCGGACAGCCGCGAGATAGTCGGCGTCGTGCACCTCGAGCAGTTGCCGCTCGTCCGCGGCGGCAGGACGGACGATCTCGAGCCGGTCGAGGACGCCGAGCTCACGGGCGAGCCGCACTGTCAGGTCGAGCCGCACCGGCGACAGCGGATGCTCGCCGAAGTCGTAGGACAGGTAACCCTCGTCCCAGATCGCGCTCGCGCGGCAGGCCACTGCTGCACGGTAGCGCCGTAGGGTGGCGCGGTGCTCCGGCCGGATTACCCGATCGTGACGAAGCGGTTGCGGCTGCGCCCGCTGGCGCTGGGCGACCTCGAGGACGTCTACGCCTACTCCTCACTGGAGGACGTGTGCCGGTACATCCCGTATGCCCCGCGCACGCGGGACGACGTCCGTCGCTTCCTCACCGACGGGAAGAGGACCCGGTCCACACTCGAGGACGAGGGGCAGGTGCTGGCGGTCGCGATCGAGCTGCCCGGCACCGGAGTGATCGGCGACCTGGTGCTCTTCTGGCGCAGCAAGGAACACCGTTCCGGTGAGATCGGGTGGGTGCAGTCCCCTGCATACGGCGCACGCGGCTACGCGACCGAAGCGGCGCGCGCCCTGCTCGGCCTGGCCTTCGCCGACCTGCACCTGCACCGCGTGACGGCGCGGGTCGACGCGCGCAACGAGCCGTCGGCCCGGATGTGCCGCCGTCTCGGCATGCGGCAGGAGGCGCATCTCGTCGAAAATGAGTGGTTCAAGGGTGAGTGGTCCTCGGAGCTGGGCTTCGCGATCCTCGACCGGGAATGGGAACGCTCACGGCCATGACTGACCGACTGCCGCTGCTGCGCGATGCCGCGCTGCGCGGCGCCGTGTCCGGGATTGCCGGCGTCGCGGCGATGACCGCGGCCGAGAAGCTCTGAGCAGGCGCTGGAGAACGCGTCCGGCGTCGGTGCACCGCCGCCGTACTGGCCCGCGCGGGAACAAGCGTGGGACTTCGGCCACAAGGCCGTCTACAGCGTGGCGACCGGCATGGTCGCCGACCGACTGATCCGGCCGCGGTTGGTGTCCTACCGCGGCCGGGTCAGCCACTGAGGCACCGGCGGCTGCGTCCTACGAGCCGGGTTCGGCTCAGGAGTCGCGCGAGACGAACTTGTTGAACCGGCTGGTCCCGCCGTCGCTCGTCTTCTCCTGGTACACGAACGCCAGCTTGCGGTCGTCGAAGACCTTGAAGAAGGGCTCCCAGTCGACCTCGTCGAGCCGGTTGTCGGGGTCGCGGAATTCGATCCGGAGCACGCCGCCCTGTCCGTTCTCGGTGTCGCCCACCTCGGCGGGTTGCCCTCCGCGTGCTTCCGCCCAGGCGCGGATCACGTCGTGGTCGGTCGTCGTGTAGCTGGACGCGGTGGTCTGCGACTTGGTGTTGCGCTCGACCTCGTCGACCGCATCGGCCTGCTGCGCCGCCGCCGACGCCGCACCGTCGGCACGGTCAGAATTGCCGGCCATCGTGGAACTCCTCTCGCAGGGGATCAACAACGTTCCGGGGCCGTCCTACCCACCTCGACCGGGGACGCCGCGACAGCGGCCGGCCTTATGCCAGCGCCTGCGCCAGGTCGGTGACCAGGTCGTCGGCGTCCTCGATGCCGACGGACAGTCGCACCAGGTTCGGCGCGACCTCGAGCGGAGAGCCCGCCGCGCTGGCGTGGGTCATCCGCGCCGGGTGTTCGATGAGTGACTCGACGCCGCCGAGCGACTCGCCGAGGGTGAAGACCTGGGTCAACTCGCAGATCTTCAGCGCCGCCTCCTCGCCGCCGCGGACGGTGAAGGACACCATCCCGCCGAACCCGCGCATCTGCCGCGCCGCGACCGCGTGACCGTCGTGCGAGGGCAGTCCCGGGTACAGCACCTGGTCGACGGCCGGATGGTCGACGAGGAACGCCACGATCCGCTCGGCGTTGGCGCAGTGCTGGCGCATCCGCACGCCGAGCGTCTTGAGCCCGCGCAGGACGAGCCAGGCGTCGAACGGCCCGGCCACCGCGCCCATCGCGTTCTGATGGAAGGCCAGCTGCTGCGCGAGGTCAGCGTCCGCACCGATGACGAGCGCGCCGCCGACGACATCGGAATGGCCGCCGAGGTACTTGGTCGTGGAGTGCACGACCACGTCGGCGCCGAGAGCAAGGGGCTGCTGCAGCGCCGGGGAGGCGAAGGTGTTGTCGACCACGAGCAGCGCGCCGTGCTCGTGGGCCAGGCCGGCAAGGCCGGCGATGTCGGCGATGCCGAGCAGCGGATTGGTCGGCGTCTCGCACCAGACGACCCGGGTCGACGGGCGCAGCGCCGCCCGGACGGCGTCGAGATCGCCCAGCGGCACGGCCGTGTACTCGAGGCCCCAGCGGCTCAGGACCCGTGCCACCAGGCGGAAGGTCCCGCCGTAGGCGTCACCAGGCAGCACGACGTGGTCGCCGGGCGCGCAGACGGCGCGCAGCAGGGTGTCCTCAGCCGCCAGCCCGCTGGCGAAGGCGAGCCCGCGGCCGCCGCCTTCCAGCGCCGCCAGTGCCCCCTCGAGAGCCGTGCGCGTCGGGTTGGCGCTGCGGCTGTACTCGTAGCCGCCGCGCAGCCCGCCGACTCCGTCCTGCTTGTACGTCGAGGTCTGGTAGATCGGGACCGTCACCGCGCCCGTGAACGGATCCGGCTCCTGGCCGGCGTGGATCGCGAGGGTGTCGAAGCCGGGGTGATTCTCGTCCATATCCGGCGACGCTACCCACGCATTGGTCGATCCGTCAGGGATGCTGTACGCCATGACCGGACAACCCGCCCGGCCTCGGCCTTGGCGCGTGCCGGCTCTGGCGGCCGTGGCCGCAGCGGCGGCGCTCACCGGCTGCTCCTCGATGCCGGCCTCGCCGGCCGGACAGCCGTCTCCCCTCACGTCGACGCAGCATCCGCGCGTGGCCCCGTCCGTCAGCGCTTCGTCGCCGGCGGATCCCGGCCCGTCCCCGGCGCAGGTCCGCGCCATCGACGCCGGCCGGATCCGCGCCCTGATCCGCTCTCACCCGACCGGCTCGATCTCGGTCGCCGCGCTGGACCTGACGACGGGCCGCCGCTTCGCCGCGGGGGCGACCTCCGGCATGTGGACGGCGAGCGCGTACAAGCTGTTCGTTCTCGAGTCGCTGCTGATGAACCGGCAGGCGCCGGGGACGACCGGGTTGTCGTCCTACGAGATCAGCTCCGCGACCACCATGATCGAGAACAGCGACAACGTGGCCGGCTACGAGCTCTGGGAGGACGCCGGCGGCAACCCGGCGCTGTCGTCCGCTGCCGACCGGCTCGGGATGACGGACACCACCCCAGGGGTCAGCGACCCCACGTTCACCGCGACCAGCGGCAGCGACTGCCTGCTCCTGCTGCAGGCGCTGGTCGATCGCCAGAGCCCGCTCAACGCCGCCTCACGGCGGTTCGTCCTGCAGCTGATGGCCGGCGTCGAGGCCGACCAGCGTTGGGGCGTCGGCGTCGCGGCCGACAAGGGCACCACCGTCTACAACAAGAACGGCTGGCTCTCGATCGACAACTCGAACGCGCCGGGCGAGAACGACAACGACCTGTGGGCGGTCACCAGCCTCGGGATCATCACCAGCTCCGGCGACCGGGTGCTGATGGCCGTGCTCACCCGGCACAACCCGTCCTTCGACGTGGGAGTGACCCTCGTCCAGCACCTGGCGAAGCCGCTGGCCGGTTACGTCACCGCGTGAGGTAGCCCAGCAGATCCTGACGGGTGAGGACGCCTGCCGGCTTGCCGTCCACGTGAACGAGCAGCGCGTCGGCTCCTTCCAGTGCCGCGACCGCGACACTCACCGGCTCCCCGGACCCGATGATCGGGAGCGGGTCGGCGAGGTGCTTCTCGATCGCATCGGACAGTGTCGCCTTGCCCCCGAACAACCCGTCGAGCAGAGCCCGCTCGGACACGGATCCGACGACCTCGCCGGCGGTGACCGGCGGTTCGGCGCGGACGACGGGCATCTGCGAGACGCCGTACTCGCGGAGGATGTCGATCGCCTCGCGGACCGTCTCGTTCGGGTGCACGTGCACCAGGGACGGCGTGTCGCCCGACTTGCCGCGCAGCACGTCGAGAACGGTGATGTCCGCCGGCGAGGCCAGGAAGCCGTAGTCGGCCATCCACTCATCGGAGAAGATCTTCGACAGATAGCCGCGGCCACCGTCCGGCAGGAGCACCACGACCACGTCGTCGGGACCGCAGCGCTCGGCGACCCGCAGCGCCGCAACCGTCGCCATGCCGCACGAGCCGCCGACCAACAGCCCCTCCTCGCGGGCCAGCCGCCGGGTCATCGCGAAGGAGTCTCCGTCGGAGACCGCGATGATCTCGTCGCAGACGCTGCGGTCGTAGGTGGAGGGCCAGAAATCCTCGCCGACGCCCTCCACGAGATACGGCCGCCCGGTCCCGCCGCTGTAGACGGACCCTTCGGGATCGGCGCCGATGATCCGGACGGGCCCGCGCTCCTTGAGATAACGCCCGGTGCCGCTGATCGTCCCGCCGGTGCCGACGCCGGCGACGAAGTGGGTGACCCGTCCGTCGGTCTGGTCCCAGATCTCCGGACCGGTGGTCTCGTAGTGCGACCGCGGGTTGTTGACGTTGGCATATTGGTTCGGCTTCCAGCCGCCGGGGATCTCCCGGGCCAGCCGGTCGGAGACCGAGTAGTACGAGCGCGGGTCCTCCGGGGCCACTGCGGTGGGGCATACGACAACCTCCGCGCCCAAGGCCCGCAGGGTGTTGATCTTGTCGCCGCTGACCTTGTCGGGGCAGACGAAGACGCATCGGTACCCGCGCTGTTGACCGACCAGCGCCAGCCCTATGCCGGTGTTGCCCGAGGTCGGTTCGACGATCGTGCCGCCGCGCCGCAGCTCGCCGGACTCCTCCGAGGCGTCGACCATGCGCGCGGCGATCCGGTCCTTCACCGATCCGCCCGGGTTGAAATACTCGACCTTGGCCAGGACGAGCGGAGCTCGATCTGCCGGCAGGAGCGAGGTCACGCAGCGCAGCCGGATCAACGGAGTATTGCCGATCAGGTCCAGCACCGATTCGGAGTACTGCATTCGCCGAGGCTAGCCGGGCCGCGCAGTTATACGGCGGCTTGAGCCGGAATGCGACCGGGATCCGCGCCGTACCCACCCCACACTGGCATTACGACAGGCCGATTCTCAGGCTGGCCGTTAACGTGAGGACGTGAGCCGAGCGCGCCGCATCGCGACCGCCGCCGCCTATGGCGGCGGCGGCCTGGGCGCTGCCGGCGCGGTCGGCGGCGCGGCGCTGATCGCGCTCGTGGTCGGGGAGACCAAGCTGGCGCGGCGGCGCATCCCGCTCGCCATGGAGCCGCCGCCCCCGACCCACGACACGACGTGGGCCGCCGAGGGCGTGTCCCTCGCTCGGGTCCCGATCCGGTTGGCCATGCTCGGCGACTCGCTGGCGGCCGGGTACGGCGCGGACCGGGAGAAGGAGACGCCCGCGGCCGTCCTCGCCATCGGGATCTCCGAGGTCGCCCGGCGTCCGGTACACGTGACGAACGTCGCCGTGGTGGGCGCCGAGTCGCGGGAGCTGCCGCCGCAGCTCGACGCGCTCGGGGAGCCGACTCCGGATCTCGCCGTCTTCATGATCGGCGCCAACGACGTGACCAGCCGGACCAAACCCGCGGTGGCCGTGCGCCACCTCGAGTCGGCGGTGTTGGCGCTGCGCGCCCGCGGCGTCGAGGTCGTCGTCGGCACGTGCCCGGATATGGGCACGATCCGGCCACTCGCCCAGCCGCTGCGCGCCTACGCCCGGCGGCTGTCCCGGCGGATGGCCGCGGCGCAGACGGTCGCCGTCGTCCGCGCCGGCGGCCGCACCGTCTCGCTCGGAGACCTGCTCGGGCCGCTGTTCGGTGAGCGGCGCGAGCTGTTCGCGGCCGACCAGTTCCACCCGTCCTCGGCGGGCTATTTCGAGGCCGCGCAGGCGGTCCTGCCGTCCGCCCTGGACGCGCTCGGCCTGCACACACGGTCGACGTCCGCCAGCGCGTTCACGACCCGGCGCGCGAAGCCGGTGGAGAAGGCGGCGGCGCAGGCCGCTACCCGGCCCGGCAGCGAGGTCGTCGGCACCGACAGTCCGCGCGGGCGCCGCGGCGCGTTCGCCCGGCTGCGGCGACGTCGTCCGAGCGAACCGGTTCAGATCGCGACGGAGGCCGCCACGCCGGTGCACAGCTGAGCGGGCGTGCCGAGTGGCACGCTGGTCGGGTCGCTCCCGCGCCGATCGTCAGGAGTCCGCCATGCCCGAGGCCGTGATCGTCTCTACCGCCCGCTCGCCGATCGGCCGCGCCGGCAAGGGCTCGCTGGTCGGCATGCGTCCGGACGATCTCGGCGCGCAGATGGTGCGGGCCGCGCTGGACAAGGTCCCGCAACTCGACCCCCACGATCTCGACGACCTCATGGTCGGCTGCGGGCAGCCCGCCGGCGAGGCCGGGTTCAACCTCGCCCGAGTGATCGCGGTGGAGCTCGGCTACGACTTCGTGCCGGGCACGACGGTCCAGCGCTACTGCTCCTCGTCACTGCAGACGACCCGGATGGCCATGCACGCCATCAAGGCGGGCGAGGGCTCGGCGTTCGTCTCGGCCGGCGTCGAGACGGTGTCCCGGTTCGCGAAGGGGAACGCGGACGGCTGGCCCGACACCCACAACCCGATGTTCGCCGAGGCCGAGCAGCGCGTCGCCAAGATCGCCGAGTCAGGGTCGTCCGAGTGGCACGACCCGCGTGCGGACGCCTCGGTACCGAACATCTACATCGCCATGGGGCAGACCGCGGAGAACGTCGCGCTCCTGAAGGACGTCAGCCGCGAGGACATGGACCGCTTCGGCGTCCGGTCGCAGAACCTCGCCGAGAAGGCGATCGCGGACGGGTTCTGGGCCAAGGACATCACTCCGGTGACGCTGCCGGACGCGACGGTGCTGTCGAAGGACGACGGTCCGCGCGCGGGCGTCACATACGAGGCGGTCGCACAGCTCAAACCGGTCTTCCGGCCGGACGGGCGGGTGACCGCGGGAAACTGCTGCCCGCTGAACGACGGGGCGGCCGCAGTCGTCGTGATGAGCGACGAGAAGGC
>JAICIE010000006.1 GCA_025924515.1 Jatrophihabitans sp. | reverse complement strand
GATGACCTCCGGCTCGCCACCGGACAGGACGGCGACGACGGAGTTGGTGGTACCGAGGTCGATGCCGACGGCTCGTGCCATGGTGCGGGAACTCCTCAGTTCGATACGGACAGCTTGTGGACAGTGCTATCAGAAGAACTGAGTCAGGACGGCTCAAGTTCCCGAATTGTCTGTGACCCGGATCACAGGGCGGCCCGTGGTCTCGTCGTGGGGCCTCCCCGGGAACGCCGGCGCCGCGGTCGGAGCGCCGCGTCCCGGCTGGTCGCTCACGCCGTGGTTTGCATTCGGCAAACGGGCTGGCCCGCCGATTGCCGCGTTTGCCGACCCGGATCCCGAATGCAAACCGCGCGCGGCAAGCCTCGCGCCATCCGGTCGCGGCCGGCGAATCGGGGGCCAGGCCGCTGACCGCTCGCGGACTCCGGAGCTTGCGGCGGTCAGGGACGGCGGTCAGGGACGGCGGTCAGGGACGGCGGTCAGGGACGGCGGTCAGGGACGGCGGTCAGGGACGGATGCGCCGGACCAGGTCCCGGCCGACGTCGGCGATCGTGGCGACGCCGCTGAGCGCCATCGCGACCCGTAGCTCCTCGCTCAGGATGTCGATCGCGTACCGCACGCCGGGCTCGCCGGCCGCGGCCAGGCCGTACAGATAGGCGCGCCCCACCAGCACGGCCCGAGCGCCCAGCGCCAGCGCAGCCAGGATGTCGGTTCCGCGGCGGATACCGGAATCGACGAACACCTCGATCCGGTCACCGACCGCGTCGACGACCTCGGGCAGCACGTCGACGGTGGCGGCCGAGTGGTCGAGCTCGCGGCCGCCGTGGTTGGAGACGACCACGCCCGCGACGCCCTCGTCGGCGGCCCGCTTGGCATCGCCGGCCCGAAGCACCCCCTTCAGGACGACCGGCCCAGGCCAGACCTCGCGGATCCAGCGCAGGTCCTCCCAGGTCAGGCTGCCGTCGAACATGTCGCTCAGCCGGGTGTGTGAGATCGGGCCGCTCATCGACAGGTTCGGGAAGCCCAGCGCGGACGACGTGAGGAAGCGCCAGGCCCAGCGCGGATGCCGCGCTCCGTCGAGCACGGTGCGCGGGGTGAGGTTGGGGGTGGGCAGGACGATCCCGTGCCGCAGCTCGCGCTCGCGGTGCGACCGGACCGTCGAGTCGACCGTGACCAGCAACGCCCGATACCCCGCCGCGTGCGCCCGTTGGACCAGTTCCTTCGACAGCCCCCGGTCGCCCCACGCGTACAGCTGAAACCACAGCGGCCCGTCGGTCGCGGCGGCCACGGCTTCCAGCGGCTGGGTCGACAGGGTCGAGATGCCGTACGGAATGCCCGCGCCGCGCGCCGCTCGCGCCGCGGCCAGCTCGCCCTCGTGATGGAACAGCCGGGGCGCCCCGACCGGAGCCAGCACGATCGGTACCGGCAGCGTCGCGCCCAACACCGAGGCGGTGGTGTCGACCGTGCTGACGTCCGCCAGCACGCGCGGCAGGATCTCCAACTCCGCGAACGCCCCGCGGTTGCGCCGCAGCGTCCACTCGTCCTCGCCGCCGCCGTCGAGGTAACCGAGCGCGCCCGCAGGCAGACGGCGCCGGGCGAGGCGGGCGAGATCCTCGATCGAATAGCAGCGGGCGAGCGCTCGGACTCCGTACGGCGGCGCAGGCCTGCCCACGTGGACGAGCTGCCACATCTCCGACGGCTTCATCGCCGACCAGTCAACGTGCTTCCCGGCGTGCGGGCAAGGAAGTGCCGGGCCTGCCGTTGATCGTGCGGCAGATGATCCGCGGCGCAGTCCTGAGGCCGCGTCAGGACAACCGTGGGCGTTGCGACCAACTCGCGACGAGTCAAACCTGCAGGTCCACGAATTCGGCGAGGCGGGCGAGCAGGGCGCGCGCGGTGTCGAGGTCGGCGGTGAGCTCCCGGTCGCCGAGGTCGTCGGACAGCGCCGCGCAGGCCGCCAGGACCTCGCCCAGCAGGCCCGGATGCGTCACGCCCCGCATCCGGTTGGCGCGAACCGCAGCGAGCAGTTCGGCGGCGGCCAGCAGGTCATAACTGTCGGCAGTCACGAGCAGCTGCCGAGCCGCCAGTGACGCGAAGCTGGCCGTGTCCTCGGAGCCGCGGGACAGGCTGATGGATTGGACAGCCGCCGGTCCGGCAGCGGCGCGAAGGTCGCCCAGGGCCCCCGCCGCGACGTATTCGACGAGCATGACGCCCGACGCGCCGGGGGTGCCGTCGCCGAGGAACGAGGCCAGTTCGGTGTGGCGCGGGTCGCTGAGATAGGTCAACCGGTGCAGCGTCAGTTGACCGGACTGCACCGCCGCGTTCCGGACCATGTCGGCGGCCACGGCGAGGTAGGCGGCGTGGAATCCGCCGTGATGCGCGAATCCACCGTCAGCGAGGATCACCGGGTTCTCTGCCGGCGCGTTCAGATAGGCGTCGACGGTGTCGCGCAGCATCGTCAGTGCGTCGATGAGAACGCCGTGGCACTGGGGCAGGGCCCGCAACCCGTAGGGATCCTGGATGCGCGGGGCGCTGATCACCGACGAGCCGACCAACCGGCGCATGGCGTGGCAGGTCGCCCGCGCGCCGGGCATCGGCGTGACCCGCTCGACCGGGACGGAGAACGCCTCGAGATTGCCGTTGAGGACGGCGAAGCTGAGCGCGGCGGCCGCGAGCACCCCTCGGGTGGCACGGGTCAGCCGCGACAGCCCCAGGGTGGCGTCGGCCAGCGCGGCGGCGTTGCTGGAGAGGAACGGCAGCGCGTCGTCGGGTCCGAGCAGTACCGGTTCGGATTGGTAGCTGCGCGAGTGGTCCTGCACGGCCAGAGCCGCGGCAGCCAGCGCCGACAGGTCACCCGTTCCGACCCCGGTGTGCTCGCGGATGACCGGAAGCGCGTCGTCGCAGATCAACCGCGCCAGCGCGGTCACCACCTGGGGTGACACCCCGGCGCCGCCGGCGCACAGCTGGTTGAGCCTGATCAGCAACATCGCGCGCACCCGGTCCCTGCTGCGCGGGCGCCCGGCGGATGTCGCGTGGCTGGTCAGCAGCGCCTGCGCGGCCGCGACGCTGGGCTCGATCAACACGTCGCGGTTGGCGCCGACCCCGGTGCTGCGCCCGTACACCGGCCGCTGGGAGCCGATCCGCGTCGCCTGGTCGTGCGAGCGACGGACCCGCTCGAGCGCGGCCTCGCTGATGACGACGTCGACCGGACCGCCAGCGGCGTCGGCCACTTGCCCGGCCGACAGATGCATCCCGTCGACGCGGACCGTCACCCGCTGCCTCGCGACCCCGGCCGTCCCGCGGACTCGGCCTCGCCGGCGAGCGCCCGGACCTCGGCGATTCGCGGATCGTCCTTGTCGGACAGATTCGCCTCGACCAGCTCGGCGGCCGCGCGCACCGCCCCAGCCGCGATCAACCGCGCCGTCTCGGCCTCGCCGCGAAGCCGAGGATTGCCCTCATCGGCGAGGGACCCGGCCAGCCGGATGACCGTGGCGCCCATCCGGGCGATCTCGACGGGACCGTCGCTGGCCGCGGACAACGCCCGTCGCACTCGCGCCCGCCGCTCGGGCTCTGTTCTCGGCAGCGCGTACGCGCCGAGGACCTCGGCGTACCGGGCGACGTCCTGCCGCGCGATCGGACCCACCTTCGCGCGCAGCGCCTCGGCCTCAGCCCGAAGCGAGGCGGCGTCCGCCAGGTGGTCCGTCGAGAAGCCGGCGGCCATCTCGACGAGCCCGGCGGCCAGCCCGACGGTCACCGCGGCGACCACGCCTGCACTGGGGGCCGGATCCCTGGCCGCGACCGCGTCGAGGAAGCTACCGAGCGGCAGCGCGAGATAGTCCGCTTCGCTCATCCGCGGTGCCCGCGAGATTGCGACGGGTGTCGCTGTGCCCGGGTGATCACGACAGACCCACGATCTCACCGTTGGCGTCGATGTCGATGTGGATGGCCGCCGCGTTCGTTCCCAGGCCCGGCATGGTGCGCATCTCTCCTGAGATCAGGTAGACGAACCCGGCGCCGACGTTCGCCCGCGCCTCGCGCACCGGCAACCGCCAGCCGGTCGGCGCCCCGGTCAGTGACGGGTCGCTCGAGATGGACAGGTGCGTCTTGGCGATGCACACCGGAAAGCCCCCGAAACCGTTGCGCTCGAAGCTGTCCAATTGCGAGTTCGCGAGTGGGGTGTAGTCGACGCCCGCCGCGCCGTACACCTTGGTCGCGATCTCCGAGATCTTCTCCCGCAGCGGTGCCCTGTCGGAATAGAGGAAGTGGAAGTCCGCCGGCTCGTCGGCCGCCTCGGCGACGGCTTCGGCGAGTTCGGTCGCGCCACGACCACCATGGGTGAAGTGCGTCGACACCGCGCAACGCGCGCCGGCCTGCTCCGCGATCCGGCGGATCGCGTCGTGCTCGCTGCGGAAATCACCGGGAAACGCGTTCACAGCGACGACCGGCGTGACGCCGTGCAGCCGAATGTTCTCGATCTGTTTCTGCAGGTTCTCGCCGCCGAGGAACACTTCCTCCGGGTTTTCTTCGAGAAGCGCGGGCGGTAGCGGGCGGCCGGCGACGATGCGGTGCCGGCCGGAGTGCGCCTTCAGCGCCCGCACGGTGGCGACGACGACCGCGGCGTCCGGACGCAGTCTCGACGCGCGGCACTTGATGTTGAAGAAGCGTTCGGCGCCCATGTCGGCCCCGAAGCCCGCCTCGGTGATGAGGAAATCGCCGCCGTGAATGCCGATGAGGTCGGCCACGACGCTCGAGTTCCCGTGCGCGATGTTGCCGAACGGTCCGGCGTGCACCAGCACCGGGGTGTTCTCCAGCGTCTGCAGCAGGTTCGGTTTCAACGCTTCACGCATCAGGACGGTCATGGCGCCGGCGCCGCGGACCTGCTCGGCGGTGACCGGCTCTCGGCCCCGGGTGTACCCGACGACCATCCGGCCGAGCCGGGCGCGCATGTCGGCCAGGGAACTCGACAGGGCCAGCACGGCCATGACCTCCGACGCGGCGGTGATGTCGAAACCCGTCTGGCGCGGCGTCCCGTCCTGCGCCGCGCCCAGGCCGATCACCACGTTCCGCAGCGCCCGGTCGTTGACGTCGAGCACCCGCCGCCAGCTGATGTTGTGCGGGTCGAGGTCGAGGAGGTTGCCTTGGTAGAGCGTGTTGTCGACCATCGCGGCGAGCAGGTTGTGGGCCGCGGTGACCGCATGCATGTCACCGGTCAGGTGCAGGTTGAGCGTCTCCATCGGTATCACCTGGGCGTAGCCGCCGCCCGCGGCGCCGCCCTTGATGCCGAACGTGGGGCCCATCGAGGGCTGCCGGATCGCCACGGTCGCCCGTTTGCCCAGGTGCCGGAACGCCTGGCCCAGCCCCACGGTCGTCGTCGTCTTGCCCTCGCCGAGCGGTGTGGGAGTGATCGCCGAGACGACCACGTACTTCGCCCGCGGGGCGCCCGCGAGCTCCTCGATCGCCGACAGCCGGATCTTGGCGACATGGTTGCCGTACGGCTCGAGCAGGTGCGACCCGATCCCCATTCCGGCGGCGATGTCGTCGAGCGGCTTGAGCGAGGCCGCGCGGCTGATGGCGAGATCGGGAAGCATAAATCCGTCCTCCGATTTCACGAATTGGCGTAGCCGTCGACGTCGATGCCGAACTCGCGTCCGGCGTCGAGCAGGCTGGCGAACAGATGCTGCCCGCTGGACCGCTCGCAGTGCAGCAGATAGGACGGGACGCCCGCGACGTCGTCGCGGACGATATCGGTGGCCACCCGGGCCACGCTGGTACCGGCGGCCGACCCGTCCGGCATTGCGCGATCACTCAGGTCGACACCGCAGACCTTGGCCAGCACTCCGTCGGCGCGCACGCCGGTCAGCCGCATCAGCGCGCGTCCATGTGTCACGTCGAGGACGGTGACCAGTTCGCCGTCGTCCGGCGCGCCCAAGTCGTCGGCCAGGTTGCCGGCGCTGCCGGGCGGTCCCATCAGCAGCCACTCGCCCGGCCGGGCGCTGGCCGCCAGGGCATTCGCCGGTGTGCGCCGAGCGGTGCCGGTGGCGACGCCGATGCGATCCGCGAACGGTCCGTCCGGGTCCGCGCGAACCAGAACCTTCGCGAGCGGACTCCGGTCGGCGAGCCGCAGGGCGCCGGACGCGCGTCGGGTGGACACCTCCCAGCCGTCGCGGACCGCGACCGGAGGAGCCGGCGCGATGGCGCTGCGCGCAACGGGACGGTCAGCCACGAAGCCGCGCTCCTTCCGGGTCGAAATGCGTGGGAGGGGTCACGGTCGCCGGGATACGGCGTCCGTCCGGGAGTCTCACTGTGACGACCGTGTCGGGCTCGGCGTATTGCTTGAGGACGTACGCCAGGCAGATCGAGCGGTCGAGGGTCGGCGACCTGCGGCTGCTGGTGATGCGACCGAGAATTCCCGTTGCACCGTCGACGATCTGGCAGCCTTCCGCCGGAACGATCGACGGGTCGACCGGAACCAGCCCGACGAGGGACTGCTGGGCGCCGTCCTCGTGCTGCCACAGCAGTTCGGGCTTTCCGACGAAGTCGTCCTTGTCCAGCTTCACCAGATCGCCCAGGCCGGCGTCGTACGCCTTGGTGAGCCCGTCGGTGTCCTGCGCGACGATCAGGTGGCCCTTCTCCAGGCGAAGGATCCGCTGGGCCTCGACACCGAACGGCCGCACGCCGAGGTCGCGTCCTCGCTCCAGCAGCGCCTCCCACACGTGCAGGCCGTAGGACGCCGGCACGTGGATCTCGTAACTGAGCTCACCGGTGAAGCCGATTCGCCACAGCACGCAATCGGCGACGTCCGCGATCCGTCCGGTGCGCACCCGCATGTACGGGAAGGCATCCGCGGAGAGGTCGACATCGGTCAGCCGCGTGAGCAGCTCACGAGACCGCGGCCCGGCGATGTTGATGCTGGCGTACGCCGTCGTCATCGGCGTGATGTGCACCCGCCAGTCCGGGTGTTCGGTCTGCAGCAGGCTTTCCAGGTGCTGCCACACCGTCGCGGCGCCCGAGGACGTCGTCGACATCAGGTACCGGGCGGCCCCGAGGCGGCCGGTGACCCCATCGTCGAGGATGACGCCGTCCTCAGCGCACATGACGCCGTAGCGCACCGAGCCGACGTCGAGCTTCGCCCACTTGTTGACGTAGGCGGCCGCCAGCAGGTTCGGCACGTCCGGCCCGTGCAGGGCGAGCTTGCCCAGCGGTGTGACGTCGATGATGCCGACCGCGGATCGGACGGCGCGTACTTCGGCGGCAGGGTCGCCGTAGGAGTCCGGGCGGATCCATTCGCCGGCGACCAGTGGGACCGCGCTGTGCGTTTCATGCCACGGTTGCATCGGCGAGTACCGCGCGGGCGGCGAAACCCGCCCGGCGAGTGCGCCGAGGCTGATCGGCGCGTAGGGCGGCCGCCACACGGTCGTGCCCAGCTCTTCGATGCTCCGGCCGGTTGCTTCGGCGAGGACGGCGACCGTGTTGACCGTTTCGAGCTTGCCCTGCGTCGGTCCCATCGTCGCGGTCGTGTACCGCTTCACCAATTCGCTGGAGTCGTATCCCTCCGCGGCGGCGGCCATGACGTCCTTCGAGGAGACGTCCTCGGGAAAGTCGACGAAGCCGTGCGTCGTCGCCCGGAACAGCGCCGGATGCGGGTGCGGGCTGAGCGGTGCAACGACCGCGGCAGAGCCGAATCCGGCGCGCGCTGCGGCCAGTGCTCCGGTCGCGGTTCCGTGCGCCACCAGTTCGTCGACGCTGCCGTCACCGACGATCCCACCGGTCGCGAGGACGGTGTCGGGCAGGCCTTCGCCCGGCCGGAACCGGGCCGCGAGGGGGTCCCACACCGGTTGGTTCCCGGCCATGTTCAGCAGCGAGGTCGGTGCAGTCCATCCGGTGGCCGTGACGAGCAGGTCGCAGTCGATGCGGCTGCCGTCGGCCACTTCGACCGCGCTCAGCGTCCCGCGCCCGAGCGCGCGTCGCACGTCCTCGCCGCGGCGCGCGTCGAGGACCCGGACGACCTCCACTCCCACGCGGTCGAGGTCGGCGGCAGCGGCGTCTCCCTCGGCGTTCGCGCTGAGCACTACCGCGCGGGAGCCGGGGGCGACCGCATAGAGATCGATCAGCCGACGGACCGCGGTGCTCAGCATCACCCCGGGCAGGTCGTTGCCGGCGAACACGTAAGGGCGCTCGATCAGTCCCGGTGCAACCACCAGGATTCCTGCGCGCGCCTTGATGAGCCGTTCGGTGACGTCCGGCAGGCCGCGCTGCGCTATCGAGATCCAGTTGTCGTCGTAGCGTCCGGCGACGACCGAGTCGACGAGCACCTCGATGCCTGCCTGCGCGACGTCGGCGCGCAGGCGTCCGAGTGCCTCGAGCTCCTGGGCGCCGCCCCAGCGCAACGACCCGCCGAGCTCGTGCTCCTCCTCGACGAGCAGCACCCGCGCCCCGGCCCGCGCGGCCTCGACCGCGGCGGCCATGCCGGCCGGCCCGCCGCCGGCGACCAGCACGTCCGGATGGGTGAAGCGCTGATCGTAGTAGCTCGGGATCGCGTCGGGCGACGTCCAGCCACCGCTCGCGAACCGCGACAGCACGCGCTCGTAGGCCGGCCACAACGGCCGCGGGCTCATGAACGTCTTGTAGTAGAAACCGGCGGTCAGGAACGGGGCGACGACCTTGTTGACGCTGCGCAGGTCGTAGCGGAGCGTTGGCCAGACGTTCTGCGGAACGACGCTCATTCCGGCCGCGAGCCGGCGCGCGCTGGCGCGGACGTTCGGCTCATCGCCGACCTGCACCGTGCAGCCGGGATCGAGCGCGCTCGCCGTGAGGATGCCGCGCGGGCGGGAGTATTTGAAGCTGCGCGAGAACGTGCGCACTCCGGCCGCGGCCAAGGCCGAGGTGATGGTGTCACCGGCGAACCCGACATACCTGCGTCCGTCCCAGTCGAACGGAACCAGCCGGCTCCGGTCGATGACCTCGCCGGGTTGCGGCGGCAGCCGGAACGGAGTTTCGGCCGGCCGGCGCGACGACCGCGCGGCTCGCACCCGGGCCGTCACCGGCGAGTGCTGTCGGCGTCGGGCGCGCCGGCCTCCGCGCCTGGCAGGACGGGATCGACCGCACCCGCGGCAGCGGCTGCAGGCCGCGTCTCATTGGTCACCGTGTTCCGCTCCACGCTGATGAATCGCCGGCAGCCGACGCCGTGGTACCAGTTCTCGCGGGTCCAGCCGGCAACGTTGTCCTTCTCGTACAGATACGCGCGCCACTGCCCGCGGGTCACCGTGCGCGGATCGGGCCGATTGCGGCTCTCGCCCTGGTGCCGGAATTCCGTCGCATCGCGCGGCCCGCAGTACGGGCACGGGATTCGGAACATGCGAGCTCCTTGTGGCAGTGCGGACGGTGGGTCAATGGCCCACGGCGGCGGCGCCCTTTTCGCCGACCAGCCGGCCGTCGGCAAAGCGGCTGAGCGGGAAGGACGAGATGAGGTCGGGCGTCTTGCCGGTCGCAACGAGTTCCGCCATCGCCTCGCCGGCGACGGGGCCTGCCTTGAAGCCGTAGGTGCCCCAGCCGACGTCCACCAGAAAGCCCTCGACGGGCGTCTCGCCCATGATCGGCGAGAAGTCCGGGGTCATGTCGCACAATCCCGCCCACTGGCGGAGCACCCGGAGAGCGGCGATCGAGGGCATCAGCTCCAGAACATGGCCGGCGAGCTCCTCGGTGAACTCCAACGAACCGCGCGTCGAGTAGGACGGGTACGGATCGGTGCTGGCCCCGAAGACCAGTTCGCCGCGGTCGGTCTGGCTGACGTAGACGTGCAGGGTTCCCGAGACCACCACCGTGTTGAGGAAAACCTTGACGGGCTCGGTGACGGCGGCCTGCAGCGGGTGCGTGCTGATCGGCAGCCGCACGCCGGCAAGCCGGGAGACCAGGCTCGACCAGCCGGCGGTGCAGTTGAGGACGACGGGCGTCGAGATGTGGCCGCGGGACGTCTGCACGCCGCGAACCCTGCCCTCCTCGACGTCGATGCCGACGACCTCGGTGTATTCGTGGATCTGGACGCCTCGTGCGTCCGCGCCGCGGGCGTAGCCCCAGTTCACCGCATCGTGGCGGATGATTCCGCCGGGCGGATGGTAGAGGGCCCCGAGGATCGGATAGCGCGTCTGTGCCGACACATCCATGTACGGCACGAGCGACTTGATCTCGTCCGGCCCGATGACCTCCGAGTCGACGCCCTGGAGCTTGTTGACCTCCGCCCGCCACCGCATCGTTCGCAGCGAGCTGTCGTTGTGCGCGAGGGTGAGATGGCCGCGCTGCGAGAACATGACGTTGAAATTCAGTTCGCTGGCCAGCGTCTCGTACAACTTCACCGACCGGTCGTAGAACCGGACGCCCTCCGGGGTCAGGTAGTTGGACCGGATGATCGCGGTATTGCGCCCCGAGCCGCCGCCGCCCAGGTAGCTGCGGTCCAGCACCGCGACGTTACGGATCCCGTGGTTCACAGCGAGGTAGTACGCGGCAGCAAGGCCGTGCACCCCGGCGCCGATGATGACCGCGTCGTAGGTCGGGGCCAACTCGTGGCGGCGCCATACCAACGGCCAGTTCCGGCCGCGCAATCCTCGGCTGAGGAGGCTGAGGGCCGAGTACCTCGCGGTCACGGCGGAAACGCTACTAGAGGATCCTGCGAAGTCAGCAACCGAAGTTGCCACGGTGATCGAGGACGGTCGGGTGGTAGAACAACGCACTGTGGCTGACGAGGCGAGCGGCGTGTCGCGGGCGGCTGCGGCGCTGATCGCGCTCGGTTCCGTCGAGGCGGTCGAACAGGACGGGCTCGGCGTCGTCCGGATCGCCGAACTCGTGGGCGGCGACAAGGGGCAGGTGTCCCGCGTGCTCACGACCCTCGCGAAAGCCGGGCTGATCGAGCGCGACGACCGGTCGCTGACCTACCGCCTCGGCTGGGGCTTTTACGCGCTCGCCGCGCGCGCGGGAGACCAACGGCTGCTGGAGGCGGCGCGGCCGTTGCTGCGGCGGCTGGTCGATGAGCTGGGCGAGCGCGCCAACCTCTCCGTGCTGCGTGACGCGCAGGTGCTCACGGTGTTCTCCGCTTCGCCGCCGCGGTCGGTGCAGGTCGCCGGCTGGGTCGGCCGAACGGTCCCGGCGTACTGCACCGCGTCCGGGCGCGCATTGCTGTTCGACACGACGACCGAGGAGCTGCGGGCACTTTTCGGCGAGATGCAGTTCGAGCGGCCCGGGCCCAAGGCGCCGCACACGATCGACGAGTTGGCCCGCCGGCTGGCGGCCAGCCGCCGGCGCGGTTTCGCGGTGGTCGACGAGGAATTCGAGGCGGGGCTCATCGCGGTCGCCGCTCCGGTCCGCGACTTTCGTGGCCGGGTCTGCGCAGCGATCAATATCTCGGCCCCGAAGTTCCGCCTGGGCCCGGCCCGTCGCGATCAAGCGGGCGCGGCTCTCACCGCGGTGGCCGACGAGCTTTCCGGCCGTCTCGGCGAGCCCGCGATCGGCGCGCAGTCCCGGTAGATGTTCAGCTCGGCGAGCCGTCAGGCGTTGCCGCCTTCGGCGATCAGCCGCTCGAGCTCGCGCACGAGCAGCCCCAGCCGAGCGTCCTTGAGCAACGGCAGTTGGCGGCGCCGACGGCGCGCGGCGGCCACGTCGATGTCGGCGACGAGCAGCGCCTCCTGCTTGACCGGCGCGTCGGCGACGATCGTCCCGGTGGGGTCGACGACGCAGGACCCACCCCAGAATTCGAGCCCGTCCTGGGAGCCGACCCGGTTCACGAAGACGACCCACAGCTCGTTCATCCGGGCCACCGCCCGCAACACGTCGCGCCAGTAGGCCGGCGTGTCGATCACCTCGGGTGCCCGGGAGTCGACGCTGTTGGTCGGGATGAACAGCACTTCCGCGCCGTCCTGGGCCAGCAGGAACGGCGGACAGGCCTGCCAGGCGTCGTTGCAGGTCAGCATCCCGAGCCGCCCGAAGCCGGTGTCGAAGGCCCGCAGCGTCTGACCCGGGCTGAAGTGCTTGTGTTCCTCCCAGATGTCGTAGGTCGGCAGGTACAGCTTCCGGTGCACGTGCAGCACGCAGCCGTGGTCGAGGTAGGCCACGCTGTTGTAGGTGTGCGGGCCCGCGTCCTCGTGGAAGCCCACGATCACGGCGGTGCGGCCCTCGTCTCCGGCGGACAGGGCCCGAAGCCGCTCGTCGTCGGCTGCGATCGCCAGGCCGGCGTCGTAGCGGATCAGCGGGTACCCGTGCAACATCAGCTCGGGGAAGATAACGACGTCAGCGTTCTGCGCGGCGGCTTGCGACCTCACCTCGGCAGCAGTGCGCAGGTTCCGATCGACGTCCCCCAGCGCGACATCGACCTGTGCGAGTGCGATCCGCATCCCGCGATGATGTCCTACCGCACGTCGACCGCGTCGCCCAGCTCAGCCGCGCGTCGCTCGACGAACTCGACGAGTTCTTGTTCGACGGCGTCGTCGAGCGGTGGCTGTTGGTAGCTGTCGAGCATCGCCTTCCAGCGCAGCGCGGCGCGCGCCGCGTGGTCCATCGACCCGTTGCGCAGCCACCGCTCGTTGTTCTCGGTCGAGGCGATGGTCGGTCTCCAGAAGCAGTCCCGGAACCGGGCCAGCGTGTGGGCCGTCCCGAAGAAGTGACCGCCGTGCCCCACCTCGACGTGCGCGTCGTAGGCCAGGCTCTCCTCATCGACCTTGACGGGCGTGAACTGCGCCTGCAGCAGGTCGAGGATCTCGCAGTCGGCAGCGAACTTCTCGAAAGAGGTCACGAGGCCCCCTTCGAGCCAGCCGGCCGACTGCCAGCAGACGTTCGCGCCGGCGAGGAAAGCGGCGAGCAGGGTGTTGAAGGCCTCGTAGCCGGCTTGGAAGTCCACGACCTGGCTCGCGGTCAGCGTGCCGCCACCGGAGCGCCAGGGAAGTCCGATCCGTCGCGCGATCTGCCCGGACGCGTACAGCCCGAACGCCGATTCCGGCCCGCCGAACGCCGGCGATCCCGATTTCATGTCGGTCGTGGAAAGGAAGGAACCGAGGACGCACGGGGTGCGCTCGCGGACCAGCTGGACGAGCGCGATCCCGGCCAGCGCCTCGGTCATCTGTTGCGCGAGAGCTGCCGGCGCCGATACGGGAGCCATCGCACCCATCAGCAGGAAGGGGGTGACGATGATCGCCTGCCCGGCCTCGGCGTAGGTGAGCAGGCCGTCGAGCATGCGGACGTCGAAGTGCAGCGGCGAGTTGACGTTCACGTTGGCGAACAGCACCGGGTCCTGCTCGATGGCGGCGCGGCCGCCGTGCACGATCGCGGCGATCTCGATGCAGTCGCGAGCGGCCTCTTCCGACGACGGCTCCCCCGCCCAGACGCGATCGGTCAGTCGCGTCGCCGCGAGCGCGCGCACCAAATGGCGCACGTCGAGCGGGACGTCGTTGGGTTCGAGGACGTTGCGCCCGGGCGTGTCCAGGACGTCTGACACCTGCACCAACTTGAGCAGCTTCTCGAAGTCGGCGAGGGTGCCGTCGCGGCGAACGCCGTCGACCCGGACGAAGGGCGGGCCGTTGACGGCCCCGAAGATCATGTGGTCGCCGCCGATGACGAGATCGCGCGCGCGGTTCCTGGCCCGGAGGGAGAACTCGGGTGGCGCGAGCGCGGACTTCGCCCGCAGAAATCCGGGTTCGAAGCGGACGACGTTGTCTTCCACCGTCTGTCCGGCCTGCCGGAACAACTGCAGCGCACGTGGATGGTCGAACTGCACACCGATCTCGGCCGCCAGCCGGTCCGAGCCGCGGTCGAGCGTCGTCAGCCCGTCCTCGTCCAAGACCTCGAACCGGGGCGCGCGATTGACGAACACGGCGCCGAGCCTACTAACAACTCCAGTTGTTGCGGTAGGGAGACAAGCGTGCGGGACGGCTGAGCGGTCAGCTCCACGGGAACGGCGAGTGGCTCACCGGGTGCAGCCTGCCCGCGGCGTACCGCGAGAAGCGAAACGGCTCGAGCAGCGGCTGGGGATCGCCGAGCAGCTCCTTGGCCACCAGGTCGCCGACACCGATCATCTTGTAGCCGTGGTTCGAATCCGCGACCACGTACACGTTCTCGCGGAACGTGTCGAAGACCGGAAAGCTGTCCGGGGTGAAGCAGCCGATGCCGCCCGACGGCTCCTGGGAGAAGTAGGAGCTCTTGCCTTCGAAGCGCTTCAGGCAGTGAGCCAGCCCGGCTGTCCACATCCGCGCGAATTCCGCGCCGACGACGAAGTCGGGGCTCGCCGGCCCGTACGGGTCGACCGCGACCTCGTCGGTGGGTCGGTCGACGACGAAGGGCATCGCGCCGCCCTGCACGCCCCCGAAGTTGAAATCGGGTTTGAAGTAGATCCCCCACAGTTTGTCGGTGACGAGCGCGCCCTCGTCGTCGTAGAGAGGGGCATCGGTGTCGACATGCACGACCGGAGGCATGGCGCCGGCGCTGTCGGTGAGGAAGGACGGATCGACCGCGAGGGTCCCTTCCTGCAGCGACCAGTAGGTCCACATCGGGCGCCGGTACGTCGAGCCGTCGCGTCCCAGCACCGAGATCGTCTCCGGCAGGTCCAACAGACGCCACAGGTCGCGGATCCAGGGGCCGACCGCGACGACAACCGACTCGCACCGGATCGTTCCCGCGGTCGTCTCGACGGCGGTGACCCGGTCACCGTCGCGGGGGACATGGGTCACCCTGGCTCCCGGCACGATGCGTACCCCGGCGGCTTCGGCCTTCTCGACGAGCCCGCGCACTGACGCCCGATTGTTCGCGTAACCGCCTCGGTGTTCGTGCAGCACGCTGGTGATGCCCCTGGCCTGCCAGTCGGGAAAGATCGACTGCAGGTACCACCGCGACTCGTCGGCGCCCTCGATGAACGTCGAGGGATAGCCGATGGCCTGCTGCTCGGCGTGGATCGCGGCGACGTCGTCGTGCATCACCTCGGGACTGATCTGCAGGTACCCGACCGGGTGGTAGGCGAAGGACTTCGGATCGGACTCCCACACCGAGACCGAATGCGACATCAGCGCGCGCATCGCGGGCTGGAAATAATTGTTGCGAATGACGCCGCAGGCGATTCCGGACGCCCCGGCGCCCGGTTCGGCCTTGTCCAGAACGACGACGTCGGACCCGCTGCCGCCTCGCGCCGCCAGTCCGGTCGCGAGATGCCACGCCGTCGACAAGCCGTGGATGCCGGCGCCGATGACGACGTAGCGAGCGAAGTCGGGCAGGTCCGTCATGGGTTCCTCCGCCGGTGGCCGCAACTGCGGTTGCTGCCACCGTAGCCGCTGACCCGCTCAGCCGGTCCGGCGGCTGCGCAGCTCCTTGTTGATCGCCGGCACGACCTCGTGCAGATCACCGATCACCGCGTAATGCGCCCTGGTGACCATCGGCGCCTCGGGGTCGGTATTGATCGCCAAAATGGTCTTCGCGGATTGGCAGCCGGCCCAGTGCTGGATCGCTCCGCTGATGCCGCACGGGATGTAGAGGTCCGGGGCGATGCGGCTGCCGGTCTGACCGACCTGCTCACTGTGCGGGCGCCAGCCGAGGCTGGTGACGACCCGCGACACCCCGAGCGCGCCGCCGAGCAACTCGGTCAGCTCGAGCAGGTCGGTGAACCCCTCGGCGCCGCCGGCCCCGCGACCGGCGCCGACCACGACCCGCGCACCCGTGAGGGCGCTGGTGTCCTCGGCCTGGGTCTGCTCGACCTGCATCACCCGGGTGACGAGGTCGCGCTCGTCGAGAGTCGGGCTTACCGTCGCGACCTCCGTCGTCATCGCAACGCTGGCCGCCTGTGGATCGCAGGCATGGCCGGCGACGCTGAGGACGGCGATCGGGTCGTCGAGGCGCATGTCCTCCAGCGCCGCACCGCCGACGACCTGGCGGGTGACGACGAGCGGGTCGGTCGACTCGACCTGAACGACGTTCGCGGCCATCCGGACGTCGAGCCGTGCGGCGATGTGCGCGAGGATCTCGTTGCCGCGAGGCGTGCCCGACGCGAGGACGATCTCGGCCGCGCTCGACCTGACCACGTCGACGGCCGCCGCCGCCCACGAGGCCCCGGCGTAGTCGGACAGGCGGGGGTCGTCCGGGTGGTGCGCCAGCGCGACGCCCTGCTCCCCTAGCTGTTGGCGGATCGCGTCGGTGGGCTCGTCGAAGACCACCGCTTGAACCGCGTGCCCGGCCCGGTCGCCGAGGGCACGGGCGAACGTGAGCGCCTCCCGCGAGAAGAGAGTCAGCCCATCGGCGTTGGCCTCGACCAGAACGATGATCATGCGGAGACCACCCCGATCTTGACCAGCAGGTCGACGACTGCCGGGGCGGCGTCCGCACCCTGGCCGAGAACCTCGACCGTGCCGGAGCGCGGCGGCGGCACCCGCAGACGCACCCGTCCGCTCCCGCGCGGTTCGACGGTCGGCGTCTGAATGTCGATCGGCGCCTTCTTGGCCTTCATCCGTCCGGTGATCGAGGGATACCGCGGCGTGACGCCGCCCTCGAGCACCGCGACGACGGCCGGCAGCGGCACCTCGAAGATCTCCGTGCCGTCCGGGCCGTCGCCGCGCGCGATCACCCGGTCGGCGTCTACCTCGCAGGACGAGATGTTGGTCAGCACCGGTCGATCGAGCGCGTACGCCAACCGCACCGGCACCTGAAAGTCGCCGGTGTCCGCGGCGTCGTTGCCCAGCAGGACCAGGTCGACCGAGTCGCCGGCCGCTTCGCGGGCACGGACGACGTCGGCGATGGCAGCGGCGACGTCGGCCGGGCCGAACCGGTCGGTGTCGGCCTCGACCAGCACGCCGGACGAGCAGCCGACCGCCAAAGCGCTGCGCAGTTGCTCCACACCGTCGCTCGGACCGAGCGTGAGTACCGTCGCCGAACCGCCGGTGGCGTCGGCGACCTGGGTCGCCAGTTCGACCGCGCACTCCTCGTGCGGGCTCACCGTGAACCCGACGTGCCGGGCGTCGACCGACATCCCGTCCTCGGTGAGCAGAACCTCACCGGACACGTCGGGCACGCGCTTGATGCAGACCAGGACGTTTGTCATCGCTCGCTCCGCAAGCCTCGCTGGACCATCGTCGCTAACTCCGGATCCGCTCGTTCGCCGGGTCGAACACCGAGGTCGCATCGCATGACGCCACGGTCACCGGATAGCGCTCGCCGAAGTACTCGACGCTGAGCTTGTTGCCGACGCTGGCCTCCTCCGGCGGGAGGTACGCCATGAGCAGGTGCTTGCCGAGCGACGGCGCGGAGCCCGCCGACGTGACGTAGGGGTGGTGCCCGTGCCCGTCGGTGAGCGGCGCACCGTCGGCGCTGAGGACCGGCTCGCCGCCGAGCATGTAGCGCTTCGAGCCGTCGGCCGAGGTGTGGTCGTCGACCGTCATCGTGCACAGCACCGTCTCCGGCGCGTTGTCACGCTGCTTGAGATACGCCTCGCGGCCCACGAAGTCGGCGTCCTTGACCTTCGGCCGCATCATCCCGGCCTCGACGATCGTCCGTTCCGAGTCGAGTTCGGCTCCGTAGGCGCGGTAGCCCTTCTCCAAGCGTCCGGTCGTCCCGTACACCCCGATGCCGACCGGCACCGCGCCGTGCGGACGACCGGCCTCGCGCACCAGTTCCCACAGCCGCGCACCCTGCTCGATCGGGACGTACAGCTCCCAGCCGAGCTCGCCGACGTAGGAGATCCGGGACGCCAGCACCGACAGCGAACCGAGCTCCACCTCGCGGCAGGTGCTGAAGGGGAACCCCATGTGGCTGATGTCGGCATCGGTCAGCGAGCCGAGGATGTCGCGAGCCCGCGGCCCCCACAGGCCGATCGTCGTGTAGGCGGAGGTGAGGTCCGCGACGTGCGCCGAACCCTCGGTGGGCAGGTGGTCGATGAACCACTTCCGGTCGACGTTGCCGTGCGCGCCGCCGGTGACGACGCGGAACCGATCCTCGGCCAACCGCATGATCGTCAGGTCGGCGCGGAAGCCGCCGCGTTCGTCGAGGATCGGCGTGTAGACCACCCGGCCCGGTGCCACGTTCATCTGTCCCACGGCGATGTGCTGAACCGCGTCGAGCGCGCCCTTGCCCGCCACGTCGAAGATGGTGAACGCGGAGAGATCGACGTAGCCGGCGCGCTCGCGCATCGCGAGATGCTCGGCGTTGATGATCGGCGACCACCAGCGGGCGTCCCACTCGTTCTGGCGGGACATCACGGCGTCGCCGTACTCGCCCAGCAGCGGCTCGTTGGAGGCGTACCAGTGCGGGCGTTCCCAGCCGGCGGTCTCGAAGAACACCGCGCCCAGCTCGACCTCGCCGGCGTGCATCGGCGCCAGCCGCACGTCGCGATCGCTCGTCCACTGCTCGGACGGGTGCACGATGCCGTAGGTCTTGTTGAAGCCCTCGCTGGTGCGCGCCCGGACGTGCTCCCGCGTGCGCTGATGCGGATAGAACCGGGCGATGTCGCTGTGCGAGGCGTCGATCTCCGAGTGGCCGTGGGTCATCCACTCGGCGAGCAGCCGGCCCACCCCCGGCCCTTCCTTGATCCATACAGCAGCGGCGGACCAGACGCCCTTGACCTCCGGGCTCTCCCCGAGGATCGGCGCGCCGTCGGGAGTGAGTGAGAGCAGGCCGTTGATCGCGTAGCGGATCTCTGCGTCGGCGCTGCCGAGCAGCTCCGGCATCAGCTCCAACGCCTGTTCGAGCTGCGGGTCGAAGTCCTCGTCGGTGAAGGGCAGCTCCGTCGGCGACAGCCTTGCCTGGTCGATGGAGGGGATCTCCTCCGGCTCCATGAGGATCGGCCGGTGCGCGTAGGAGCCGACCTCCATGTCGCTGCCGTGCTGGCGCTCGTAGCAGAAGGTATCCATGTCGCGGACGATCGGGTACGAGATCTCCCCGGTCGTCCCCGCGAGCTGCGGCAGCGGCCCGACGCTGATCATCTGGTGGACCGCCGGCGTCAGCGGGATGTGCACGCCGGCCATCCGGGCGAGCTTGGGGCTCCACACGCCGCAGGCGATGACGACGCAGTCGGTCGAGATATCGCCCTTGGTCGTCCGGACGCTCCTGATCCGGCCGTCCTCGACCGTCATGTCGGTGACCTCGGCGTTGGCGAGGACGGTGAGCGCGTCGAGCTCCTGCGCCCGCTCGCGCATCAGCGTGCCTGCGCGGAGGGAGTCGACCACCCCGACGGTCGGGCTCCAGAAGGCACCGAGGATCACCGAGGGGTCGAGGAACGGCACCTTCTCGACGACCTGCTCGGGCGTCACGAGCTCCGCCGGGATGCCCCACGCCAGAGCCGAGGCGATCCGGCGGCGCAGCTCCTCCATCCGCGCCTCGGTACGCGCGACCTCGAAGCCGCCGCACTCGGTGAACACGCCGAGATCCTTGTACTGACGCACGCTGTCGAGCGTCAGATCGGTGATCTCGCGGGAATGGTCGACCGGGAAGATGAAGTTGGAGGCGTGCCCGGTGGAGCCGCCCGGGTTGGGCAACGGCCCCTTGTCGATCTGCACGATGTTCCGCCAGCCGAGGCGGGCGAGGTGGTACACCACGCTGTTGCCGACGATCCCGGCCCCTATAACGACGACCTGAGCCTGTTGCGGAACTGCTGTCACGCGGCCACCCCTAGCTCGACTCCCGAAGTTGTTGCGGATCGTACAACGCGTTTCGCATCAAGCAACAGTCGCGGCCTTCAGCGTTCTCCCCAGCCCAACCGATGCGAGATCTCCCGCGCCGCCTCCTGGACCACCGGTACGACCTCGCGGATGCGCCGCTCGTCGAGGCGGAAGGACGGTCCGGAGACGCTGAGCGCGGCGAGAACGTCCCCGTGCGCGTTGCGGATGGGAGCGGCGATGGCCGTGAGCCCGACCTCGAGTTCGTCGACCGCCAGCGCGTAGCCGCGGGCCCGCACCTCGTCGACCTCGGCCTGCAGCCGGGACAGCTCGGTGATCGTGTGATCCGTCAGGGCGGGCAGCACCGGGACCGTCGCTGCGATCTCGTCCGGCACAAGCCCGCTCAACAGCACCTTGCCGTTGGAGGTGGCGTGCAACGGGATGTGCTGGCCGACCCAGTTGTGCGACTGCAACGCCGACGGGCCGGCCACCTGATCGAGATAGAGGGCCGAGCGCTCCGAGAGCACGGAGATATTGACCGTCTCGCCGGTGGCGGAGGCGAGCTTGCGGCAGACCGGCCGGGCCTCCTGCACCACGTCCAGGCGCGCGGTGGTCGCGCCGGCCAGACGCAGGATGCCCATCCCCAACCGGTACTTGCCGCGATGCTCGGACTGCTCGACGAGCCCGCCGCGCTCCAAGGTCGTGACGAGGCGGAATGCGGTGCTCTTGTGCACGCCCATGTCCGCGGCGAGTGTGGTGACGCCCGACTCCCCGCTGCGAGCCAACAGGTCCAAGATTCTCAGCGCCCGTTCGACAGCCTGGACGCCGGACGCTTCCGGGCCGCTGTTGCTCATCGCGCAATGCTAACGTAAGTCTGTTGCGTATCGCAGTACCAGTTGTGCGTTTCGCAACGCGCGAGCTGAGCCCTGGAGTGCACGAAAGGACTTTCACGTTGACCGACGAGCCGAGCCGTCACGCCGAATACGTCCTCACGATCGTCTGCCCCGACCGGCCCGGCATCGTCTTCGCCGTCGCGTCGTTCCTCGTCCACTCGTCGGCGAACATTCTTGAGAGCCAGCAGCACGACGACCGCCTCGAGCAGCGGTTTTTCATGCGGATCCACTTCGAGGTCTACGACGAGGCCATGACCCTGGAGAAGCTGCGGGCTTCCTTCACCTCGGTCGCCACCGCGGGGCAGATGACCTGGCAGATGTGGGCGGCGGATGCGAAATACCGCACCTTGATCCTGGTGTCGAAGGACGGACACTGCCTCAACGACCTGCTGTACCGGCAGAGCATCGGGGCACTACCGATCGAGATTCCCGCGATCGTGTCCAACCATCGCGACCTGGAGCATCTCGCCAAGTCCTATGGCATTCCCTTCCACCATGTCCCTGTCAGCGCGGGCACCAAGTCGGCCGCCGAGGAGGCGCTGTTGTCGCTGGTGGAATCCCTCGATATCCACCTGGCGGTCCTGGCCCGCTACATGCAGATCTTGTCGGACGAGGTGTGCGCCGAGCTCTCCGGACGGGTCATCAACATCCACCACTCGTTCCTGCCGAGTTTCAAGGGCGCGAAGCCGTACCAGCAGGCATTCGAGCGCGGAGTGAAGCTGATCGGCGCGACCGCACACTACGTCAGCCCCGACCTGGACGAAGGGCCCATCATCGAGCAGGACGTCGTCCGCGCAGATCACACGATGAGCCCCGCGCAACTCGTCGCGGCCGGACGCGACGTCGAAGCGCAGGTGCTTTCCCGCGCCGTGAAGTGGCACGCGGAGACCCGAGTCCTGCTCAACGGCGATCGCACCGTGGTGTTCCGGTGACCGACCGGGCTCAGTCGCCGAGCTCCCGACGCCGCCGCGTCACGTAGTCCTCGAGTTCGGTGCGGATGGCGTCGTCGAGCGGCGGCGGCTCGTATTCCGCCAGCTTCTTCTGATAGACCTTCTCGGCGCGACCGTTGGCGTCGACCGCGCCGTTGCGCATCCACCGCTCGTAATTCTCCGAGGACGACAACATCGGGCGGTAAAAGCAATCGCGGAACCGCTCCATCGTGTGCGCGGCACCGAGGAAGTGACCGCCGTGACCGACCTCGACGTGCGCGTCGAAAGCGAGCGTTCCCTCGTCGATGTCCAGCGGCCGGAACTCTTCCTGCATCATCTGCACCAGTTCGACGTCGACGATGAATTTCTCGTACCCGGCGACGAGACCGCCCTCCAGCCAACCGGCCGAATGCATCACCCAGTTTGTGCCGGCCAGGAACGTCGGCAACAGCGTCATGAGCGCCTCGTAGCCGGCTTGCGCGTCCGCCACCTGGGACGAGGTCATCGCGCCGCCCGTGCGGAAGGGCAGGCCGAAGTGCCGGGCGATCTGACCGGTGCACAACAGACCCGTCGCCGACTCCGGCGTGCCGAAGGTCGGCGAGCCGGACTGCATGTCGATGTTCGACAGGAACGACCCGAAGATCACCGGGCAGCCGGGCCGGATCAGCTGCGACAGCGCGATCCCGGAGAGGGCCTCGGCGATCTGCTGCACCAGTGCCGCAGGAATCGTGACCGGGGACATCGCCCCCATCAGGATGAACGGAGTCAGGACGACCGGCTGGTTGGCCTCGGAGTACTCGAACTGCGCGTCCAGCATCCGGTCGTCCCACCGCAGCGGCGAATTGCAGTTGATCAAAGAGATGGTGACCGGCGTCCGCTCGATCGCGTCGCGTCCGCCGAAGAGGATCTCGCTCATGGCGATCGTGTCGCGGGCGTTCGGGCCCGACACCACGTTGCCCATGTAGATCTTGTCGGTGAGGGTCTGCAGCGCGTATGTCATGTCGAGATGGCGCGAGTCGAGCGGCGTGTCGTTCGGCTCGCAGATCACCCCGCCCGCGGAGTCGAGCACCTTAAAGGACTGAGCGAGCTTGGTGAAGGCCCGGAAGTCCTGCATCGTCGCGTCGCGGCGCACCGCCCCCTGGCGGACGAACGGAGGTCCGTACACCGCGCCGAAGGCCATCGAGTCGCCGCCGATGTGCACCGAGTTCGCCGGGTTGCGAGCCGCTACGTCGAACTCCCGCGGCGCCTTGGCGACCTGCTCGAGAACGAAGTCGGGGTCCAGGAAGACCACGTTGTCCTCGACGCGCTGCCCGGCCGCCCTGAACTTGTCCAGCGCCCGGTCGGACGCGAACTCGACGCCGACCTCGGTCACCAGTCGGCGCCAGGCCTTGTCGAGCGCGTCGATCGCCTGGCCGGACAGCACCTCGTATCTCGGCATGGTGTTGCGGAACACGAGCGCCGCCTCCTAGCCTCACCATATGGGAGTAGAGTTTCATAGTATGGAACCTGCGCCGTCATGAGCAACGGCGGTACCCAGGCGGTCGATCGGGCCGCGCAGTTGCTGACACGCGTGGTCGAGGCCGACCGGCCCGTCAGCTTCACCACGCTGGTCGGCGTCTCCGGCCTCACCAGATCGACGACGTCGCGGTTGCTCGCCGCACTCGAAGCCAACCACCTCGTCGAACGCGACGCCACGGGTGCCTACTCCTCCGGCGCGCTGTTCGCTCTCTACGCGGCCCGGCACGATCCGTGGTCACAGGTCGCCCGACTGGCCGAGCCCGTGCTGCGCCGGGTCGGCGGCGCGACCAGCGAGACGGTGAACCTCGGCATCCCGCGGGGCGACACGGTCGTGCAGATCGCGCAGGTCGATTCCACGTACGTCCTCGGCGCCCGTGACTGGCTGCACGTCACCGTGCCGGCGCACTGCTCGGCGCTAGGCAAGGTCCTCTACGCCTTCGCCGCGCTGCCGATGCCGCGCGGGCGATTGGAGCAACCGACGCCGCACGCCCTCCCGACGGCCGACGCCCTGGAACGCGAGGCTGCCGACATCCGCCGGCGCGGCTACGCCCTGACCCGGGAAGAGCTGGAGATCGGGTTGAACGCGGCGGCGGTCCCCGTGCGAGGGTCGGACGGCGACGTGATCGCCGCCCTGGGGGTGTCTGGGCCCAGCGCGCGCCTGGGAAGGAACCTCGATGAGATCGCAACGCTTCTGATCGAGCACGGAGAGGACCTGTCGCTGCTGCTGCAGCGCCGGGCCAGCACGAGGGGTGTGGCGTGAACTCCCACCCGATCGCCCCGCACAAGACGCTCCACGAAGGCGAGAGGACGCCGAGATGACACCGGACGAGATCCTGAAGGGCCTCTACGACCAGACCCTGGTCGGTAACGCTCCAACGGTGCTTGACCTGACACACCAGGCGCTCGACATGGGCATGGATCCGCAGACCCTGCTGTTCGATGCGCTGATCCCATCGCTCGAGGAAGTCGGCGCCCGCTTCGAACGTGGCGACTTCTTCGTTCCCGAGATGCTGATCGCCGGGCGGGCGATGGCGGGCGCGATGGAGGTGCTGCGGCCGCTCCTCGCCGACACCGGCGTCGAGACCATCGGCAAGTTCGTGATGGGCACCGTCAAGGGCGACGTGCACGACATCGGCAAGAACCTCGTCAACATCATGCTCGAGGGCGCCGGCTTCGAGGTGATCGACCTGGGGGTTCAAGTCGCCCCGGAGAAGTTCGTCGAGGCGGTCGCCGCGCACAAGCCCGACATCGTCGGCTTCTCGGCGTTCCTGACGACGACCATGCCGATGTTCAAGGCCAACATCAACGCGTTGCAGAAGGCAGGGCTCCGCGAGAGCGTCGTGGTGATGGTCGGCGGAGCGCCGGTCACACAGGAGTACGCCGACGCCGTCGGTGCGGACGGATACGCGTCCGACGCCTCGGCGACCGTCCGGAAAGCCAAAGAACTCATTCACCGCCGTCGGGCGCTCGCGCCGGCCTGATCGGTGCATGACACCGTCCCGAACGCCTCTCGACAAGCAAAGGCCCCCGATGATGCACGAGACCGTCCTCCGCTCGGCGACCAAGGAGGTCGTCCTCGGCCACAGCCGGCCCTTCTGCCTGATCGGTGAACGGATCAACCCGACCGGGCGCAAGATCTTCCAGCAGCAGTTGCGGGAGGGCGATCTCTCCGCCGTCGAGCGCGACGTCGCCGCCCAGGTGGCCGGCGGCGCGGACGTCCTCGATGTCAACATGGGCGTCCCGCTCACCGACGAGGCCGACCTCCTGGCACGGGCGATCCGGCTGGTGCAGAAGTGCACCGATCTGCCGATCTGCATCGACTCATCCGTCGTGGAGGCGCTCGAGGCGGGCCTTTCGGTGTACCAGGGGCGCGCTCTGGTCAACTCCGTTACCGCGGAGGACGACCGGATGGCGGCCATCCTGCCGCTGGTGAAGAAGTACGACGCCGCCGTCATCGCGCTCCCCAACGACGCCGACGAGATCCCGATGGAAGCAGAACGCCGCCTGGAACTGGTCGACCACATCGTGTCTGTCGCGACGAAGGAATACGGGATCGCGGTCGAGGACATCGTGATCGACCCGCTGGCCATGCCGATCGGCGCCGACACCACTGTCGTCCAGACGACGCTGACCACCATGCGGGGCATCCGCGACCGCCACGGCCTGAACATGACCTGCGGCGCCTCCAACGTGTCGTTCGGCATGCCGGACCGTGCTGCGATCGGCGCCGCGTTCCTGCCCATCGCGATGTCCGCCGGGCTGACCAGTGCGATCATGGACACCCGCACTCCGCAGCTCGTGGCCGCGGTGAAAGCCGCCGACCTCGTTCTCGGCCACGACGAGTGGGGAGCCGCCTGGATCGCAGCGCACCGGGCCCGGCAGCTCGCGGGGACGTGAGCGACCCGCAGCCGCGGCTGCCCGAATCGGCCGACCGCGACAGCTACCGGCGCGAGGGACTGATCGAACCGACGCCGGGGCACACCGCGACCCACGAGGGATCCGGACGGGTCGAGATGACCTTCCTGCCGGCAGAGCGGACGGCGCGGGTGCCGCCCGGCGTCACGGTGTTCGACGCTGCGAGCTGGAACGGCATCGCCATCGACTCCACCTGCGGCGGGCACGGGACATGCAAGAAGTGCAAGGTGCAGATCCTGTCCGGCACGGTGCCGGTCGGCCGGTTGGACGTGCGGGCTTTCACGCCCGACGAGCTGCGGCAGGGCTGGCGGCTGGCCTGCCTGGCGCAGGCGACCGTCGACCTCCGGATCTCCGTGCCACCCCTCGCGACGCGGCCGAAGGCCGCGACCGTCGGCGTCGGCCGCCAGGTCATCCTCCGGCCCGCGGTGCAGAAGCGGTACGTCGAGCTCAGCGAGCCGTCGTTGGCCGACCAACGCCCGGACCTGGCCCGGTTGCTCGACGCGCTGGAGGATCTCGAGCTCACCGCCGACCTGCACGTGCTGCGCCGGCTGCCGCAAGTGTTGCGCGCATCCGACTTCGCCGTCACGGCCGTCATCGTCGACGACATCCTCATCGACGTCGAGCCGGGCGACACGACGGATCGGCAGTTCGCCATCGCCTTCGACCTCGGCACGACGACCGCGGTCGCCACGCTGCTGGACCTCACCACCGGAACGCCCGCCGCGGTGCAGTCGCGGCTGAACAAGCAGCAGCCATTCGGCGGGGACGTGATCACCCGGATCAGCGCGACCATGATGGATCCCGCGGCGCTCGACCGGTTGACCGCGGCCGCGCACGAAACACTGGCCGAGTTGGCCGAGGAGGTCTGCGCGGAAGCGTCCGTCGACCCGGACGAGGTCTACGAGGTCGCGGTCGCCGGCAACGCGACGATGACCGCCCTGGCGCTCGGCATCGACCCGGAACCGTTGGGGGTGGCGCCGTTCGTGCTGTCGTCCGCCATGCCGCCGGTGGTTCCCGCGCGCGAACTGGGCCTGCAGCTGCACCCGGGTGCGCGGGCCGTGCTGTTCCCGGCGCTCGGGGCGTACGTCGGCGGGGACATCGTCGCCGGAATTCTCGCGACCGGCATGGACCGGGACAAGCGCCTGCGCCTGTTCATCGACGTCGGGACGAACTGCGAGCTCGTGCTCGCCGACGGCGACCGGATCGTGGCCACGGCCGCGCCGGCCGGACCCGCCTTCGAGGGCGGCGCCATCCGCTGCGGCATGCGGGCGGCAGACGGTGCGATCGAGGTCGTCAAGCTGGGAGCCGACGTCGAGCTCGGCGTCATCGGTGACATAGCACCGTCGGGCCTGTGCGGATCCGGACTCGTCGACGCGGTGGCCGAACTGGTCCGCATCGGGCTGGTCGACGCCTCCGGGCGTTTCGTCGCCGATGCGGTGGCGCAGACGGTGGCGCCGGCGCTCGCCGACCGGTTGACCTATCTCGGCGAGGAGCGGATCTTCGTCCTGCACCGCGACGGCTCCGAGCACGGCGTGTATCTGTCGCAGCGCGACATTCGCGAGCTGCAGTTCGCCAAGGCGGCGATCGCCACCGGGTGGTCGCTACTGCTCGAGGAGCTCGGCGTCGGGCCCGGCGACGTGCAGCAGGTCCTGCTCGCCGGCTCGTTCGGGACATACCTGTCGCCGGCGGCGGCCGTCCGCATCGGGCTCGTTCCCAAGCTGCCGATTCTGCGCATCGTGTCAGCGGGAAACGTCGCAGGTGAGGGCGCCAAGATGGCGCTGCTGAGCCAGCGTGAACGGGCCGGCGCTCAGGCGTTGCTCGAGGAGGTGCGCTATGTCGAGCTCTCCGACCGTGCCGACTTCAACGACAAGTTCGTCGACCAGCTTGCCTTCCCGCAGTGAGCCCGCACCCGGCATGCGCTCGCCCGGGGCACGCATCGCGCTGATCGCCTGCGGAGCTCTGGCCGAGCCCGCCGCAACTGTCATCAGTTCGCACGGATGGCCGGTCGACGTGCATCCCCTGCCGCCGTTGCTCCACAACCAACCGCACCTGATCGCCGACCGCGTCGACACGCTCGCGCGGGAACTCCGCGCGACATACGCGTCGGTCGCCGTCGGTTACGCGGACTGCGGCACGTACGGGGCGCTCGATGCCGTGTGCCAGCGCCTCGGGCTGAGGCGGCTGACCGGACTGCACTGCTACGACGTCTTCGCCGGCGCGTCGCGGATGCAGGAGCTGTTCGAGTCCGAGCCGGGAACCTACGTCCTCACCGACTTCTTGGTGCGGTCCTTCTCGCGGACCGTGCTGCGAGAGCTCGGGCTGGACCACCACCCGGAGCTTCGAGATGCCTACTTCGAGCACTACCGCCGGGTCGTCTGGCTGGCCCAGCAGCCGACCGAGGAATTGGCGGGGCTGGCCCAGCAGGCGGCGCAGTCGCTGGGGTTACCGCTCACGGTCGTCCCGACCGGCCTGAGCGGGCTGGAGCGCGAGATCGCGGCGCTGCTGCACACGAGCTGATCAGCTGAGCGCAGCCACGCTGCCGCCGAGACGTCGCAGCCAGTCCTGGCGCCACCGCTCTGTCTCGGCGACCTGGTTGAAGGTGAAGACGTGCAGCCCGGCCACGCGCGCGTTCTCGGCGAGGAACGCCGGCGCCGAACGCTGGAGGAATCGCTCGCCAGTGAACCCGCCGGGTGCCGCCAACCGCGTCAACGTCCGGCGATGTTTGACGAGGAACCTCGTCGATTCCCCGACACCGATCTTGGTCGACATCGCCAGCAGTCTCGTACGGTCGACCGGGCCTGGGATGCCGATAAGCAGCGGCAAGGTGATCCCGCGCGCGCGAAGGCGACGTATCCACGTCTGCAGGATGTCGGGATCGAACGTCAGATTGCTGACCAATTGCGTCGCGAATCGTCGTTTGTCCCACATAGCCTGGATTGTGAGGTCGTCGTGAATGGCGGGATGGGACTCGGGATAGCCGGTGATGCCGACGTCCTGGAACGGGCCGGTCGGAAACGGGCCACCGAGTTCGGCGAGATCCCGGAGCAGGTCGAGGGCACCGTCGTAATCCCCGGCCGGCGGATCGGCGTCGCCTGCGGGCACGAAGACCGTTGTGATGCCCGCAGCGGTCAGCCGCTGGCATATCTCAGCCAGCTCACCCCGCCCACGGACCATCCGCGCGGCCAGGTGCGGAACCGCGTCGAACCCGCGCCGCGCCAGGCGTTCGGCCAGATCGAGCGTCGCTTCGAGCCCCTTGCTGGGTGACGCGGTGATCGTCACGGTGAACCCCGGCGGCAGGTTGTCTGCTACGAGAGCCTCGCAGGACGTCGTCGGCAGCACCTCATAACGCGCTCTGCCGAGGAGGTCACGAAGAACAGCCGCAAGAGCCTTGTTGCGCATAGCACTGCTCGTTTCAGATGGCGCACCGACAGGGAGAGCCTAGGCTCGCGCCCGGGAACTGGACAAGTTGACACCGCGCGCCCCGGTCGGCCCTACCACTCCGGCGAGCCCGAGAGCGCGGGAAATTTTTCGCCGAACCTCGCCGGCCCCTAGACGCCGGCTGACAGAGGTCTAATATGTGCGCCAGACAGAACGCGGAGCGCATTGCGCAACAACAGCTGAGTTTGCAATCCGCGCACGGGCCGTACCGCGCAGGTTCCCGATCTCTGTAACGGTGCCGTCACAAGGTCCCCGGGAGGATGAACAACCGCTGGACCTGACAGGCCGTCCGCTTATCATTGGCGCACTCCGGATCCCGGAAGGTGGTTCACATATGACGATCTTCGGTAGTCCGGCATGACGGGCGGTCAAACGGGCACGGCGGCCCCGCTCGAGTTCCGGAATGTCTCCAAGCGGTACCCGAACGCCGAAACCGCCGCGATCGACAGCCTGTCCTTCACCGTGCCGGCCGGCGAGGTGTGCGTCCTGGTCGGCCCCTCGGGGTGCGGCAAGACGACGGCCATGCGCCTGGTCAATCGAATGATCGACCTGACCAGCGGCGACATCCTGATCGACGACAAGACGATCAACGGCCGCTCGACCACAGATTTGCGCCGCGAGATCGGCTACGTCATCCAGCACGTCGGCCTGTTCCCGCACCTCACCATCGCGAAGAACATCTCGGTCGTTCCCAAGCTGCTCGGCTGGGACCGCAAGCGAATGAACGACCGCGCGCACGAGTTGCTCGATCTCATCGGCCTCCCCCAGGAGATGGGCTCCCGCTACCCGAGCCAACTGTCCGGCGGCCAGAGGCAACGCGTGGGCGTCGCGCGGGCGCTCGCCGCCGACCCGCCGTTGATGCTCATGGACGAGCCGTTCGGCGCCATCGACCCCATCAGCCGCGAGCGGTTGCAGAACGAATTCCTCCGCCTGCAGCGCGAGATTCGCAAGACGATCGTCTTCGTCACCCACGACATCGACGAGGCGATCAAAATGGGCGACCGGATCGCGATCCTGCGTGAGGGCGGCCAGCTGGTGCAGTACGACACTCCGCACCACATCCTCGCCAACCCCATCGACGACTTCGTCGCCCGTTTCGTCGGAGCAGACCGCGGCCTGAAGCGGCTGGCCCTCACTCGCATCGACGAGATCCGGCTCGAGGACGCGTCGGTCGCGCGCGGCGCCGGCGAATCGAGCACGGTGCGGTCGACGGCCACGCTGCGCGACGCGCTCTCGGTGATGATGTCCGACTCGATGCGGCCGCTGCTCGTCGTCGACGACAACGGCAATCCGACGGGCTCGGTCACCATCGAGCTCATCAACGAGGCGCTACGCCGTGACCGCGCCGACGAGCGGACGGCCAGCAGCTCATGAGTTTCCTCACGGGGCTCCTCGCCGATAGCGGGCCGACGATTCCGCAATTCGGACAGACTTCGAGCTGCGTGACCAAGAACGAGACCTTCTGCTGGACCTGGTTCACGCAGAACTGGAGCAGCAAGGTCGACTTCGAGGCGCGGTTGATCGAGCACGTGAAGCTCACGGTGATCGCCGTGGCTGTCGGGTTCGTCATTGCGTTCGTTCTGGCCGTCCTGGCTCACCGAGCACGCTGGATGGTCGGGCCGGTCACGTTTTTCGGCAGCCTCCTCTACACGATCCCGTCGCTCGCGGCCTTTCAAATCCTGGTGACCATCACGGGCATCAACGACTGGACCGTAGAGATCGCGTTGGTCTCTTACACCTTGCTCATTCTGTTCACCAACACGCTCGCCGGGTTGTCGGCGGTCTCCCCCGACGTCGTCGATGCCGCGCGCGGCACCGGCCTCACCGACGCGCAGATTCTGCTGCGCGTAGAACTGCCGCTCGCCGTTCCGACGATCATCGCCGGCCTGCGGGTCGCGGTCGTCACCATCATCTCGCTGGCGACCGTGGCGGCGTTCATCGTTCCGGAGGGGCTCGGCAAACCGATCTTCGACGCGCTGAATGCGGGCGACTTCAACACCAAGTTCATCGCGTCCGGCGTGCTGTGCATCCTGCTTGCCCTCTTCGCCGACGCGCTGTTCGTCCTTCTGCAACGGCTTCTGACGCCCTGGGCATCGGTCCGGCGGGCGAGGTGAACACATGAGCAGCCCATTTCTCAGCGCGTTCAACTTCATCGTCGACCGCTCCGACGTAGTCCTCCACGCTCTTTACACGCACCTGGGGATCTCGGCCGAGGCGGTGGCGATCGCACTCGTCATCGGCCTGCCTCTGGGTGTGTTCCTCGGGCACATCCATCGGTTCTCGTTCCTAGCGATCAACGTCTCGAACCTGGGCCGAGCGTTACCCAGCCTTGCCCTGCTCGCAATCTTCCTGCCGATCGTCGGCATCGGAACGACCGACGTTCTCATTGCGCTCACCGTGCTGGCCTTTCCACCCATCCTCACCAATACCTACGTCGCGATCGACCAGGTCGACCCCGAGATCGTCGACGCCGCGAAGGGGATCGGGCTCAACCCGATGCAGGTGCTGTGGCGCGTGGAACTGCCCCTTGCGCTACCGTTGATCTTCGCTGGCGTCAGGACGTCAGCGGTGTTCGTCGTCGCCACGGCCACTTTGGCCGGGTTCTTCGGCGGAGGTGGCCTGGGCGACATCATCAGCAATCAGGAGTCGTTCCGGCTCAGCGGGGTCATCGGCGCCTCCTACGTGCTGATCGTCCTGGCGTTCCTCGTCCAGATTGCGTTCATCGGCATCGAACGGCTGGTGACCCCCGAGGGACTACGGGTGAGTCGCGGTGCCGCGGGCAAGCGCGCCGCCCGTCCGGTGGGCGAGGAATCAGAGCTGTTCAGCACCGACGAGGCCGGCCTCGAGGAGGGCGCTCCGGGAGAAGGCGCACTAGCGGGTGTCGGTCATCATCTCTACACAGGAAGAGACAATCGATGAAACGGGTTTCACTGGTAAGTCGGACCGTCGGCATCGCCGCCGCGGTCAGCCTCGCCTTCGCCGTCTCCGCGTGCAGCAGCAGCTCAGGCGGTGGCGGCGGTGGGGGCAGCACGTCCGCGGCGGCCACGTCGGGCAGTTCGAGCTCCGCGCCCGCGAGCAGCAGCAGCAGCAGCAGCGCCGCACCCAGCATGAGCGTGCCGAGTGGCACAGGCAACGCCAACCTGCCGGCGGGTCAGCCGGGCAAGGGCAAGCCGGCCATCGTGATGGGCGACAAGAACTTCTCCGAGGAATACCTGCTCGGGGAGTTGTACTCGCAGGCCCTGCGGGCCAAGGGGTTTACGGTCACGCTGAAGGGCAATATCGGCTCGTCGACGACCATCAACGCCGCACTGCAGAGCGGGAAGATCGACATGTATCCGGAGTACACCGGCGTCATCGCCACGGTGCTGGCCGGGCTCGCCGACAACCCGAAGTCCGCCGCCCAGACGCTCTCGGTGGCGACCCAGTACGAGAACAAGCACGGCTTCGCCGTACTGAACCCGACCCCGTTCCAGGACGCGGACGGGCTAGCCACGATGAAGGCCTACGCGCAACAGCACGGGCTGAAGGCGATCGGCGATCTGAAAAAGGTCGGCTCGTTCACCTACGCCGGGCCGCCCGAGAACGCCACCCGGTACCAGGGCGTCGTCGGGTTGAAGAAGGCCTACGGACTGACGCAGGTCCAGTTCAAGCCGGTGCCCATCGGCAGTCAGTACCAGGCGCTGGACCAGGGCAAGGTCAACAGCATCGCCATCTTCACGACGGACCCTCAACTGGCCAGCGGCAAGTACACCGTGCTGACCGACACGAAGGGCATCTTCGGGTTCCAGCAGGTGGTCCCGGTCGTGAAGAAGTCGCTGCTCGCCAAGGAAGGCCCGGCGTTCGAACAGACGCTCAACGCGGTGAGCAAGCTGCTCACCACTGAGGCGATCATCGCGATGAACAAGGCGGTCGCGATCGACCAGCAGGACCCCTCGGCCGTCGCCAAGGCATTCCTGCAGGCGAACCACATCTCCTGATCGGTGCTTTCCGGCGGCGCCCCGTCCACCCGAGAGGACGGGGCGCCGCTGCGCGTTCACGCCATTCGCGGCGGTCCGACCGATCCGCGGGGTTGCGCGACCGGAGTCACCAGCTTTCGACGAGAGCGCTTGTCGGTGTCGATGGCGCGAACGGTCCGCTCGACGGCCTGTGCCACGACCGCGTCGACCGGCCACCGGTAGTTCGACAACGGCGGGGTGAGCAGCTGCGACACCGGGTTGTCGTCGTAGCCCAAGACCGAGATGTCCTCCGGAATGCGGAGTCCGAGCCGACCGGCTGCGGCGTAGACGCCGTAGGCCATCGAATCGGCCAGGCAGAAGAAGGCGGTCGGCGACGGGTCGGCGGACAGCGCTTCGGCCGCTGCGGCGGCGGCGCCGTCGAGGTCGTGCGGCGACATGTGCAGCCGCACCTGCATCCCCAGCTCTGCGGACACCCGGCTCAGAACGACCTCGGCCGGCCGCTGTGGACTGCTCCGCGCGGAGGGCGTCAAGACCGCGATCCGCCGATGCCCCGCGTCGTGCAGCTGGCCCAGGGCTTGGGCGACGCCGGTGTCGTTGTCGAACACGACCTCGGCGGCGGTGAGCGCCCCCGGCAGCCCGTCGCCGATGGAGACCAGCAGGGTCCTGCGGGCGATGTCGGGCCAGTGCGGGCCGCCTGGGTCGACCCACAGCACGATCAGCGCGTCGACCCGCTGATCGACGAGCTGCCCAGCCAGCTTCGCCTCCAAGGCTGGGCTGTTCGACGCGTCGACGATCAAGGCGTGGCGACCGACCTCGAGCAGCTCCCGGCCGAGCGCGGCCGCGACATGCTGCTGCCAGATGTCCTGCAGTGAGCCGCAGAGCACGCCGACGTAGCCGGTCCGTCCCGATGCGAGCGCCCGCGCGATGGGGTCGACCTGGTACCCCAGCCGGGTGGCGACGGTGCGCACCCGCTCCTGGGTCGCGACCGGCACGTGCAGGCCACGAAGGGCGTAGGAGACGGCTGTCGGGGACAGTCCCGACTCTCTCGCGACGTCGCGAAGCGTGACCCGCTTCGGGCGCTCGCGCATTCCGTGATGCTAGATGAGCCCCCTGACATCCTGGTCCGTTGAAGCGGTACAGTGAAGCGGTTCACCATCTGCCGGGGAAGGGTCTGCATTGCGCGCTCGTGGGCGGATCGATGTCCACCAGCACCTCTGGCCGACTGCACTTGTCGACGCGCTGTGCTCGCGCGCAGCTCCTCCGATGCTGCGGAACTGGACCCTGTACACAGCCACCGAGCCGCCGTACGAGGTGGTCCGGACCGAGCACGACGCCGCCTTCCGCGCGGGCCGTGAGGCGGACACGTTCGCCGCGTGTGTCTCATTGTCGACGCCGCTCGGGATCGAGTACCTGGCGCCGGATCAGGCGGCCCCGCTTCTCGACGCATGGCATCGCGGTGCACTGGAGCTGCCGACGCCGTTTCGGGCGTGGGCCGCGGTGAGCGCGCACGACCCCGACGTCGACCGGCTCGCCGACCTGCGCGGCGCCGGCTTCGTGGGCCTGCAGATACCCGCTGCGCTGCTCGCGTCGCCGGCGGCCGTCGAGCTCACAGCGCCGCTGCTGCGTCGCTGCGAGCAGTTGCGCTGGCCGGTGCTCGTGCATCCCGGCCCAGTCGCCGAGCCGCGCACCGGCGTCCCCGCCTGGTGGCCGGCTGTGGTCGACTACCCAGCTCAGCTGCAGGCCGCCTGGTGGGCCTGGCACGCAGCCGGGCGCAGCCTGCTTCCCGACCTGCGGATCTGCTTCGTGGCCGGCGCCGGGCTGGCGGCCGTGCAGCACGAGCGGTTCGCCGCCCGCAGCGGCCGGCGCTTCGTCGTCGATCCGAACACGTTCGTCGACACGGCCTCGCACGGTCGGCAGGCGATCGACGCGCTGGTCCGCGCGTTGGGCATCGACGTCCTCGTCCTCGGCAGCGACCGTCCCTACACCGAGCCGGCCGACGCGCAACTGGGCGACGCAGCCGCCCATGCGGTCGGCGTGATCAATCCAGCCCGACTCCTGGAAGGAGCAATCCCATGACGGCGTCCACGCGCACCGACCCCGCCAGCACGTCGCCCGTCGCCGGTCCCGGTCTCGGCGGCCTGCCTGACCGCGATCTGAACCGGGCGGAGCTCATCGATCTCGTGAAGCGGATCGGTGACCGCCAGGAGCTCTGGCGTCAGCACGTCGCCTTCGACGACGACGAGCGACACTACGAGTGCCTGCACCGCGATGCGCACGTCGACGTCTGGCTGCTGTGCTGGACGCCGGCGAACGACACGGGCTGGCACGATCACGACACTTCCTCGGGCGCGGTCGCCGTCGTCGACGGCAGCCTGCTGGAGCAGCGGCTGGCTGTCGGATCACCGGAGCTGCGTCGCCAGGTCGACGCCGGCAACGCCTTCGACTTCGGGCCTGATCACATCCATCGGCTGTCCGGATTGGCCGTGGGTAGTGTCAGCATCCACGCGTACTCTCCGCCGTTGTGGCGGCTGGGGCAGTACAAGGTCGACCCATCCGGTGCGCTGCTGAGGATGTCTGTGTCCTATGCCGAGGAGTTGCGTCCGATCGATGAACCTGCGGCGTCGTGACTGATTCCGCCGGCGAGGACATCCTGGATCTCGTCGTCGTCGGCGGTGGAGTCATGGGCCTGTTCACCGCCTGTCAGGCCGCCGCGACGGGCGCGCGGGTGGCCGTCCTCGAGGCCGGCCGGATCGGCGACCCCCGGACGGCGTCGTACGGGCGCACCCGCTCCTACCGCAGGGATTACCTCGACACGCAGTACGTCCGGCTCGCCGACGAGGCGATGCGGCTGTGGACCGAATTCGAAGGCGACCGCGGAGTCCGCGCCCTCGTGCGCTGCGGCTGCATGAACATCGCCGCCGAAACCGTCACGCCGGACCTCGACGGCACGTACGGACGGCGCAGCACCGCAGTCATGCGCTCGGCCGGAGTCGCCGCCGACGTCCTCGACGCCGCGCAGCTGCGCGCCCGGTTCGGCTACCTCCGGGCAGATGAGGCACACCTCGATCCCGGAGCGGGAGTTGTCGATCTCGCCGCGGTGACCCGCGCCCTGCTCGGCGCCCTCGTCGAGGGCGGCGTGGCGATCCGGGAAGGGGTTGAGGTTCTCGGCATCGTCGACGACGGCGAGGTGGTCCGGGTCGCTACCGGCGCCGGAGAGGTCCGAGCCCGCGCTCTGGTGATCACGGCCGGGCACGGCACGAACGACCTCCTGCACCGCCTCGAGGGGTGCCGGCTACAGATCCCGCTGACCCGTGACCGACCGAGCGAGGCGAAGTACTTCGTTCCACATCCTGCCGACCGCGCCCAGTTCACCGCCGACCGCATGCCCGTCATCGCCTACCTCGACACCGGCATATACGTGCATCCCATCGTCGACGGCGTCATCGACGCGGTGAAGGTCGGTTACTACAACCCGCCCGACGTTCCCCGGGGAACCACCACCATCCGGAACATCGCCGAATTCGTCGACCAATGCATGCCCGGGCTGCAGGGCGCCGACGTCAGCGACGTCCTCGACGTCGACCAATGCGACTACGACCTGGTGTCCGACGACGAGTTCGTCCTCGGGCTGGTGCCGGGATACCAGAACGTTTCGGTCGGCGTCGGCTGGCGCGGCACGGGATACAAATTCGCGCCATGGGTCGGTCGAGTGCTCTGCCAGCTGGCGCTGAAGACGGGAACCGAGTACGACATCACGCGCTTCGACCCGGCCCGCTTCGGCGACCGCGTCGACGACCGAGCAAGCGCCCTTCTACCGGACGAGGTGCACTGAATGTCCCGACCGTCCAACCAGACGTTCGCGGAGCGGATCGCCGACGGCCTCGTCGTCGGCGCCGAGGGATACGTCTTCGAACTCGAGCGGCGCGGTTACGTGCAGGCCGGTCCCTACGTTCCCGAGGTCATCCTCGACGCGCCGGAGGCGCTGCGGCAGCTGCACCGGGAGTTCCTCCGCGCGGGGGCGGACGTCATGGTGGCGCTCACCTACTACTCGCACCGGCAGAAGTTGCGCGACATCGGCCGCGAGGACGACCTCGAGCAGATGAACCGGCAGGCAGTGCGGATCGCCAACGAGGTCGCGGCCGAAGGCGGCGCGCTGGTCGCCGGCAACATCTGCAATACCTGGTCGTTCGACCCGGCCGATCCCGTGCGGTCCGGCGAGATCGTCCGCGCCCAATACCGCGAGCAGCTGCGATGGGCGGTCGAGGAGGGCGTCGACTTTGTGATCAGCGAGACGAACGACTTCGTCGGTGAAGCGCTGATCGGGCTCGAGGTCTGCCAGGAGTTCGGCCTGCCAGCCATGGTGACGTTCGCGAGTGTGCATCCCTGGCACACCTACGACGGTTACGACTACGCAGACGCCTGCCGGGCACTCGCCGACGCCGGCGCCGCCGTCGTGGGACTGAACTGTTCCCGCGGGCCGGCGACGATGCTGCCGCTCCTCGAACGCGTCCGCGCGGCGGTCGACGTGCCGATCGCCGCGCAACCGGTGCCGTACCGCACCACGCCGGCCATCCCCGCCTTCGAGTCCCTCGTCGGTCCGGACGGTGAACGCCTGTTCCCATTGCGACTGGAAAGCGCCGCGCTGACCCGGTTCGAGATGGCCGACTTCGCCCGTGAGGCCGCCGACCTCGGCGTCGCCTACATCGGGATCTGTTGCGGCGGGGCGCCGCACTACGTGCGGGCGATCGCCGAGGCGCTCGGCCGGAGGACCCCCGCGAGTCGGTACTCGCCCGCTCTCGAACTGCACCCGGTCCTGGGCGACGCGCCGTCCGAGACGGCCACCCGGGACATGGGGGGCTGGGTCGCCACGTCCTGACCCGGCGGAGCCTAGCGGCCGGCGCGGTGCCGCAGGCGCAGCAGCGCCGGGACCCGGCGGGCGGACCGGCGAGCCGGCACCGCCTCGTCCTCGCCGCGCAGGCTGGCGGTGGTGAAGGCCTGGGCGTAGGCCAGGACGTTGGTGGCCGCGTTGAAGACTCGCGACTGATCGGTGCTCATGGGGGCTCTTCCGTGGTATGTGTGAATCCCTGACACTTCTATCATCGGCCGTCCGGCGCTGAAAGAAAATTGCAATCTGCTTAGCTCTCAGTGAAGCTGAGCTTCATGGAGGTAGATCCTCGGCGTCTGATCGTCCTGCGGGCTGTCGAGCGGCACGGCGGCGTGGTCGCAGCGGCATCGGCGCTGCGCATCTCTCCCTCGGCGGTCTCCCAGCAACTGGTGCTCCTCGAGCGCGAGACCGGGTTCGCGCTCATCGACCGATCCCGGCGTGGCGGTCACCGCTCGATCCAGTTCACCACGGCCGGACGTCGGCTTCTCGTACACGCCGAGGCCCTCGTCCAGGTCTTGGACGACGCCGCCGCCGAGCTCAGCGCGGTGGCCGGGGCGGTCACCGGGCCGGTGACCGTGGCCGCGTTCGTCACCGCACTACGCGGCTTCGCCGGCGCGGCGATCGTGTCGCTTGCCGAGTCCCACCCCGGCATCGACCTGTCCGTGCACCAGTTGAACGACCTGACCGCAGCCGCCGACGTTCTCGCCGGCCGCACCGACCTGGCACTGATCGAGGACGACGCGCACCGCCGCCGCCCGGTGCCCCGCGGGCTGCGATACGAGGCGCTGTACGACGACCCCTTCCGCGTCGTGGTACCGGCAGGGTGGCCGGACTTCGACGATCTCGCGGTCGTCGCCACCCGTCCCTGGATCGACGGGCCTGCTGACAGCGCGGTCGGTCAGGCCATGAAGCGGGTGCGGCAGACCAGCGCGCTGGCGCTCCCGGCGGCGCACGTGTGCCAGGACTTCTCGGCGGCGCTCGTCCTCGTGTCGGCCGGACTCGCGGGCGCCTTCGTACCGGTGCTCGCGTTGACGGCCTCCCCGCCGGCCGAGGTCCGGGTGGTCGCACTGGCCGGCCTCGGCTCGCGGCGGATCGGGGTGCTGTATCGGCGCTCTCGCAACGAGCCCACCCCGGCGGTACGCACCGTTCTCGACGCGTTGCGCAGCGCCGCGCTGGAGTCCTCGCGAGGATGAGGACGTTCGAGCCTGGGCCGTAACCCTCCCGTGCGAGCCGCAGATCCAGCTCGGCCCGGTTACCCGTCGGTAACGCCCGCGCTGCAGCTCATAGTGTGGTGTTACTTCCGCACGAACGAGGAGCTTCGCACGTGGCTGTTTCGGCCGTCGCCTCTTCCTCGACTGCACTCGCCTCCGGCGTGTTCGTCGACTGGCGCTACACGTTCCCCGGCTGGCTGCGCATCGGCCTGGCTCTCGCGATGCTCGTCGTCACGGCGGCGGTCGCGGGCCGGCGGATCGCCTGGCTGGTGCGCCTGATCCGGTCGGGACGGCCGGCAGTCGGACGCACCGACGAGCTGGGCGAGCGCGTCCAGTCCGAACTTCGCGAAGTGTTCGGGCAACGCAAGCTGTTGAAGTGGTCGGCACCCGGCCTGGCGCACTTCTTCACGTTCTGGGGATTCGTGATCCTCGGCGCCACGATCGTCGAGGCGTTCGGCGCGTTGATCATCAGTCAGGACTTCGCGTTCCCGTTGTTCGGGCGCGCCCGCTGGCTGGGGTTCATCGAGGACTTCTTCGCCGTCGCCGTGCTGATAGCGATCGTCTGGTTCGCGGTGAACCGGCTCCGTGATGCTCCTGCGCGGCGGCAGCGCGCCAGCCGGTTCTACGGGTCGCACACCGGGCCCGCGTGGGTGATCCTCGGGATGATCAGCCTGGTCATCATCACCTTGTTGCTGTACCGGGGCGCGCAGTGGAACACCGGCCATCTCCCGTTCGGCCGGTCCACGTGGCCGTTCGCGTCCTATCTGGTGGCGAAGGCGCTGGGTAGCGGCGCGTACAACCAGGGCGTCGAGACGTTCTTCCTGCTCGCGCAGATGGCGGTGGTGTTCGGGTTCGCGATCGTGGTGACCTACTCGAAGCACCTGCACATCGCGACCGCACCGTTGAACGTGCTGACGAAGCGTGAGCCGGACGCGCTGGGCCCGCTGCTGCCGGTCACCGACGACGAGGGCGAGCCGATCGACTTCGCCGACGTGGAGAACCTCTCGGAGGACACCGTGTTCGGCCGGGGGAAGATCGAGGACTTCACATGGAAGGGCTATCTCGACTTCGCGACCTGCACCGAGTGCGGCCGCTGCCAGTCGCAGTGCCCGGCCTGGAACACCGGCAAGCCGCTCTCGCCGAAGCTCGTGATCATGGACCTGCGCGACCACCTGTTCGCGAAGGCGCCGTACCTGATCGGCGGACTGACCGTAGAGGAAGGAAGTAGCCCGACGTTCGAGGGCGGCGAGCACGGCCATGAGGTGCCCGAGGCCGGCTTCCCCCGGGTGCCGACGTCGGGGCCGGAGCAAGCGGTCCGTCCGCTCGTCGGCACGGCTGAGCAGGGTGGCGTGATCGACCCGGACGTCCTGTGGTCGTGCACCACGTGCGGGGCCTGTGTGGAGCAGTGCCCGGTCGACATCGAGCACATCGACCACATCGTGGACATGCGCCGCTACCAGGTGCTGATCGAGTCGGCGTTCCCGTCCGAGGCCGGCGTCATGTTGCGCAACATCGAGAACAAGGGCAATCCCTGGGGATTGGCCGACCGCGGCCGGGACGAGTGGATCGACGAACTCGACTTCGAGGTCCGCCGGGCCGTGCCGGGCGACAAGCTGGGCGTCGATGTCGACTACTTGTTCTGGGTCGGCTGCGCCGGCGCGCTGGAGGACCGGTCGAAGAAGGTCACCAAGGCCTTCGCCGAGCTTCTGCACGCCGCCGGCGTCAACTTCGCCGTCCTGGGATCGGCGGAGACCTGCACCGGCGATCCGGCGCGGCGGCTCGGCAACGAGTTCCTGTTCCAGATGCAGGCGATGCAGAATGTCGAGACCCTCAATTCGATCACCCGCGCGGCCCCGTTGAAGATCGTCGCGACGTGCCCGCACTGCTTCAACACGCTCGCCAACGAGTACCCGCAGCTCGGCGGCCACTACGAGGTCGTGCACCACACCCAACTGCTGGCGCGCCTGGTCGCCGAGGGGCGGCTGACGCCCGTCGAGCCGCTCGACAAGAAGGTGACCTACCACGACCCGTGCTACCTCGGCCGGCACAACAAGGTCTACACGCCGCCCCGCGAGGTCCTGGCGAGCATCCCGGCGCTGGCCGCACAGGAGATGCACCGCTGCAAGGACCGCGGATTCTGCTGCGGCGCCGGCGGCGCCAGGTTCTGGATGGAGGAGAAGATCGGCAAGCGGGTCAACGTCGAGCGCACCGACGAGGCCCTCGCCCTGAACCCCGACCTGATCTCCACCGCCTGCCCGTTCTGCATGGTCATGCTCGCCGATGCCGTCACCGCCAAGGTCGCCAACGGCGAAGCCCGCGAGGACGTGCAGGTGCTCGACGTGGCGCAAATCCTGCGCCGGTCGGTGAACGGGTCGACCGGGTCTCCGCAGGCGGCGACCGGGGACACGGCGGGCGCCGCCGCCGCCGACGCCGGGTCATAACAGCCGGCAAGCGCGGGCATCCGCCGCTCGCAGAGGGTGCTGTATAGAACGGGCGCCGACGTCCTCGTGAAGTACCGTCGGACGGATGCGAAGTACCGGTAAGACCGCGGACTGACCGTGGCCAACCCTCCCCGCGGCTCCGCACCGGCCGACCAGAACACGTTCCAGCGCTTTCTCGCCCGCCGGCACCGCAAGCGGGTGGCGAAGAAGGCCCGCCTCGCCGCCATGTCGCGGCGGCACCGCTGGCTGCGCCGCCTCGGCATCCTGGGAACCTGGCTGCTCGCCTTCGCCACGGTCATCGTCGTGATCGCCGTCGTCCTCTTCTACTCACTCAGCGACGTCCCCAGCCCGCAGAGCCTGCCGTTGCCGCAGGTGGCGGTCATCCAGTACGCCGACGGATCGACCATGGCGAAGATCGGCCCCATCGACCGAAGCCTCGTCCCGCTCAGCAGCGTGCCGCCGCAGGTCCGCTGGGACGTGCTCGCCGCCGAGGACCGCGGCTTCTTCCACGAGCCCGGGGTCTCCATCCGCGGAACGCTGCGAGCGGCCTTGTCCGACCTCACCGGCGGGGACGTGCAGGGCGGTTCGGGCATCACCCAGCAGTACGCGAAGAACGCCTATCTCAGCGACTCGCGCACGCTGAGCCGCAAGCTCAAGGAACTCGCGATCGCGGTCAAGCTGTCCCGCGAGTACAGCAAGGACCAGATCCTCGAGTTCTACCTCAACACGGTGTACTTCGGCCGTGGCGCGTACGGCATCGAGGCCGGCGCCCGCGCCTTCTTCGGCAAGGACGTCAGCCAGCTGGACGTGTCCCAGGGCGCGGTGCTCGCCGCGCTGCTGCGGGCGCCGAGCTACTACGACCCGTCGGTGCACCCGGCGGCCGCGCGGGGCCGCTGGCACTACGTGATCGACGGCATGGTCGCGACCGGACACCTGAGCGCCGCCCGGGCGCGGGCGCTGACGTACCCGTCGGTCCGCAAGCCCGACCAGGTCCGGCGCCTGGGGGCCAGTGGACCGACGGAGCTGATCGTGCAGCGAGTGCTCGCAGAGCTGCAGACGCACGGCATCTCGGAGAAGGAGATCTACGCCCGGGGGCTGCGGATCCGCACGACGATCCGCCCGAAGGCGCAGCAGGCCGCGCTCGCCGCCATCAGGACCAACTTCGCGCACCTGACCCGCAAACAGCACAACATCAAGAACGCGCTGGTCGCCGTCGACCCGTCCTCCGGCGCGATCATCGCCTATTACGGGGGCCCGGACGGCCGGAACTACGCCGGCAAGGTGGACTACTACGACTACGCGGGGCTGGGCAGCGCCGCGCCCGGCTCGTCGTTCAAGCCCTACACGCTGGCCACCGCGCTCAGCCAGACCCTCAGCCACACGACACCGGCCGGGTTGAAACCGATCACCATCAACTCGATCGTCGACGGGAGCCAGTGCGTCTCGATCGAGGGCACGAAGATCTGCAACGACCCCAGCGACGTCGGCTTCAGCAGCTCGCACATCACCGTCGCCAACGCGATGAAGTACTCGCTCAACACCACCTTCGACCGGATGGCCGCGCAGGTCGGCCCGGGACAGGTCGCCGACACCGCGCACCACATGGGCGTCTCGACGAAGATCAACGGCCAGGCCACCCTGCAGGAGGCGAGTGGCCGGACCGCCTTCGGCATCGGCATCGGCGACTACCCGGTGCATCCGCTCGATCAGGCGGTCGGCTTCGCGACGCTCGCGTCGGGCGGCGTGCGCCACGACCCGTACTTCGTGCAGCAGGCCACCGACTCCAACGGTCAGGTCGTCTACACGCACAAGGACGCGAGCGCGCAGGCGCTCGACCCCAAGGTCGCCAACGATGTCACGCTGACCCTCCAGCCGATCGCCGACTTCAGCGGCGACGGCCTGTCCGGCGGGCGTCCGAACGCGGCCAAGACCGGTACCGAGGGCATTGAGCAGGGTCCGGACAAGGGCGGTAACAGCAGCGCGTGGATGGTCGGCTACACCCCGCAGGTGAGCGTCGCGGTCTGGGTGGGCAGCGGTACGTCGACCCAGGCGGTCTACGACTTCGACGGCAGCAACCTCTACGGCAAGGACATCCCCGGGCGTACCTGGAAGGACTTCATGAACACCTTCCTCGCCGGCAAACCCAAGCTGCGGATGGCCACGCACCAGGAGGTCTCGTCCCCGGACGCGGCCACCAAGTCCGCGTCGCCGACGACGACGGCGCCGACCAGCAGCTCGTCGAGTACGACACCGACGAGCACCGCACCGAGCTCCTCGTCCTCGACGCCTGCCCCGACGACGTCGACAAGCTCCACCGCGCCCAGCCCGCCGCCGTCCTCAGCCTCCTGCGCACCCGACAGGGCGCACTGCAGCTCCTCGCCCGCACCGTCGTCCTCGGTGCCCACCCACACCCGCAGCCTCACGGTGAGCCCCAGCCCGGCGCTGAAGCCGACCCCGTCGCGCACCCGCTGAGCGACCAGCAGGACTCCTGACCGTGCGGAGCGAATCCGAAGCGGACCGCCGATGCCAGGATGGGCCGGTGACCCCGCCGTCCGCTCCGCCGGCGCCGCTGCCGAGCCACACCGACCCGATGGCTCGGCGCGCGGCCGGCGCGGTCGGCGGGGCGTGGGGCCGACGGGCCGGGATCCGCCCGTCCGGGTGGTGGACGCCGGCGCGGGTGCTGCTTGCGCTGACCACATTCACGCTGCTGCTCGCCTTCGCGCAGAAGGCACCGTGCGTGACGGGCGACTGGACGGGATACAAGCAGTACACGCACGTCTGCTACTCCGACGTCGTCCCGCTGTGGTCCGACGAGCGCCTCGATGTCGGCGCCGTGCCGTACCGGGACACTGCGGTCGAATATCCGGTCCTCACCGGCGGGTTGATGGAGGTCACCGCCCTGCTCACGCAGGCGGTGCATGTGCTGAAGAGCGACTGGCCGGAGGTCGTCGTCTTCGCCGCCCTGACCGCGATCCTGCTCGCGGTCTGCGGCTGCGTCGTGACCGCGTGCACTGCCTATGCCTCCCGGCGCAGGCCCTACGACGCCGCTCTGTTCGCCCTGTCGCCGCTGCTGGTCTTCCACGCCTTCTCGAACTGGGACCTGCTCGCGATGGCGCTGACCAGCGCGGCGCTCTGGGCCTGGTCGCGGCGCCGGCCGGTCGCCTGCGGCGTGCTGATCGCCCTCGGCACCGCAGCGAAGCTGTATCCCGCCCTGCTGCTGCTGCCGCTGGTAGTCCTGGCTCTGCGCAGCCGGCGCTGGGCGCCCGCCATCTGGGCCGTCGCAGCGGCGGCGCTCACCTGGCTGGCCGTCAACGTCCCGATCGCGCTGGCCTACTACCGCGGCTGGCAGGAGTTCTACGCGTTCAGCTTCCAGCGCCCGACCGAGCGCAGCACCCTCTGGGCCATCGGCAGGACCCTGCTGACCAGCGGGCCGAACGCGAGCGACGCCACCTACTGGGTGCCCCCGGGAACCGCCGTCGCGGTCGCCCTCGTCCTCGCCCTCGCAGCCGTGGCGTGGCTCGGGCTGGCCGCACCGGTCCGCCCCCGCATGGGCCAGCTTGCGTTCCTCGCCGTCCTCGCCTTCTTGATCACCACGAAGGTGTGGAGCCCGCAGTACTCGCTGTGGCTGGTGCCGTTGCTGGCGCTGGCGCGGCCGCGGTGGCGGCTGGCGCTGGCCTGGCAGGGCGCGGAGGTTGTCGTGTGGATCCTCACGCTGACGCTGCTGCTCGGCCTGGAGCCGAACCAGTCCGCGCGCGGGATCCACTACGGCACGCTCGTCGTCGTCCTGCTGGTCCGCGACGCGCTGCTGCTGGGGTTGGCCGCACAGGTCATCCGTGAGATGTGGCGACCCGAACTCGACGTCGTGCGCGCCGACGGCGCCGACGACCCGGCCGGCGGGTTCTTCGACGCCGCCCCGGACCGGTTCGTCCTGTCCGTGCCGCGCCTGTCCCGACCGGCGGACGTCGTCAGGAGCGGCCCGCCCGTCGGCTGAGCCGCCAACCGGATTACCACTGGGCCCGCCGCGGCCGGTAGCCTGGCTTGGTTCGCCGGTGCGCGGTTCCCCGCGCTGGCCCGGCTCGGCCCGGGACGGGTCCGGCGAGCGCCTCCTGCCACGGAGAGCCCGTGGCCGACCAGTCCACAGGAGGGCTTCCCTGTGAGTACCCCTGCGCCTTCGCGGCTGCGCCACTACGAGGTCATGGTGATCCTCGACCCCAGCCTCGACGAACGCACCATCGCCCCCTCCCTCGACGCCTTCCTGTCCGTCGTCAAGAACGACGGCGGCACGATCGAGAAGGTCGACATCTGGGGTCGTCGCCGCATGGCCTTCGAGATCAACAAGCATGGCGAGGGCATCTACGCCGTCCTCGACCTGCAGGCCGCTCCTGCCGCCGTGCAGGAGCTGGATCGACAGCTCAACCTGAACGAGTCGGTGCTGCGCACCAAGGTCCTGCGTCCGGACGAGCGCTGACCATGGCCGGCGACACGATCATCACGGTGGTCGGCAACCTCACCGCCGACCCGGAACTGCGGTTCACCCCGTCGGGCGCCGCCGTGGCGTCCTTCACCATCGCCTCCACTCCGCGGACGTTCGACCGCAACAGCAACGAGTGGAAGGACGGCGAGGCCCTCTTCCTGCGCTGCTCGATCTGGCGGCAGGCGGCCGAGAACGTCGCCGAGTCGCTGACCCGCGGGATGCGCGTGGTCGCCCAGGGCCGGCTCAAGCAGCGCTCCTACGAGACCCGTGAGGGCGAGAAGCGCACCGTCATCGAACTCGAGGTCGACGAGATCGGCCCGTCGCTTCGCTACGCGTCCGCGAAGGTGAACCGCACTCAACGCGGCTCGTCCTCCGGTGGTTTCGGCTCCTCCGGGTCGGACTCGCGAACCGCCCCCGCCGACGACCCGTGGAGCACTGCCGCAAGCACCAGCGGCGGCTTCTCCGACGAGCCCCCCTTCTAGACCGTTCCCCAGGAGTTCCTGACATGCCCAAGCCACCCATTCGCAAGCCGAAGAAGAAGGCCAACCCGCTGCTCGCGGCGAAGATCGACTACATCGACTACAAGGACACCGCGCTGCTGCGCAAGTTCGTGTCCGACCGCGGCAAGATCCGCGCCCGCCGGGTGACCGGCGTCAGCGCGCAGCAGCAGCGTCAGCTCGCCAAGGCGATCAAGAACGCCCGTGAGATGGCCCTGCTGCCCTACACCTCGACCGCACGCTGACCGGGAGGACGCGATGAAGCTCATCCTCACCCGCGAGGTGTCCGGACTCGGCCTCGCCGGCGACATCGTCGAGGTCGCCGACGGCTACGGCCGCAACTACCTCGTGCCGCGCGGCGCAGCGATCCTGTGGAGCAAGGGCGCCGAGAAGCAGATCGGGCAGATCAAACGCGCCCGCGACGCCCGCGACGTGCGCGACCTCTCGCACGCCCGCGAGCTGAAAAACGATCTCGAGAGGCTCCCGGTCCGGCTGGCCGCCCGCGCCGGCAAGGACGGCCGGCTGTTCGGCTCGGTGACGGCGGGCGACGTCGCCACCGCGGTCCGCGAGGCCGGCGGTCCGCTGCTCGATCGCAAGCGGATCCAGCTACCCGGTGCTATCAAAACGGCGGGCACGCACGCCATCGCGGTGCAACTGCACCCGGACGTCACCGCCTCCGTCTCGCTGACCGTATCGCCGGTCTGAGGTCGCTGCTCCCGAGTCGTAGCGCGCCGCCCCGCCCTCGCGATTCGCCGAGGACGGGGCGGTCCTGTTTCCGCCTCCTGCGCGACGCGCCGGGACGCTCGCCGCCGTTGTCGGCCGCGAGCGCTGAGCGAGGCAGATTCTTGCCCGGAACAACCTTCCGGACAAGTAATCCACCCGGACAGTGCCGAGTTCTGCCGCCGCCCGAACGAACCTCCGGCGATTGTTGTGCACAACCCGTGGACACCGCAGCCCCCGGAACGCCGGGCCTCCAACCGATGCGTCCGAGAAATTCACAGCACTGTGCACCGATCCGTCGACAGTCCGGGCGGCGTTTCCCACAGGGTTTTCCACAGCTGTGTGCACAGCGCTCATTGCACCGTCAACGGCTGGGCGCATAGCGTTCGCGGAGCCGCGTCTGCCCCTTCGGTCCCAGCCGAAACGTCCGCGCCGGTCTATCTCACGGCGAAACTGTCGGACGGTCCCGGTACCTCTTGTCCTCGGGTGCGAACGGCTCCAACGACGAGCACAGGAGGACAGGCGTCGGTGACGCTGGCAGAGGATCGGCGGGTCGCGGGCGGCGATTACGACCGCACGCCACCCCAGGCGATCGAGGCCGAACAGTCCGTGCTCGGCGCGATGTTGCTGTCGAAGGACGCCATCGCCGACGTGGTCGAGGTCCTGCGTCCCGGAGACTTCTACCGGCCCGCGCACCAGCTGGTGTACGACGCGATCCTCGATCTGTACTCACGCGGCGAGCCGGCCGACGCCATCACCGTCTCCGCCGAACTGACCCGTGCCGGGCAATTGGCGCGGGTCGGCGGCGCGCCGTACCTGCACACCCTGGTCGCCGGCGTGCCGACCGCGGCCAACGCCGGGTACTACGCCTCGATCGTCGCCGAGCGCGCCGTGCTGCGCCGCCTGGTCACCGCCGGCACCCGCATCGTGCAGATGGGCTACGAGACGGCGTCCGGCAGCTGCGACGTCGTCGGATCGGTCGACGAGGTCGTCGACCGCGCGCAGGCCGAGATCTACGAGGTCACCGAGCGACGCACCAGCGAGGACTACGTCCACATCGAATCGCTGCTGCAGCCGACTCTCGACGAGATCGACAAGATTTCGGCGACCGGCGGCGTGGGCACCGGGATCCCGACCGGGTTCCAGGAACTCGACGAGTACACCAACGGCTTGCATGCCGGTCAGATGATCACCATCGCGGGCCGGCCCGGCACCGGCAAGGCCCTCGCGCTCGACACGCCGCTGCCCACGCCGACGGGCTGGACGACGATGGGGGCGGTCCGGGTGGGCGATCTGCTGCTCGGCGCCGACGGACGACCGACCCGGGTTGTCGCCGCGACCGATGTCATGGGCGGGCGCCCGTGCTACGAGGTCCGCTTCTCCGACGGATCGCGCATCGTGGCCGACGCGCAGCACCAGTGGCTGACGACCACGCCGGCCTCCCGGCCCGGCAGTGCCGGCCCCCCTAGGGCGCCGGAGCGTTCCCGCGAGCCGTCATCAGTTTCCGCGTCAGCCCCCACTCGATCGCCGGCAACGCGGCTGTCGGCGGTCGGTCGGCAGGCTCCGGCGGTCCGTCGGCAGGCCGGCGCGGTCGGCCTGTGCGCGGGCGAACGACAGCTGTGGGCTCACCAGGGCGGCGGCGAGCCGTCCACCGAGGCCGCTCTCGCGGGGGCCATCGCGCGCATCGCCGCTGCCTCAGGGCGCCGGGCGCTTCGGGCGCCGGTGCGGTGCACGGCCGTCGTGACGACGGAGGCGCTCGCCGCCGCGCTGCGGCGCGGCGGGGGCAGCTGCGCCGTCGACTGTGCGGCGCCGCTGCAACTGCCGCACGCTGAGTTGCCGGTTGCGCCGCACACCCTCGGCGTGTGGCTGGCCGGCGGCGCCGGGCTGAAGGGCGATCACCGCATCCCGGCGCGTTACCTGCGAGCCAGTGAGCCGCAGCGGCGGGCGCTGCTGGCCGGGCTCCTGCGCACCGGCGGTCGGGGCACCCGGGCCGGCACCGTCGAGCTGACGATCGGCAACGGCCGCCTTGCGCAGCAGGTGTACGAACTGGTGGTCAGCCTCGGACACCGAGCCACCCTGCGCCCGGCCTCCGCGCCGGACCGCGCCGTCGGGTCCTCGACCGGATACACCGTCGCGTTCACGCCGGGGGCAGAGCGGTCGCGTTCCATTACGTCGGTCCGGGCGACCGCGTCTGTCCCGGTCCGGTGCGTGCAGGTCGACAACGACGCCTCCCTGTACCTGGCCGGACAGTCGATGATCCCGACGCACAACTCCACGTTGGCGCTCGACATCGCCCGGTCGGCCGCGGTCAAGAACACCAAGCCGACGGTCATCTTTTCCCTCGAGATGAGCAAGGTCGAGATCATGATGCGGCTGTTCTCCGCCGAGGCGAGCGTCGCTCTGCAGAACATGCGCTCCGGGCACATGAGCGATCAGGACTGGACCCGCCTGGCCCGCCGCTCGAGCGAGCTGGCAGACGCGCCGTTGTTCATCGACGACTCGCCGAACCTCACGATGATGGAGATCCGGGCCAAGGCCCGGCGGCTGCGGCAGCGCCACGACCTGCAACTGGTCGTGATCGACTACCTGCAGCTGATGACGAGCGGCAAACGGGTCGAGTCGCGACAGCAGGAGGTGAGCGAGTTCTCCCGGGCGATGAAGTTGCTGGCCAAGGAACTCGAGGTTCCGGTGGTCGCGCTGTCCCAGCTCAACCGCGGCCCGGAACAACGGACCGACAAGAAGCCCCTGCTCTCCGACCTACGCGAGTCGGGCAGCATCGAGCAGGACTCCGACGTCGTCCTGCTGGTACACCGTCCGGACCTTTACGAGCCGGAGACCGAGCGTGCCGGCGAGGCCGACCTCATCCTCGCGAAGCATCGAAACGGCCCGACGGCCACCGTCGCGGTCGCCTTCCAGGGGCGCTACAGCCGTTTCGCGGACATGCCGTCCTGATCTCGGGATTCGGATGTCGAACCGCCGTGCGCGAGCGGCACCGCGGCGTCCGCGGCGCGGACGAGCGCTCCCAGCGCCTACCGCCGGGTCAGGCAGCCAGGGCCTGCGGCTCGCCGCCGTCGCCGGGACCGTGCGTATTGAAGTGGGCTCGCAGCCACCCGAGATCGGCGGTGCGGCTCGGACCGGTGCCCGGCAGGTCGATCACCGGCACCCGCAGCCGTGCTCCGCAGATCGGACAGTCGGTCTCGATCACCGCCTTGAAGGACACGTTCGGACTCCCTACGCACACTGCGGACCTCGTCGCGTCGACGCGTGAGCCGCCCCGACCGAAGATCGGACGCGGTGAAGGCGCTGTCTGCCCTGCTGACTCCGTCTAGAGAAAACAATTGCGCAGGACAGCATTGCGCGCAAGCACCTGAGCGGCCTTTGTCCTCATGAGCCGCTGGGCGGGGGCTGGTCGCGGATAAGCTCCTCGCAGCCGTGCCGTCCGCCCGGGGGCGGTGAGACCTACCCTGTGCGAGCCCGGTAGCACCGCGGCCCGGCCGCCGAAGGCTTCCGACGGCCGCTGCGCCCTGGACGGCGAGGCGAGGCGGTGCTGTGACGCCGACGCCGCCGCGCACGCGGTCGCGGCCGGGTACGACCGGACCGGATAGCCGCCTTCTCAGCCTCCTCTACGCGCACAGATTCGCGCTCCCGCGGAGAGAACCCAAACGATCAGTGGGTACGGTGCGACCCAAGGAGGTTGCCGTGGCCGTCGATCACTCCCCGAGGCAGCGTTCGTTCCTCGGTTGGCCGGTCCTGCGTCAAGCCGGCGGCGGTGACGCCCTGGGCCGTGGCGCCGCGGTCACGTCACCGCGCACCCGCCGCCTGACGCCGCGCACGCAAACCGCCGACAGGATGGTGCAGAGCGTCTGCCCGTTCTGCGCGGTCGGCTGCGGACAACGGGTGTACGTCAAGGACGACCGGGTCGTGCAGATCGAGGGTGACCCCGACTCGCCGGTCAGCCGAGGGCGGCTGTGCCCCAAGGGTTCGGCGAGCGAGCAACTCGTCAACGCGCCGAAGCGGCAGATGAAGGTCCTCTACCGGCGCCCGTACGGCACCGAGTGGGAGACGCTCGACGTCGACCAGGCGACGGACATGGTGGCGCAGCGGATGCTCGACACCCGCGCCCGCACCTGGCAGGACAAGGACGAGGACGGGCGGCTGCTGCGGCGCACGCTCGGCATCGCGGCGCTGGGCGGCGCGACGCTCGACAACGAAGAGAACTATCTGATCAAGAAGCTGTTCACGGCGATGGGCGCGATCCAGATCGAGAACCAGGCCCGTATTTGACACAGTGCCACCGTCCCCAGTTTGGGGGCTTCGTTCGGCCGCGGCGGCGCGACCACGTTCCAGCAGGATCTGCAGAACAGCGACTGCATCGTCATCCAGGGCTCCAACATGGCCGAGTGCCATCCGGTCGGGTTCCAATGGGTGATGGAGGCGAAAGCCCGCGGCGCCAAGATCATTCACGTCGACCCGCGGTTCACCCGCACCTCGGCGGTCTCCGACCTGCACGTGCCGCTGCGCGCCGGTAGCGACATCGCATTTCTCGGCGGCATCGTCAATTACATCCTCGAGAACGACAAGTATTTCAAGGAGTACGTCCTCGCCTACACGAACGCGGCCTCTGTCATCAGCGAGGACTTCCGGGACACCGACGATCTCGACGGCGTTTTCTCCGGCTACGACCCCGAGACCGCGACCTACGACCCGGCGAGCTGGCAGTACGACGGCGTCGTCGAGCCCGCTGCTGCCGGGCACCGCGCGAAGCCGAGCGAGGCCGACAACGCGGATGGTGCAGGCGGGGAGCCACACTCTTCGCAGAAGGAACGCGGCTCGGGTCACGAGCTCGGCGGCCGCGGCGCCACCATGTCCGGCGGCCACGACGTGCCGCGCGACGAGACGCTGCAGCACCCGCGATGCGTCTTCCAGGTCTTGAAGCGCCACTACGCGCGGTACACGCCTCAGATGGTCGCCGAGGTCTGCGGCGTGCCCGAGGAGCTGTTCCTCCAGGTCTGCAAGGACGTCACCGACAACAGCGGCCGTGATCGCACGACCTGCTGGGTCTATTCGGTCGGTTGGACCCACCACACGGTGGGCGTGCAGTACATCCGCGGGTCGGCGATCATCCAGCTGCTGCTGGGGAACATGGGCCGTCCCGGCGGCGGGATCCTCGCGCTACGCGGGCACGCCTCGATCCAGGGATCCACGGACATCCCGACCCTGTTCAACCTGCTGCCCGGCTATCTGCCGATGCCGAAAGCAGGCGTGCACGACTCCTTCCAGGACTACCTGGCAAGCATCACCAGCCCCACTCAGAAGGGCTTCTGGGCGAACGCCGACGCCTACGCGGTGAGCCTGCTGAAGTCCTATTGGGGCGATGCGGCGACCGCGCACAACGACTGGGCCTTCGAGTACCTTCCTCGCCTGACCGGCGATCACGGCACCTACCAGACGGTCATGGACATGCTCGACGACAAGGTGGAGGGCTATTTCCTACTCGGCCAGAATCCAGCGGTCGGCTCCGCGCACGGGAAGATGCAGCGCATGGGGATGTCGCACCTGAAATGGCTCGTGGTGCGTGACCTGAACCTGATCGAGTCGGCGACGTTCTGGAAGGACGGCCCGGAGATCGAGACCGGAGAGTTGACGACCGGCGAGATCGGCACGGAGGTCTTCTTCTTCCCGGCGGCCGCTCACGTGGAGAAGGACGGGACGTTCACGCAGACCCAGCGGATGCTGCAGTGGCACCACAAGGCAGTCGAGCCGCCCGGGCACTGCCGCAGCGAGCTGCGCTTCTTCTTCGAGCTCGGCCAGAAGATGCGGGCCGCGCTGGCCGGGTCGAGCCTGGAGCGGGACCGTCCGCTGCTCGACCTCACCTGGGACTACCCCGTCGATGAACACGGCGACCCGTCCGCCGATGCGGTGCTGCAGGAGATCAACGGGGCGCATCTGTCCGGCGACAAGGCTGGGCGCATGCTGGACTCGTACACCGAGATGCAGGCCGACGGATCCACCTCCGGCGGCTGTTGGATCTACACCGGCGTCTACGGCGGCGACGTCAACCACGCCAAGGACCGCAAACCCGGACGGGACCAGAATTGGGTCGCCCCCGACTGGGGTTGGGCCTGGCCGGCGAACCGGCGCATCCTCTACAACCGGGCCTCGGCCGATCCGGACGGCAAGCCGTGGAGTGAGCGCAAGGCGTACGTGTGGTGGGACGACGAGCAGCAGAAGTGGACCGGCCACGACATCCCCGACTTCGAGGTCGGCAAACCACCGTCCTACCGGCCCGAGCCGGGGACGGCCGGAGTCGAGGGCCTTGCCGGCGACGACCCGTTCATCATGCAGTCCGACGGGAAGGGTTGGCTGTACGCGCCGACAGGGTTGCTCGACGGCCCGCTCCCGGCGCATTACGAGCCGAGCGAGTCACCGGTGCGCAACCCTCTCTACCGACAGCAGGCCAACCCCACACGCGAGGTCTACAAGCGCAAGGACAACCTGCAGAATCCGTCACCGCCGGAGCCGAACTGGGAGGTCTTCCCCTTCGTCTTCACCACCTACCGGCTCACCGAGCACCACACCGCCGGCGGCATGAGCAGATGGGTGCCCTATCTGGCGGAGTTGCAGCCGGAATTCTTCTGCGAGGTGTCACCGGAACTGGCCGAGGAGCGGAATCTGCAGCACCTGGGATGGGCGACGATCGTGACCGCCCGCACGGCGATCGAGGCGCGGGTATTGGTCACCGACCGCGTCGTGCCGCTGCGGGTTGGCGGCAACGTCGTGCACCAGGTGGGACTGCCCTACCACTGGGGCGTCGGCTCCGACGCGCTGTCGACCGGCGACTCGGCGAACGACCTGTTCGGCGTCACGCTCGACCCGAACGTGCACATCCAGGAGTCCAAGGTCGCGTCCTGCGACATCCAGCCGGGTCGGAGACCGACCGGTCCGGCGCTGCTGCGGCTCGTCGAGGAGTATCAGAGCCGCGCCGGCACCACAGTCGAAACCGGCAACCAACACCGGACGCCGGTCGCACGAGGAGCAGCCACGGGTGAGTAACGACCTGTACGGTCCGGTCGCCAACGTCGCCGAGCAGGCGGGTTGGGAGGCGCCGCCGCCACGCAAAGGGTTCTTCACCGACACCTCCATCTGCATCGGCTGCAAGGCCTGCGAGGTGGCGTGCAAGGAGTGGAACCAGGTTCCCGAGGACGGGCTGAACTGGCTCGGCTCGTCCTACGACAACACCGGCGCGCTGGGCGCCTCGACCTGGCGCCACGTGGCCTTCATCGAGCAGAGCAAACCGCTGCCCGGTCAGGAGCCGGGATTCGAAGGCGCCCCGACCGGACCGTCGGCGACCGACGCTCTGAATCGCTCGGTCGACGAGGCGCAGCAGGGCAATCTCGCGATGCTCGGCACCGACAGCGGCCAGGTCTCGCTCGGGATGCCGGCGACGCGGCTGCCGGGCGCCGACTCGACGTCGCGCACCGAGTTCCGGTGGCTCATGGCCTCGGACGTCTGCAAGCACTGCACCCACGCCGCCTGTCTCGACGTCTGTCCCACCGGATCGCTGTTCCGAACCGAGTTCGGCACCGTGGTCGTACAGGAGGACATCTGCAACGGCTGCGGTTACTGCGTGCCGGCCTGCCCCTTCGGCGTCATCGACCGGCGCATCGAGGAACACGGGGTGAAGAACGCGGGGATCGCCCAGAAGTGCACGCTGTGCTACGACCGGCTGCAGGCGGACATGACGCCCGCCTGCGCGAAGGCCTGCCCGACGGAGTCGATCCAGTTCGGCGATCTCGACGAGTTGCGTGACCGCGCGCAGAAGCGGGTCGAGCAATTGCACGCCAACGGGGTGACGAACGCACGCCTATATCTCGAGGACAAGACCGACGGAATCGGCGGCGCCGGCGCGTTCTTCCTCTTGCTCGACGAGCCCGAGACGTACGGGTTCCCGCCGGATCCGGTCGTCACCACCCGCGACCTCCCCTCGATGTGGCGGCGGGCCGGGCTCGCCGCAGCCGCGCTCCTGGCCGGTGCGGTCGCCTCCTTCCTGGGAGGACGGGCGTGAGCACGCAGGGCACCGAGCACGGCAACCGCAAGGACGACGTCCGCGCCGTCATCGGCTCCGCCGGAGGACGACGGCGTCGCGGCGGCGGCGAACGGTCGATGGTGCCGCCGGCTGAGTTCACGTCCTACTACGGGCGGCCGGTGCTCAAGCCCTCCCCCTGGCAGGCCGACATCCCGGCCTACCTGTTCCTCGGCGGCCTGGCCGCCGGGTCATCACTTCTGGGCGCCGGCGCGGACGTGACCGGTCGCCAGTCGCTCAAGCGTCCGGCCCGCTTCGCGGCAGTGGCTGCGATCTCGGCGAGCTTTGCTGCGCTCGTCCACGACCTGGGCAAACCCTCGCGCTTCATCAACATGCTCCGCGTGGCCAAGCCGACGTCGCCGATGTCGGTGGGCACCTGGATCCTCTCGGTGTACGGGCCGCTGGCCGGTCTCGCCGGCGCCGCCGAGCTGGTCGACACCGTGCGTGCGGACCGGTGGCTGCCCGGCCGGCTGCGTACGCCGGCTCGGGTCCTGCATGCGTCCGGCCGTCCCGCTGGGATCGGTGCGGCGCTCGTCGCGCCCGCGGTCGCCTCCTACACCGCCGTCCTCATCTCAGACACGGCGACGCCGACCTGGCACGCGGGGCATCGGGAGATGCCGTTCTTGTTCGCCGGGTCCGCCGCCGCCGCCTCGGGGGGCCTCGGGATGATCGCGGCGTCGACCACCGACGCCGGTCCCGCGCGAAGACTGGCGGTCGGCGGCGTGCTTCTCGACCTGGGTGCTGAGCAGCTGATGGAGAAGTCGATGGGCCTGGCCGCCGAGCCGATGCACCAGGGCAAGCCGGGACTGCTGATGAGGGCGGCGAAGGCGCTCAACGTCGTCGGTGGGGTGGGCGCAATCGTCGGACGTCGCAGCCGGGCCCTGTCGGCGGCGTCAGGCGCTGCGCTGGTGGCCGGCTCGGCGTGCACCCGGTTCGGGATCTTCTACGCCGGCCAGGAGTCGGCGAAGGACCCCAAGTACACGATCGTGCCGCAGCGCGAACGGGTCGACGAGCAAGGTCCGACCCGAGTCGAGGGGCTGAGGACGAGAGGTACGGGCGCGGGTCCGGCGGCTGACGCCCGTCAGCGCACCACGAGCACGCTCTCCCGGCGAGGGACGAACTCGCCGATCACCTGAGCCCCCGGGATTTCGCCGCCGAGCAGCAGCCCTCCGCTGGTCTGCGCGTCGGCGAGCAGCAGGAGCTCGTCCTCGCCGACGGAGGCGGACAGCTGCGGCCGGACCCAGTCGAGGTTCCGGCGGGTGCCACCGCTGACGAACCCGTCGCGAAGGGCCTGCCGTGCGCCGTCGAGATAGGGGACGGCGGCCGCGTCGACGGCCGCGGTCACGCCGGACGCCCGCGCCATCTTGTAGAGGTGGCCGAGCAAGCCGAATCCGGTGACGTCGGTGGCGGCGGCCAAACCGGCCTCGAGCGCCGCGGCGCACGCGTCCCGGTTCAGCGTCGTCATCGCCGCGACGGCCTGGGGGAAGATCTCGCCGGTCGCCTTGTGCCGGTTGTTGAGGACCCCGATGCCGAGGGGTTTGCTGAGCGAGATCGCGGTTCCGCCCTGCGCCGCGTCGTTGCGCAGCAGCCGCCGGGCGTCGGCCACCCCGGTCACCGCCATGCCGTACTTGGGTTCCGGGTCGTCGATGCTGTGGCCTCCGCCGACGACACATCCCGCCTCGCGGGCGATATCCAGCCCACCGCGGAGGACCTCGCGCAGCAGCTCGGCCGGGAGTACGCCTCGCGGCCAGCCGACGAGGTTGACGGCGACCACGGGGCGTCCGCCCATCGCGTAGATGTCGCTGAGGGCATTCGCGGCGGCGATCCGACCGAAGTCGTACGCGTCGTCGACCACCGGGGGAAAGAAGTCCGCCGTGACGACGACCGCCGTGTCCCCTTCGACGCGGACAACGGCGGCGTCGTCGCCGTCATCCAGACCGACGACGAGCCCGGCGGTGTCGGCGCCGGACAGGCCCCGCACCAGGTCTTCGAGCTCGCCGGGCGGGATCTTGCAGGCGCATCCGCCGCCGTGCGCGTACTGGGTCAGGCGAACGGCGTCCTGCGTCATCGTCATGATCCCGACGGTAGCGTGGCGCGATGGCCGTGCTGCTCCTGCTCAACGGTCCGCCGGGGATCGGCAAGACCACACTGGCCCGCCGTTACGCGGAGGGCCACCCGCTCGCGCTGTGCCTCGACATCGACGAGATCCGCGGTCGGATAGGCGGCTGGGAGCGCCACCAGGAGGAGTCCGGGTTGCTCGCCCGGGCGATGGCGATCGCGATGATCGCGACCCACCTGCGTGCCGGCCACGACGTCGCCGTGCCGCAGTACGTCGCCCGCGCCTCGTTCGTCGGCGAGCTGGCAGATGCGGCGGCCGAGGCCGGCGGTCGGTTCGTGCACCTCCTGCTCTGCGCCGACCGTGCCGACGCGCTGCGCCGCTACCGCTCGCGCGGCTCCGCGCCGGAGTTCGCGACGCATCACCGCGTCGCCGACCGGGTGATGGGTGGAGAGGACGGCTGGCGCGACCTGACCGGCCGGGTCGAGGCCTTCGGCCGCGGCTGTCCGGGGACTACCGTCCTGGACACGACCCATCTCGACGTGGACGCCGCCTATCGCCGCCTGGTCGAGATCTGCGCGAGGGAGTCGTCATGCGGATCCTCGTGACCGGAGGAACCGGCACGCTCGGAAGCCGCCTCGTCCCGCGGCTCCTGGCCGCCGGCCACTCGGTCCGGGTGCTCAGTCGCCGCCCCCGCCCGGATCCGGAGGTGGAGCAGGTGGCCGGCGACCTGTCCACCGGCGCCGGCCTGAGCGAGGCGCTCGCCGGCATCGAGGTCGTGGTCGACGCGGCGAACGCCGGGCCGTCGGCCGTCAAGGCCCGCGCCGTGCTGGTCGACGGCAGCCGCCGGTTGGGCGAGGCCGGGGCGGCCGCCGGGGTGCGCTCGCACGTCCTCATTTCGATCATCGGGATCGAGCGGGTGCCGCTCGGCTACTACCGGGTCAAACTCGAGCAGGAAGCTGCGCTGCAGCGCGGTCCGGTTCCGTGGACGATCCTGCGTGCTGCGCAGTTCCACCAACTGATCGACTCCTGGTTCGCCACGGCGGCGCGGCTGCGGGTGCTGCCGATCCCGCGGATTGCGGTGCAGCCGATCGATGCGGGCGATGTCGCCGATGCTCTGGTCGCGGCCGCGTCGGCGCCGCCGGCGGGCCGGCTGCCGGACATCGCCGGGCCGCAGGTGCTCACGCTGGACGAGGCCGCGCGGCAGTGGTTGCGGATCCGCGAGCGACAGGGTCGGGTGGTCTCACTGCCCGTGCCGAGCCGGCGCCTGGCGGAGCTGAGGGCGGGAGCGCTCACCGCCCCGGACCGCCGCATCGGGACGACGACCTTCGAGCAGTGGCTGCGCAGGGGCCCGGGAGCCTGACGGGTTGCGCCCGGCGCGGCCGCGGTGGCCCTGATCCGCACAACCGGTGAAGTCGGCTGCTGACCGGGGCTGCGCTCCGCGTGACGCGGAACTCGGCGACGCGCGGATCTCGTTCACCGCTCTTGCCATCGGTTGCGAGGACGCCTGTGAGCCTTGACGCTCATAGGACGTGATCGAAGATGATCGGCGGATGAGTATCGACGAACGCCTCGCCGACCTGGGCCTGCAGCTACCGGCTTCGCCATCGATGCCTGCTGGTGTGGTCGCCACCTTCTCCTGGGTGCGGACCGTGGGCGACCGCGTGCTGGTGTCGGGCCACGGCGCGCAGGATCTCGATGGTTCGCCGATGGGGCCGTTCGGTCGCGTGCCCGACGAGGTCAGCCCGGAGCAGGCGACGGGCTCGGCCAGGGCGGCAGCCCTATCGGTGCTGTCCAGCGTCAAGAGCGCCATCGGCGAGCTGGACCGCATCACCGCCTGGGTGGCGGTAGCCGGCTACGTGCAGGCCCAGCCCGGCTATGCAAGGACCACCGCGGTCATCAACGCCTTTTCCGAAGTGATCCTGGACGTATTCGGCAACGAGGTCGGGCAGCATGCCCGGACCGCGATCGGTGTGGCGGCGCTTCCTCTCAACCTGCCAGTGGTCGTAGCCGCCGAACTGAGCCTCGCGCCCGCCCACTGAGGTCACACCGCACGCAGGCTCCCGCGCTCGCACAGTCCGTGCATCGCGGCGCGGAGGGCCCGATAGTTTCTTCACGGCCGTCGACTGTGTCGGCGTCCTCCGCCCGCCGGTCGGTCTCGAGCCGTTGGGGTGGCGGCCCGGCCCCGCGTGCCGAGCGCGGTGAACACCGGCGGCGCCAGGCTCCACAGCGCTCAACTCGTCGAACGACCCGACGCATCAGGACGTGAGCGCCAGCCGCGTGGCACGATCCGAACTGACCACGTCCGCACGGACCGATGAAATGCCGGTCGGCGGATGTCTCGACCCGCGCAAATGAGCCGAGCGGACGGAGCGAGCGGATGACACGAACCCGCGTCCACAATCTTTCCCTGTCGCTGGATGGTTTCGCCACCGGCGAGGGCCAGGCACCCGACGCGCCCTTCGGTCACGCCGGCCATCGGCTGCACGAGTGGATGTTTGCCACCCGCTTCGGGGCACCGATCCTGGGACGCAACGGCGGCACCTCCGGCGTCGACGACGCGTTCGCGCAGCAGCATGAGCCGGGCATCGGCGCGGAGATCATGGGCGCGGGCAAGTTCGGCCCGCCGGGCTGGCAGAACAACGCCGATTGGAAGGGATGGTGGGGCCCGAACCCCCCGTTCCACACGCCGACCTTTGTGCTGACCCACCGCCCCCGACCCTCCATCGAGATGGAGGGTGGCACCACCTTCCACTTCCTCGACGCCGCACTGGCCCAGGCGCTCGACGCCGCACTGAAAGCGGCCGACGGACAGGACGTCCGCATCGGAGGCGGCCCGACCATCGTGCGCGACTTCCTCGCCGCGGGCCTGGTCGACCACATGCACCTGGTCCAGGTGCCGATCGTCCTCGGCCGTGGTGTCCGGCTGTGGGATGGACTGGAAGCGCTGGATGAGGACTACCAGATCGAGGCCGTCTCGGCGCCCAGCGGGGTCACCCACCTGACCTTCGACCGGAAGACCTCGTCACCGAGGCGTTTCCCGACAACGTGGGGCACGCACCGGCACTAGTGACAGGGCCAGCTGTCGGGAATCCGCCTCCCTCTCCGCAGCGGCCACCGCTGGACGGTCGGGCGGGGTCAGTGTGCCAGTGCCCCCATGGGATCCCACGCCGGCAGCACGATGGGCTCGTCCTCGAATCGGGCTTGTAGGTCGGCGGGCAGCGCGTCGCGGCGG
>JAICIE010000005.1 GCA_025924515.1 Jatrophihabitans sp. | reverse complement strand
CGACACGAAGGCCGCCGGTCGGCAGGTCCGGGCGAGTGAGGATGACCCGCAGTACCTCGTCAAGAGCGAGAAGAGCGGGCGGGAGGCGGTGCACAAGGGCAGCGCCTTGGAGAAGCACTGACGCTCTGACTGATGCGCAGGCCGCCGAGGAGATTCGTCGGGAGTTCGACAAGCACGTCGATATGTCAGCGCAGGAGGACGGCCGGCAAGTCGACCGGCCACGGTCGGCATATCGTCGAGATACTGCGGGGGAGGCGCGCCGACATCCCCGAGGCCAGCGAACGACGTATGCGCAACGTCCTCGGCTGCATCAAGCGGCACCTGGCGCAGCGTCCGTGCGGAGACGTCACCGCGACGAAGTGCCGATACGCCCTGATGAATCGGGGACACGACCCCGACCAGCGGTAAGCACCTATCGTGGCCACGTGCCCGACGTCGCCGACCTCCGCCGCCGGCTGGAGTCGCTGACGCTGCGCGACGAGGCGCGGCTGGGCCGCAAGCTGGAACGGCTGCGCGGACAGCGCCGACCGGACGCTCGCGCCCGGAACTTGACCCAAATAGAGGACGAGGTCGGCCGTGCCGAACAGATAGTCCGGGCACGGGTTGCCGCCGTGCCGGCGATCCGGTACCCGGACCTACCGGTCAGCGACCGGCGAAACGCGATCGCCGACGCGATCGCCGATCATCAGGTGGTCGTCGTCGCCGGCGAGACCGGGTCCGGCAAGACGACGCAGTTGCCCAAGATCTGCCTCGAGCTCGGTCGCGGCATCCGCGGCACCATCGGGCATACCCAGCCCCGCCGGCTCGCCGCCCGCACCGTCGCCCAGCGCATCGCCGACGAGCTCGACACCCCGCTAGGTGACGCGGTCGGTTTCAGCGTGCGCTTCACCGACCAGGTCAGCGACAGGACCCTCGTCAAGCTGATGACGGACGGGATCCTCCTCGCCGAGATGCAGCGGGACCGGCGACTGCTCGCCTACGACACGCTGATCCTCGACGAGGCACACGAGCGCAGCCTGAACATCGACTTTCTGATCGGTTACCTCACGCAGTTGCTGCCACGTCGCCCCGATCTCAAGCTCATCGTCACCTCCGCCACCATCGACCCACAACGCTTCGCCGACCACTTCGGCGGCGCGCCCGTCGTCGAGGTCTCCGGCCGCACCTATCCGGTGGAGATTCGCTACCGACCGCTCGAACCCGACGCCGACCAGGATTCCAACGACGACGAGGACGAGGACGCGGACGACCCCGATCACGACGTCGTCCACCGCGTCGAGGTCAGGGATCAGATCGACGCCATCCTCGACGCAGTTGCCGAGCTGACTGCCGAAGGACCGGGCGACATCCTCGTCTTCCTCTCGGGCGAGCGCGAGATCCGCGACACCGCCGACGCTCTGACCGCACTCGAGCTGAGGAACACCGAGGTCCTGCCGCTCTACGCGCGCCTGGCCACCGCGGAGCAGCAGCGGGTGTTCCAGCCGCATCCCGATGTCCGGCGGATCGTCCTGGCAACCAACGTTGCGGAGACGTCGCTCACCGTGCCGGGCGTGCACTATGTCATCGATCCCGGAACCGCCCGCATCTCCCGGTACAGCAGGCGGACCAAAGTGCAGCGCCTGCCGATCGAGGTCATCTCCCAGGCTGCGGCTGGACAGCGGGCGGGCCGCTGCGGGCGCGTCGCGGACGGAATCTGCATCCGTCTCTATTCAGACCGTGATTATTCGGCCCGCGCGCGGTTCACCGAACCTGAGATCCTGCGCACCAACCTCGCGTCCGTGCTGCTGCAGATGGCCGCACTGGGCCTTGGTGACGTGGAGACCTTCCCGTTCCTCGACCCACCGGACCGGCGCAGCATCCGTGACGGGATCGGGCTGCTCCAAGAATTGGGCGCGTTCGACCGGGACGCCCGTGTGACCGACCTCGGGTTGCGGTTGGCGCGGATTCCGGTCGATCCGCGTATCGGGCGGATGATCCTCCAGGCGGAACAGGAGGGATGCGTGCGGGAGGTCCTGATCCTCGCAGCAGCGCTCTCCATCCCCGACCCGAGGGAACGACCCAACGATCAGCTCGCCGCTGCTCAGCAGCAGCACGCGCGGTTCAACGACGAAACATCAGATTTCCTCACCTACTTGAACCTCTGGCGCTATCTCCGCGAGAACCGTCGGGACCTGTCCGGCTCTCAGTTCCGCAGGCTCTGCCGTGCGGAATTCTTGCATTACCTGCGGGTGCGCGAGTGGCAGGATCTTCGCGGCCAGCTCCGAGCGATCAGCCGCGACCTTGGCATCGCTGAGAACGCCGAGCCTGCCCCCTCGGACAGCGTGCACGCCGCGGTCGTCTCAGGCTTGCTGTCGCACATCGGCATGCGTGCGATCGACGGACGCGAGTACCAGGGGGCCCGCAACGCCCGCTTCCTCCTCGCCCCCGGCTCCGTGCTGGCCCGCCGACCCCCGCGCTGGGTCGTCGTCGCGGAACTTGTCGAGACCGGTCGCCTCTACGGACGGGTTGCCGCCCGCACCGACCCCGAACTCCTCGAGCGGGTCGCGGGGGACCTGGTCGAGCGCAGTTACAGCGAACCGCACTGGGACGCCGAGCGGGGTGCCACCATGGCCTATGAACGGGTCACGCTGTTCGGCCTCCCGCTCGCCGCCCGCCGCCGGGTCGGCTTTGCCCGCGTCTCCCCGGACGAGGCGCGCGAGATCTTCCTCCGCTCGGCGCTGGTCGAAGGTCAGTGGCAGAGTCGACATCCGTTCCTGCGCGACAACCGGCGATTGCTCGAGGACGTCGCCCGGCTCGAGGAGCGCACCCGTCGTCGCGATCTGGTCATAGACGACGACCAACTGTTCGCCTTCTACGACGCGAGGATCCCCGGATCGGTCGTATCCGCACGCCATTTCGACGCGTGGTGGAAGAAGGAGCGGCACAAGAACCCCGACCTGCTGACGCTAACGCGAGAAGACGTCCTACGACACGAACCCGACGAGGACCATCCGGAGACCTGGCAGACAGGAGACCTGACTCTGCCGGTCACGTACCGCTTCGAGCCGAGCGCCGAGGACGACGGCGTGACGATCCACGTGCCCGTCGAGGTGCTCACCCGACTCGGTGGCGAGGACTTCGGCTGGCAGGTGCCCGCGCTGCGCGAGGAGTTGGTGACCGCGCTGCTCCGGTCGCTGCCGAAAGAGCTGCGCCGCAACTTCGTGCCCGTCCCGGACACCGCGCGGGCCGTCCTCAAGGAGTTGGCGGCGGCACAGGAGCCGCTGCTGCAAGGCGTGCAACGCGTCCTCCACCGTCGCACCGGCGTGCTCGTCCCGGTCGACGCCTTCGACTGGAGCAAGGTTCCACGGCACCTCCGGATCACCTTCGCCGTGGAGGACCCCGCCGGACGGGTCGTGGCGCGCGGCAAGGACCTCACCGTGCTGCAGGAACAACTCGCCGCGCCCGCCCGGGCGGCGGTCGCGGCCGCGGTCGCAGGACATCTGGAACGCACGGCACTCTCCGACTGGCCGGACGACCTCGACCGGCTCCCGCGGATGGTCGAGCGCTCGGCGGGCGGCCATCTGGTGCGCGGCTATCCGTCCTTCGTCGACGTCGGCGAAGCGGTCGACGTCAAGGTGTTCGCAACCGCCGCCGAGCAAGCGGCGGCGATGCCGGTGGGGGTGCGCCGGTTGGCCCGCCTGTCACTTCCGTCGCCCGGAAAGGTGGTCGAGCGCTCCTTGAACCCGCGTGCGCGGCTGGTCCTGGCCGGAAACCCGGACGGGTCCGTCGCGGGGCTGATCGACGACTGTGCCGACGCCGCGGTCGACGCGTTGATCACCGACCTGCCATGGACCAAGGCAGAGTTCAGCGAGCTCGAACACCGGATCCGGGGTGCGCTGCCCAAGGTCACCGCGCAGATCGTGGCGGACGCCCAGCGGGTCCTCGCCGCCGCCCGTCAGGTGCGGCGCGAGCTGCCCGAACGGCCGCCACCTGCCCTTGCCGGCGCGCTCGACGACATCGGCCAGCAGCTGGCAAGCCTGCTGCCGGCCGGGTTCGTCACCGTGACCGGTCAACGCCGCCTGCCCGACCTGGTCCGCTACCTCACCGCGATCAGCCGCAGACTCGAGGCGCTGCCGCGTGACCCCGCGAGCGATCGCGCCCGGATGGCGCGCGTGCACGCCGTCCAGCAGGCCTACGACGAGCTCTGTCGCGCGCTGCCTGCCGTCCGGGCCGAGGCCGCCGACGTCACGAACATCGGCTGGCACATCGAGGAGTTCCGGGTCAGTCTCTGGGCGCAACAGCTCGGCACGCCTCGCCCGGTCAGCGAAAAGCGGATCTTCCGCCTTCTCGATGCGGTCGCCCCTTGAGCTCGGCCTGACCCGGTTCTGACGTCCGCCGCGACTGAGCAACCGCCGTGACTCTCATCGCTTCGTAGGGATTGATCACGGAATGTCGTGGAGTGACGATGGACGTCGCGCGACCGGTCGCGCTCAGGCCGCGCGCGACAACCGTCGTGCGCGCCGATGCCGTCATCTTCGTGCTCGCTCTGGCCGCACGCCTGGGGGTCACCTACGCCCGCGGCGGCAGCTTCTTCGACGGCGCGGGTTACGACCCCAGCGTGTACTACGCGGCCGCGGACGCATTCGTGCACGGGCGCCTGCCCTATCGGGACTTCACCCTCCTGCATCCCCCTGGCGAGATGCTCGTGCTGTCTCCGGTGGCGCTCATCGGAAGGCTGACGACCGACCGAGTGGGTTTCGAGATCGCAACGGGACTATCCCTGTTCATCGGATCCCTGAACGCCGTCCTCGTCACGCGCATAGCAGGACGGATGGGCGTGCGCCGCTCCGCGGCCGTGGTCGGCGGTCTGCTCTATGCAGTGACCTTGCTCAGCGCCCGGTCGGAGTACGCGGCGCGGCTCGAGGTCTTCGGCAATTTCCTGCTGTTGCTCGGGGTCTTCTGCTATGTGAGTTCGGTCCGCACGCCGAGCCGGAAGATGTCCCTGCTGGCCGGTGCGGCGCTCGCCGCCTCGGCCAGCGTCAAGATCTGGTTCGTTTTGCCGCTGGTCGTCGTCCTGCTGTGGCACTTCGTCGACCGCCGGCCCCGACGTTCGTTGTACCGGACCATGGGCGGGGCGGCACTGGCTGCGGCGCTCATCGACGGACCGTTCCTCGCCCTCTGCGGAAAGCCGATGGTCCGGATGGTCGTCCTGGACCAGTTCGGCAGGGCGAACAACGCGCCACTGCTGCGCCGCGCGTCGGACCTCGACCTGCTCGCTCGGCTCCGGCCGCAGGCCTCGGCGCGCACCGAGGTCGTGTGCGCCGTCATCGCCGCGGTGGTCGTCGCGGTCGGCCTCGTCTCGGCCTGGCGCACGAGAACCGGACGTCTGCCCGCTGCCCTGCTCGTGGCGCAGCTGGCGGTTCTGTTCATCGCGCCGGTCTACTTCTCGTCCTATGCGGACTATGTGATGCCGGCCGCCTGCCTGTCTGCAGCGGCTGCTGCGCACCAACTCGCGGGAGCCCGCCGACAAGCCCTGCGCCGCTCGGCGAGCGGGCTCGCGTGGGCGCTGGTGGTTGTCTCGGCCCTGGCCGCGATGCGGATCGAACTCGTCTACCCACCCGGCCAGAACGAACCCTCGCCGGACCGCTATCTCCAGCAGGCCGCCTCGTCCTACCGGTGCGTGCAGTCTTCTTCGCCTGCGCCGCTCATCGCGCTGAACGTCCTGAGCTCCGATTTGGAGCACGGGTGCCAGCAGTGGGTCGATGTCAGCGGGCGAACGTACGACGCGGACAGGTCACGGACGAACCTGCCGCGCCGCCGCAACCGGCGCTGGCAGCGTGACCTGCTGCGCTATCTGCGCTCCGGCCAGGCCTTCGTGTTGGCGGACGTCGGGCGCGAGGGCTTCGCGCACCGGACCCTCGCGACCTTCGCTACCGACCCCGCCGTCGCTCGCGGTGACGCGATCGTGTTGCGGGTCACCGCCCCAGTCGGGCAGGGCAGGACGGCCGGTCGGCTGTAGCGGAGGACGGTAGGACCGTCCGCTCAGACCGAGCGCCAACTGTCGTCCGGAAGATGCGAACCCGCCTGCGGGCCCATCTGCAGCATTCCGCCGTCCACCACCCACGAGGCTCCGGTCACGTAGGACGCCAAGGATGAGGCCAGGAACGCGATCACCGACGCGATCTCGCGAGCGTCGCCCGGTCGGCCGAGGGGAACGCCAGGACGTGCCGTGCGCGTGGGGTCCTCGTCCTCCTGGCCCGTCATCGGCGTCGCGATCTCGCCCGGCGCGACCGTGTTGGCCGTGATCCCGTACTGGCCGAGTTCGAGGGCCAGAGTCTTGATCAACCCGCCCAGCCCGTGTTTGGCCGCGTCGTACGCCGAGGAACCGACCCGCGGCTGATGCTCGTGGACACTGCTCACCGCGATGATCCGGCCTCCGCGCCCGGCTGACACCATCCGCCGGGCGGCGCGCTGGATGCAGACGAAAGCGCCGTCGAGATCGGTGGCCACGATGGAACGCCACTCATCGAGACCCATGTCGAGCGCGAGCGTGCTCGCGCCTGTCCCGGCGTTGTTGACGAAGACGTCGACACCGCCCAGCCGGTCCGCGAGATCGTCGATGACGCCGCCGCACTCGGACAGCAGGGAGGTGTCCAGGTGAGCGATCTCGGCCCGCCGGCCGAGGCGGCGAACCTCCTCGGCCGTCGCCGCGGCCCCGGCCTCGTCCTTGTGCCACGTGATGCCGACGTCCATACCGGTGCCGGCGAGCGCCACGGCGGTGGCCTTGCCGATGCCGGAGTCCGACGCCGTGACGATGGCGGTGGTGGGCGCAAACGACACTGAGCTCACTCGCACGCTGTTCCCACCCCGCAGCCGGGCATCACCCTCGAGGCGCGGTTGATCCTCTCAGCGAACGGGCATATTGCCGTTGAGCGGACCATGTTTAGGTGGAGGACGGACCATGGCAGACAATCGCACCGATCCCGCGCGGATCGACACTCGCGGGAGCACCCTGCGGGTACCCCGCAGCCGCGGCGCATTGAGCGGCATTTTGCTGGTGTTGCTGGGCATCTGGGGAGCGGCGATTCCGTTCATCGGCCCCGCGTTCTCCTTCGCCTTCACGCCGGACAAGGCGTGGACCTGGACGGCCGCTCGCGGCTGGTTGGAGGTCCTGCCCGGGGCGGTGACCCTGTTGGGCGGGCTGATCCTCCTGGCCAGCGCCAACCGGCTGACCGCCAGCTTCGGGGCCTGGCTCGGCGTCGCCGGCGGCGCCTGGTTCGTCGTCGGACCGCAACTCGCAGGTCTGCTGCATATCGGGTCACCCGGAACCCCGGCGGCGACCAACACCGGCCTTCGTGCCCTGGAAAGCCTGGCCTTCTTCTATGCGCTCGGCGCGCTGATCATCTTCTTCGCCGCCGTCGCGCTCGGTCGGCTTTCGGTGCTCAGCGTCCGCGACGTCCGGTTCGCTCGCCGTCGTGAGGCCGCTGCCGCCGAGGCTCGCGCCGCTGAGGACCGCGCCGCCGCTCGACGGGTCGAACGCGAACGTCAGCGCTCCGCCGGCTCGCCCGACGCTCGTCAGCGCGAGGACGTGCAGAACGACGCCCACGCGCACCGACACTTCGGATTCCGGAGGGGCGGCGCGTCGACCGAACAGGAGCGTTCCGCGCAGGCCGAGCAGGGCGCGTACCAGCCGTCGCACCTCGACGAGCGTTCCTCCGGAGCCAGCTCGTCCAACGAGCACTGATCGACGCTGACCCTCCGTCAAGAGCCCGAGCGGCCGGAACCTGAGCTCGAAGAGGCGTTCGACCGGCTCGTCGAGGAGGGCGAGGACCGGCTCGCCCGGCCGCTCCTTCCGCTGGTCTCCACCGGCCTGCTCGGCGGCATCGACGTCGGGATGGGAGTGCTGGCCTACCTGCTCGTCTACACCCAGACGCAGGACGAGCTGCTCGCCGGGTTGGCCTTCTCGATCGGTTTCGTGGCGTTGTTGCTGGCCCGCAGTGAGCTCTTCACCGAGAATTTCCTCGTCCCCGTCATCACGGTCGTGTCCGGAAGAAGCGGCCTGGTCGCCCTGGCGCGACTTTGGCTGCTGACCCTCGTCATGAACCTGGCCGGCGGGTGGATCATGACCGGCCTGATCATGACAGGTTTGCCGACGCTGAAACCTGCCGCGCGGACCCTGGGCGCTCATTACGCCCACCTGGGCCAGGACGTGCGCTCGCTGTCCCTGGCCATTCTCGCCGGGGCGGCGATCACGCTGATGACCCGAATGCAGCACGCGACCGACCACCTCGCGGTGCAGATCGTCCCGTCGATCCTGTTCGGGTTCCTGTTGGCCGGAGGAGGGCTCTTCCACTCCGTCCTGGATTCGCTGATGATGTTCGCCGGCCTCTGGTCCGGCGCCGCCTACGGTTACGTCGATTGGCTTGCCGGGTTGGGCTGGGCCGTCCTGGGCAACCTGATCGGTGGACTGGTCCTGGTCACCGCACTGCGATTGTTGCGGGTACCGCACCGCGTCGCCGGAGAACGCCGGAAAGAGGACGAAAGGTAGGCCATCGCCCCGTGACGACATCATCCACGCAGCGGTTCGCCGGGATGGGCGGCGCGGTGTTGGCGGCGCTTTTCGCCGCCTTCTCCCGGCTGCGGCCGGCGGCCAAGCCGCTTCATTCGCGCGGCTCGGTGGTCGACGCGCGAATCGTCCGAAGCGGGCTGGCGCAGCCGGTCGGCGTCCCGTGGTTGGACGAGGCCGGTGCCGACGACGTGCTGGTGCGTTTCTCCCGCGGTGTCGGACTGCCGCCGCGTCTCCCGGACGTTCTGGGGATGGCGATCCGGGTCGGTCCCGGCGGCCGGTTCGCCGACCTGCTGTTCTCCACGACCGGCCGAGGACGGCGGTCGCGCTTTGTCCTGGTGCCGCGCCGGCAGTACGCACCCGCCTTCTACGGAACCCTGATGCCGTACCGCAGCCCGTCCGGTCCGGTGCTGCTGGGGGCGTCCAGCCGGCCGTACGCGGACGGGGTCAGCGTGGAGCTGTTCGTGGCGGCCCCCCGCGGCGTGTGGCGGCGATTCGGGTGCTTCACGGCGCCGTTGTCACCGGCCGACAGTCAGGACCGGCCGGTCACGTTCGACCCGGTGTTGCACTACCTACCCGGGCTGGAGCCGTACGAGGAGGTTCGCAGGCTGCGCGAAGGCGCCTACGCGGCCGCCCGGCGAGCGCGGGGCGACCGACGGCGACCCGCTGCGGTGTCCTGAGCGCACGACCGGGTTCTTCGCGCTGCCGACTATCGACCACGGCTATTTCCGGACTTCGACGTCCGCGGCAGATCGCAGGGCGGGGAGCTGGACGTTGTCGGGCGCCGGGTGTCGAATCGCGGCGTTGCCGTTCGACGTACCTGTGACGCCGCCGCCGGGGCGGTGCTGGAAAGGACGGAGACTGCTATGCGAGTGATGGTGCTGGTGAAGGCGAATCCCGAGAGCGAGGCCGGGCAGCTGCCGGACGAGGCCCTGTTCCGCGAGATGTCGTCGTACAACGAGCAACTGGCGAAGGCCGGCGTCCTGCTGGCGGCCGACGGGCTGCACCCGAGTTCCCGGGGCAAGCGGGTTCGGTTCGAGCAGGACTCAAGCACGGTGATCGACGGTCCGTTCGCCGAGACCAAGGAATTGGTGGCCGGTTATTGGGTCTGGCAGGTCTCGTCGATGGAGGAAGCGGTGGAGTGGCTGCGCCGCGCCCCGTTCCGTGCCGGCGAGGTGGAGATCCGCCCTGTGCAGGAGCCGGAGGACTTCGAGGGCCTGAGCCCGGACCTCATCGAGTCGGAGCGTGCGCTGCGTGAGCAGGTCGGCGGCAGCTGAGCGTCCGGCCGCGGCGGTCGAGGCCGTCTGGCGGATCGAAGCCGCGCGGGTCGTCGCCGCGCTGGTGCGCGCGTTCGGCGATGTCGGGATGGCTGAGGATGCCGCCCAGGACGCACTCGTCGCCGCGCTCGAGCAGTGGCCGCGAACTGGCCTGCCGGATTCGCCCGGCGCCTGGTTGATGACGGTGGCCCGGCGGCGCGCGGTGGACACCCTGCGCCGCCAGGCCGTGCTTGACCGCACCTTGCGCGAGCACGGCCACTGGCTGGTGCCGGAGGACGGCCCGGCACCGGAGCCGCGCCTCGAGCCGGCGTTGGACGACGACGTTCTGCAGTTGCTCTTCCTGGCCTGCGCCCCCGCGGTGCCGACCGGGGGACGGTTGGCGCTGACCCTCCGCGCCGTAGCCGGGCTGACGACCGAGGAGATCGCCCGCGCGTTCCTGGTGGCGCCGGCCACGATCGGCCAGCGCATCGTCCGGGCCAAGCGTGCACTGGCCGGCGTCCGTTTCGCCGCCGAGCTGCCGTCCGGACCGGAGCTGCGCCAGCGGCTCGACTCCGTCCTCACGGTCGTATACCTGCTGTTCAACGAGGGCTATGTCGCGACGGCCGGCGCGCAGTGGACCCGGCCGGACCTGTGTGCGGAGGCGCTTCGACTGGCGCGCATGCTGGTCGCCCTGGCTCCTGAGGACGCGGAAGTGCAGGGGCTGCTCGCGCTTCTCGAACTGCAGGCGTCCCGCCTGGCGGCTCGCACCGATCCGTCCGGGGCTGCCGTGCTGCTCGACGACCAGGACCGCTCGCGCTGGGACCGCCTGTCGATCACCCGTGGGCTCTCGACGCTGGCCCGGGCCGAGGAGTTGGCGCCCGATCGCGGCCCGTACACGCTTCAGGCCGCCATCGCCGCCTGCCATGCGCGCGCGGTTCGCGCAGCCGACACCGACTGGGCCCGCATCGCGGCGCTCTACGGGGAACTCGCGGCGCGGACCGGCTCGCCGGTGGTCGAGCTCAACCGGGCGGTAGCCGTGTCGCGAGCCGAAGGTCCGGCCGCCGGGTTGGCGATCGTGGACGTCCTGAGCCAGGACGGCCGGCTGCGGAACTATCACCTCCTTCCGGCCGTCCGCGGCGACCTGCTGGCTCGCCAGGGGCGCTGCGAGGAGGCGGCGGAAGCGTTCGAGCTGGCGGCGGCGGCCACCGCCAACGAGCGGGAGCGTGACGTGCTGCTCGGCCGGGCACGCGAGTGCGCGGGAGGTGCGCGATGACGTCGGGCTACTCCGGGACACCGCAGGCGCGCAAGCTCGGGCTGCGTCCGGGGATGCGGGTGGCGATCGTCGGCGCACCGGCCGGCTGGGCACTGACCGACCCGCCGGCGGATCTCGATATCGTCGGCAGCGCGGCGTCGGCGGATGTGGTGCTCGCGTTCGTGCGGTCCGCCGAGGAACTTCCCGAGACCGCCGAGGACGGGGGCCGGCGGATCTTTCCGGCCGGGTCGCTGTGGTTGGCATGGCCCCGGCGCGCGGCGGGACACCGCAGCGACGTGACCGAGGACGGCATCCGCGCCGCCGTCCTGCCGCGAGGGCTGGTGGACGTCAAGGTGGCCGCGCTGGATCCCGACTGGTCGGCGTTGAAGGTCGTGTGGCGGGTCGAGCACCGGCGCTAGCCGGCCAGCGGGACCGGTTCCACGGCGCGGGGCGCCGGGCGCACGCCGCCGCCGTCGGCCGGCAGCTCGAGGATGGTGCTGCGCGGACGCGCATATGTCCCGCGTCCTTCGGCCCGCACTGATATGCGCCGCAACCGTAGCCGTCCGAAACCCTGGTCGATGCCCTGCCACTGCCCGTCCGCGGCGGTGAGCCTGACGTCCGCGCCCGGCCAGTCACCGAACGGCACCAGGACCGCTTCGCGGCTGCGCAGCCGGGCAGAGAGCCGGCGGACGTCGCCGGGCACGAGCCGCGCCGGCGGCCGGACCGCGACCAGGTCGAGTGCGTCGACCAGAGCGCCGACCGCGGTGGTCCACCCCGTACCCGGGGAGGGGATCAGTGCGAGCCGGGTCAGGTCGATGCCGTACTCCGCGGCGGCCTCGGCGCTGATGCGCGGAAACCCGACCAGCGCGCACCAGGCACCCTCCTCGGACGCCGCGCCGAGCAGCGCCAGGACGAGCGACACCGAACCGGAGACCGCGACTGTGCTGCCGCGGCGCAGTCCGTCCGGGAGCACTGCGCGCAATGCGGATGAGACCGGCAGCGGCGGGGTGCCGCGGGCGCCGAGATCGACCACGGTGCTGCCATCGGGGCGGCGGAGCGCGACGTCGAGCACGCTCCTAGTCTCGAATTCATGTTCGAATCTGTCAACCTGATGCCGGGTGGCGGGAGGGCGCCGGGCGGGTCTGCGCGATCGTGTCGACCTTGAAGCGTTAGCGGTGCGACACGCCGTGGCCGGCGCCGCAGCTGCAGCAGTGTCGACCCCGGCGCTCGTCCAGAACGCGCCGCGGCTCGCTCGGCGGAGCATCTGCAGGGAAACACGCCGCGGACCACCTGCCAGCGCACCACCCAACCCGCAGCGCCGGCCGCGGACCGACCCGGCTGCCGTCCGGCCGGCCGCCCAACGAAGGATGAGCAGGTGACCGCCGCCCGCCGCCTCGCCGACCGCCTCGCCGACCGCCTTCTCGAGGCCGACCCGCTGATCGGCACCGCGCTGGGGATGCGCGAGTACGACGCGTACCTGCCGGATCCGTCCGCGGCCGCCGAGGACAGGCTCGCCGCGGCGCTGGAGGACATCCGGCGCGACGCCGACGCGATCGCGCCGGAGACTCCGGCCGACGGCACCACCCTCGCCGCCGTCCGGGCGACCTGCGAGTATCAGCGGCTCGCCCTCGAGAACCGTCCGGCCGAGTGGGACGTCACCGCCATGCCGCTCGCCGGGCCGCCGGCGCTGTTCGCCATCGCCGCCCGCACCACGCTCAACGACCCGCAGGCGGCCGCCGACTACCTGACCCGGCTGCGCGCCGCCCCCGCCTGGATCGACGGCACGACGCAGCGGCTGCGCGAGGGACAGACGAAGGGACGCGCCCCGGTCGGCACCCTCGTCGACCAGGCACTCGCCTGGGCCGACCGCACGATGACCCAACGGGTCCCGGGCGCCTTCACGGCACCCGCTCCACCGGCCGGCTGGGACGGCGCGGAGGCCTGGCGCCGACAGCTCGAAGAGGTCGTCGCCGACCAGATCGTGCCTGCGCTCGGCCGGTGGCGCGAACTCGTCGCCGAGCTGCGTCCGTCGGCCCGTCCGGACGACCGCGCCGGGATGTCCAATCTGCCCGACGGCGCGGCCGACTACGAGCGCGCCATCTCCTACCACACCACGCTGCGCCAAACCGCGGACGAGATCCACCGCATCGGCCTGGAGACGATCGATCGGCTGGAGGAGCGCGCCCTCGACCTCGGCGCCACCCTCGGGTACGCCGACGTTCCCGCCGTCCTCGCCGCGGCTCGCACCTCGGCCGCGGACGCGGATCCGCTGCAGGCCCTGGAGGACGCCCGGGCGGCGGTGCGCCGCGCGGAGCAGCGGGCCGCCGAGATGATGCCGCAGCCGCTGCCCGGCCCGTGCGCCGTCGAGCCGATGCCGCCCACCGTCGCCGACTCGGGGATGGCGCCGCACTACACCCGTCCGCGCCTCGACGGCAGCCGTCCGGGCACGTATTGGTTCAACACCCGCCGTCCGACGGCCGGCACAGGATGGGACCTCGAGTCAGTGGCCTTCCACGAGACGGTTCCCGGCCACCACTCGCAGCTGGCCCGCCTGCAGCGGCTGCCCGACCTTCCGCTCGTGCAGCAGATGAGCCTGACCGTGCACGCCGAGGGCTGGGGCCTCTACGCCGAGCGGCTGGCCGGCGAGTTCGGTCTCTACAGCGACCCGCGTGCCGAGATCGGCTCGATCGGCACGGAGTTGTTCCGCGCGGCCCGTCTCGTCGTCGACACCGGGATGCACGCGCTGGGGTGGTCACGCGATCGGGCGATCCGGTACATGAGCGAGCACGTCCCGCTGCCGGAGAGCTTTCTTGTCAACGAGATCGACCGGTATCTCGCCTGGCCCGGTCAGGCGTTGGCGTACCTCACCGGTCAACGGGAGCTGTTGCGGCTGCGCGACGAGGCCCGTGCCGGGCTGGGCGGCCGTTTCGACCTGCCCGCGTTCAACGCGGCCGTCCTCGACAGCGGGTTCCTGCCGCTGCCGGTGCTCGCTGACGCTGTCCACAGCTGGATCGACCGTCGTTGACGAGCCCGTGCCGGGGCGCGACGCTGCCTGTATGACATCGATCCGCGGCCGACCGTGACCTCGGGCGGCCACCTGGCTGGTCGCCTACCGAGTGACCGGGGACTTCGTCCCCCTCTACGCCGTCTACCCCCTCCTATTCACCGACCGCGGGGTGTCGCCGGCGGGGATCTCGCTGCTCTTCGCCGTGTGGTCGGTGACCAGTTTCGCGGCGGAGGTCCCTTCCGGGGTTCTCGCCGACCTGGTCTCCCGGCGGCTCGCGCTCGCGGCGGCGTCCGCATGCTTCGCCGGCTGCTTCGTCCTGTGGACGTTCGCGCAGACGTTCGCTGGCTTCGCGGCCGGGTTCGTGCTGTGGGGACTGAGCGGAGCCCTGTCCTCCGGCGCGTGGGAGGCGCTGCTCTACGACGAGTTGGCGAGGACGGGAGCCCGCGAGCACTACACGCGAGTCCTCGGTACGACGGAGAGCCTGTGCGCCGCCGCCGCGCTCGCCGGCATCCTCGTGGCGTCGCCGTTGATGGCGGTGGGCGGCTACGGCTTGGTCGGTGGGTGCAGCATCGCGATGGTCGTGCTGCAGGGCTTGGTGGTAGCCCTCCTGCCCCGGGCGCCGTTGCCGAGCGCGCCGCCGCGGAGCAGCGCGCCTTCGCCCATCCCGCAACCGCCGAGCCCGCAGCCGGCGAGCCCGCGACCGGCGAGCCCGCGACCGGCGAGCCCGCGACCGGCGAGCGCGCAACTGCCGAGCGCGCAACTGCCGAGCGCGCAACTGCCGAGCCCGCAACCGCCCATCCCGCAACCGCCGAGCGGACTAACCGACCGCCTCGCCCCGGCGTTGCGCTCGGGCCTCCTCGCTGCTGTCCCGTTCGCCACGCCCCGGCGGCTGACGGTGGGCATCGCGGTGCTCGTGGGTGCCTGCTCCTTCGACGAGTACCTGCCGCTGCTGGCACGCGAGCACGGGGCCGCGACCCCGCTCGTGCCCGTGCTGCTCGCCATTGCTACGGCGGGGCAGGTGGCCGGCACGGCTCTGGCCGGCCGCGCCGACCGGCTCAGCCCGCGCCGGTTCGGTGCGGTCGTCTGTGCCGCAGCGGTCCTGGTCGCCGTCGGAGCGGCGGCACGGCCGCTGGGCTGGTTCGTCGCGCTGGCAGCCGGCTACGGCCTTCTCAATACGGCGATGGTGGTCGCACAGGGGCGGCTACAGCACACAGTTCCCGACGAGTGCCGAGCCACGGTCACCTCGCTGGTCAACCTGGCGGCTGAGGCAGGCGTCCTCGCCGTGTTCGCCGTCTACGGTTTCGGCAGCCGGTCGCTGGGTGTGGCCGCGACCACCGTTGTGATCTGCGTTCCCGTCCTCGCGGCCGGGCTCCTGGCCACCAGGTGGCTGCCGGGAGCGCAGTCCTCAGGCGGCCAGCTCCTCGTCGAGGTCCGCGCAGGAATCGCGCACCCGGTCGGGATGCAGAAAGACGAACCGCTTGTAGGCCCAGAACCGGAAGATGGTTCCCAGGCCGATCGTGCAGACATTGACGACGAACACGACGGGGCTGCCGTGCGCGAAGCCCAACGGGTAGACGAACAACGCGAGGATCAGCAGTGACGCGACCAGCACGACGCCGTTGATCGCGAAGAAGAACGACGTCTCGCGGGCGAGCCCGGTGCGGGCGCGGTGCGAGAACGACAGGTGCCGGTTACCGAAGTACGCGAAGAGGGTCGAGACGAACGTCGATACGATCTTGGCCTTCAGCGCACCACCCGGCGCCAGCCAGGCGAAGATGCCGAGGTCGATCGAGAGCGCGAGCGCGCCGACCATGCCGAAGGCGGTGACCTCTTTCAGCAGGATCCGCCACGAACTGCGCAGGTGAGCGCGCAGCGTGCGCAGTGGCGTGGCCGGCTTGCTCATCGAGGCGGAGCGTACCCGTCTCAGGCTGTGGACCCGGCAAATTACGCTGCGGACGTGGACGGGCGGACCGGGCTGCCGGTGGTCGGCATGGTCGGAGCGGGACAACTTGCCCGAATGACCCATCAGGCGGCGATCTCGTTGGGACAGTCGCTGCGCATCCTCGCCGATTCCCCCGACGACGGCGCCGCGCTGGTCGCCAGCGACGTCGTGGTCGGCGACTACCGGTCCCTCGAAGACCTGCGCCGGTTCGCAGCCGCCTGCGACGTGGTGACCTGGGATCACGAGCACGTGCCCAACGAGCACATCTCGGCGCTGGCGGCGGACGGGGTGGCGGTGCACCCGTCGGCGCGCGCGCTGCAGTACGCCCAGGACAAGGCGCTGATGCGGGCCCGGCTCACCGAGCTCGGCATCGCGTGCCCCCGGTGGTCCCCGGTGCCGGACCGTGCCGCGCTGCGCGACTTCGGCGCTCAGGTGGGCTGGCCGCTCGTCCTCAAGGCGTCGCGCGGCGGCTACGACGGCAAGGGCGTCTGGGTGGTCGGGAGCGAGGACGACGCCGAGGCGCTGCTGGCGTCCGGCACCCCGCTGCTGGCCGAGGAGCTCGTTCCGCTCGCCCGCGAGCTCGCCGCGGTGGTGGCGCGGGCCCCGGAGGGTCAGGGCGCGTGCTGGCCGGTGGTCGAGACGGTGCAGCGCGACGGCATCTGCGTCGAGGTTCTCGCGCCGGCGCCGGATCTGCCCGACGACCGCGCCGAGGAGGCCGAGCAGCTGGCCCTGCGCATCGCCGCGGCCCTGGACGTCACCGGCGTGTTGGCGGTCGAGCTGTTCGAGACACCGGACGGACGGTTGCTGGTCAACGAGCTGGCGATGCGGCCGCACAACTCCGCGCACTGGACGATCGAGGGATCCCGGACGTCGCAGTTCGAGCAGCACGTGCGGGCGGTCTTGGACTATCCCCTGGGGGCCACCTCGCTGACCGCGCCCGTCGTGGTGATGGCGAACCTGCTCGCCGGACCGGAGGACGTCCGCCCCGCGGACATCGACGAGCGGGTGCACCACTGCCTGGCCCGCTGGCCGGACGTGAAGATCCACCTCTACGGCAAGGGGTTCCGGCCCGGGCGGAAGGTCGGCCACGTCACCGCGCTGGGGACGTCTCTGGAGGACGCGCGGTCGCGGGCCGGCGCTGCCGCGTCCTACCTCAGGTACGGAGACCCGGAGTGAGCGGCGACTGCTCGGTCGGTGTGATCATGGGCAGCGACTCGGACTGGTCGGTGATGAGCGCCGCCGCCGACGCACTCGGCGAGTTCCAGGTGCCGTTCGAGGTGCGGGTCGTCTCGGCGCACCGGACCCCCGTCGGCATGGTCGACTACGCGCAGGCTGCGGCGTCCCGGGGCCTTCGAGTGATCGTCGCGGGCGCCGGCGGAGCGGCGCACCTGCCCGGCATGGTGGCGGCCCTGACCCCGCTACCCGTGATCGGGGTGCCGGTTCCGCTGCGCCATCTGGACGGGCTGGACTCGCTGCTGTCGATCGTGCAGATGCCGGCGGGGGTGCCGGTGGCGACGGTGTCGGTCGGCGGCGCGCGCAACGCCGGGCTGCTCGCGGTGCGCATCCTCGCCTCCGGCGACCCTGAGCTGCGTCAGCGGATGGCCCGCTTCCAGGAACAGCTGGCCGAGTCGGCGCGGGCGAAGGACCGGGCCCTGCAGGACCGGGTCCGCGGCGACGAGGACGCCTAGTAGCGATCGCTCAGGACGCCTTCTGCCAGACCGACACGTGCCTGGTGCTCTCCGCGGTGAAGGGCTCACGCTCCCAACCCGACCAGCGCTCATGCCGGGTCATCCCGGCGAGTTGGGCCATCAGGTCGAGCTCGGCCGGCCAGACGTAGCGGAACGGCATCGAGACCCGGCGGACCCGATCGCCCTCGAAGACGAAGTGGTGCGACACCAGGCCTTGACCCGCGACGTCGTACTCGTCGAAACCGAGCCGGTCGTCCGTGACGGTGAAGGGGCGGACCGTCTCGCCGGGCGGGAGGCGCCGCAGGTCCGGCAGGCCGACCTCGATCACGAAGTACCCGCCGGGTTCGAGATGGGCGGCGGCGCTCCGGAAGCACGCCACCTGTTCCTGCTGGGTGATCAGGTTCATGATCGTGTTGAACAGCAGGTAGACGAGCCGGAAGGACCGGTCGACCCGCGCGGTGGCGAAGTCGCCCTGCGTGACGCCGATCCGCTCGGCGCCGGGCTTGGCCGCCAACCGCGCTAGCATGGCGGCGGACAGGTCGATGCCGTGCACCGGCACTCCGCGGGCGCTCAGGGGCAGCGCGATCCGTCCCGTTCCGATACCGAGCTCCAGCGCGGCTCCGTCGCCGGCCAGCGCGGCGAGGACGTCAACGGCGGGATCGACCACCTCGGAGCGGTACATCGCCGCCGAGTCCTCGTCGTAACGCTGCGCGACCTGTTCGCCGAAATGGTCCGTTGGCACGCCCGCTGAGGCTGCCAGGTCTCGGACTGCCGACCAACCGGTTTTGCGCCGGATCAGCTCGGAACGACGCTGAGCTCGGAACGACGCTCAGCTCGCAACGACGGCCTCAGCTCGCAACGACGGCCTCAGCTCGCAACGACGGCCTCAGCTCGCAACGACGGCGAAGTGCGTGTCCATGGCGGTGATCGACAGGATCCGGCTCACCGGCTCGCTGGGGGCACGCAGCCGGAAACCGGCGTCGTGGGCGAGGGCCTCGTCCTGGGCCCGCACCAGCATCCCGAGGCCGACCGAATCGAGGAACGTGACGCCGGACAGGTCGAGGACGACCTCGCGCGGGCTTGCGACGTCGAACAGGGCCGCTACCTCGTCCGGCACCTGATAGGCGGTGTCAGCTTCCATGTCGCCGGTGACGCGCAACACCGCAGCGCCGTCGTCGGCCGAATCGCGGGTGATCTCCACCGTGCGAGCATCCCAGGCCGTCCTCAGTAACCGGAACGAGCCCGCACGAGTAGGTCCGGCCCGTGCCGCGCCGGGCCGCAGTGCTCGGCGAAGAGGGGATCCCGCCGACCTGATCGGCGCGATCCCCAGTCGGCCCGGTGAAGCCCGGCGGAGGAACTACCGGCCATGCAGCTGCGCGACGTGCCGCCCGGGACGGCACCTCGGGCGGCTACCGCCTCACGTGGCCGCCCGCGAAGTCGACGTCCTTCGTTTCGACCGTGCCGGCGCTGCGTCCGGGTGCTCTTGTGTAGGACCAGTAGAGGTTCGTGTGGGCAATGACCTGGTCGGGGGGCGGCGCGCCCCAGGCCGTCTGGTCCTCGGTGGTGTGCGCGTCGCTGACCAGCAGAGCGTCGTAGCCGCGGACCAGTGCACCGTGCAGCGTCGCGCGGATGCAGGCGTCGGTCTGCGCGCCCGTGACGATCAGGCGACCGACGCCGTGGTCGCAGAGCACGGACTCCAGCGAGGTGTCCTCGAAGGAGTCGCCGTAGTGCTTGTCGACGATCGCCTCGCCGTCGCGCGGAACGAGTTGCGGAACGATCTGCCAGTCGGCGCTCCCGGCGGCCAGATCCTCGTCCGAGTGGCGCACCCACACCACGGGGACGCCGCCCGCACGCGCCCGCTCGACGAGGTCGGCGATGTTGCCCACTACCGTGCCGCGGCGGACGGCGTCGCGGACCACACCGCTCTGCACGTCGACGACCAGCAGGGCGGTGCCAGGTCGGTCGGCAAGAGTGGTCATGCCCCGGACGTTAACCCGGGCGTCCGACAACGTCGGGCCGCGTCCGTACCCTCCAAGAGGTGGGTCGGCTACGACGGCTGCGGTCGCGCCGCACCCGAGCAATCGCAGCTCTCGTCCTCGCCGCGGCCGTCGTTGCCACCGTCCTGGCAGTGGTGTCGCGGTCCCCGGCGGTTCGCACGACAGCGGCCTCGGTGCTGGGCACACCCGAGGGCGGGGCGCCGGTGCGGCTGGACACGACGACCTATCTCCCCGAGCACACCCCGGCGCCGGCCGTGCTGCTCGCGCACGGGTTCGGTGAATCGAAGGACTCGGTGGCCGGCGAAGCCAAGACGCTGGCGCAGCACGGGTACGTGGTGCTGACCTGGTCGGCGCGCGGATTCGGCAACTCCGGCGGAAAGATCCACCTCGACGCACCGGGGTACGAGGTGCACGACGCCAGCCTCTTGTTGAGCTGGCTGCTGAAGACCGGCGACGTGCTCCGTGGGCAGGTCGCGGTGGCCGGCTCGTCCTACGGCGGGGCCCTCGCGCTGCTGCTCGGCGGTACCGACAGGCGCATCCGCGCGGTGGCCGCCGACATCACCTGGAACGACCTGGCCAGCGCCCTGTTCCCCAACGCCGGCGGCGGCCGGCCGGGCGTCTTCAAGAAGCTGTGGGCGGGCTATCTGTTCCAGGCCGGCTTCACCGCCGGCGGGACGGCCACCTGCGGCCGGTTCGCGGCCGACGTGTGCGCCGCGTATCAGCACGCCGCGCGAACCGGCCGGCCGTCGCCCAGGCTGCTGCGGCTGCTGCGCGACTCCAGCCCGGCCCACGTGCTCGCGCACTTCACCGCGCCGACGCTGCTCACCCAGGGCGAGCAGGACTCGCTGTTCGGGCTCGACCAGGCCGACGCGAACGCCCGCGGCATCGCCGCCACCGGCACCCCGGTGCAAGTGGTCTGGCGCTCCGGCGGCCACGACGACTCCAGCGTCGGCGGCGACCAGGCGTCCAGCGCGCTGCTCGGCTGGCTCGGGAGCGTGTTCGGCTCCGGCGTGCACGGCGTCCAGGAATTCACCCTCGCCCGCGGCGGCGCGACCGTCTCCGCCGAGACAGGACGGCTCAGCCGGGTCCTGATGCGCGCCGACGGCTATCCGGGCATCGACGCGCGCGTGCGCTCGTCGGCGACCGAGCACCTCACCGGACCGCCCCAGACGATCTCCGCGCCCGCCGGTGGCAACCCGGCGGCGATCAGCTCCGTCCCGCTGCTCGGCGGATTGCTGGCACAGGCCGGGGCGCTCGGCGCCGCCGCGACCAGCGGACTCTCGCTGGTCCCAGGACAGGTCGCCGGGTTCGTGTCCGCGCCGCTCGGGTCGTCCGTCCTCGTCGGGGGCTCGTCCACCGTGCGGCTGCGCGTCACCTCGCGAACCACTACCGACGCCGTCCTCTTCGCCGCGCTGCGGGACGTCGGCGGCACGGCGGCCACGGCAGCCGGCACCGCGGCATTGAGCGCCGCGGCGGCGGGATCGGCCACCGGCGCGGCGGGATCGGGCAGCCGGACCGCGGCGGGCGAGTCCGGCGCTCCTGACCTGTCCGCGCTGAGCGGCACCCTGCCGGCCGGACTGGTGGCGCCGCTGCGGATCACCGGGCTGCGTCCTGGAGTTCCCAGGACGGTCGCCGTGCACCTGCCCTGGGTCGTCACCAACGTGCCCGCCGGGCACCGGCTCGCGCTCACCGTCTCGACCACCGACCTGGCCTACTCGATGCCCACCGACCCGCGGTCGTACCGCATCGAGCTCGCGGGCGGGCTGACCGGCACCCTGCGGGTACCCGGCGTAGAGGCGTCCGTCGTGCGGGCCGGCCACCCCTTGCTCTTCCTGATCGTGGCGGCTGCCGTCTGCCTGCTGGCGCTGCTCCTGGTCACCACCGTGCTGCGGCGGCGTCGCAAGATCGTCCGGCCGGCACCGGAACTGGCCGACGTCCCGGTCGCCATCACGAGCGTCTCCAAGAGCTACCGGGGCGGTTACCGCGCGGTCGACGACGTCAGCTTCACCGTGCAGAAGGGCCAGGTCGTCGGGTTGCTCGGCCCGAACGGCGCCGGCAAGACGACGACGCTGCGGATGCTGGTCGGACTGATCTCGCCGACCTCCGGCACGATGCACGTCTTCGGGCAGCCGGTGCTGCCCGGGGCGCCGGTGCTCGCGCGGCTGGGCGCGTTCATCGAAGGCCCCGGATTCCTGCCGCACCTCTCCGGCCGCGACAACCTGCGGCTCTACTGGGCGGCGACCGGGCGTCCGGCCGAGGAGGCCCAGCTGGCGACCGCGCTGGACATCGCCGGCCTGGGCGCGTCGCTCGACCGCCGGGTCTCGACGTACAGCCACGGGATGAAGCAGCGCCTGGGCATCGCGCAGGCCATGTTGGGGATGCCGGAGCTGCTCGTGCTCGACGAGCCCACCAACGGCCTCGATCCGCCGCAGATCGCCGAGATGCGCGAGGTCATGCAGCGCTACGCCGACACCGGACGCACGGTCGTCGTCTCCAGCCACCTGCTGGCCGAGGTCGAGCAGACCTGCACTCACGTGGTCGTCATGCACCGAGGCCGCCTGGTCGCGGCCGGCTCCGTCCTCGAGATCGCCGGCGCGGGCGGCACCCAACTCGCCGTCGACGATCCCGGCCGCGCCAGCGAAGTGCTCAGCGCTGCAGGTATCGCCGTACGGTCCGTCCCGGCCCGGCGGGCGCTCGAGGACGTTTTCCTCGATCTGATCGGGAGCGACTGATGACAGCCCCGACCCGGCGTGGCGTTCACCAGCGGCTGGCGTCGCTACCGGCCTCGCAACCGCCCCGCTTCCTGCCCCAGCGGACCCTCCCACTCCGGGTGGAGTTCGTCCGACAGCTGCGGCGCCGGCGCACCCAAGTGGCCTTCGGCCTCGTCCTCGTGCTGCCGATCATCGTCGCGCTCGCCTTCCAGGTCGGCGGCGCGGCCGGTGCCGACGCACCTGCCCTCGTCACCCTCGCCACGGTCGGCGCGTCGAACTTCGCGTTGTTCGTCGAATTCGCCTCCGTCGGGTTCCTGCTCGTCGTCCTGGTCTCGCTCTTCTGCGGCGACACGGTCGCCAGCGAGGCGAGCTGGTCGTCGCTGCGCTACCTGTTGGCATTGCCGGTGCCGCGCAGCCGGCTGCTTCGGCAGAAGCTCGTGGTCGCGCTGGCGCTGAGCCTGGCTGCGACCGTGCTGCTGCCCCTGTGGTCGGTGCTCGTCGGAGGGGTCTTCTTCGGCTGGACGCCCGCGCAGTCGCCGACGGGCAGCACGTTCGACACCGCGACCTCGTTGCTGCGGCTGGCGGTCGTCGTCGCCTACGTCTTCGGGCAGCTGCTCGTCGTCGCGGCGCTGGCGTTCCTGCTCAGCGTGTCGGTCGACAATCCGCTCGGCGCGGTGGGCGGCGCGGTGCTGCTCGTGGTGGTGTCGAACATCCTCGACCAGATCTCGGCCCTGGATCCCTATCGGCACTTCCTGCCGACGCACTACAACTACGCCTGGCTTGCCGCCCTGCAACCGTCGATCAGCTGGGACGACATGATGCGTGGCACCGGGATCTCCGTCGTCTACGCCGCCGTCTTCTTCGCGGCCGCGTGGCTCGGGTTCGCGCACAAGGACGTCACTAGCTGACGCCTAGACTCCCGGAAATGTCGCTGAGAACTCTGTCCTCCCGAGCCCTCCGGTCGGGGTCACGTCGGCTGCGGGTCGCCGCCGACCGCATCGACGCAATGACGCCGCCGATCGTCATGGCGCCGCCGGCACGGACGCCTGCGGCCCGCACGGCGCAGCCGGCTGCCGCCGGTAACCTGCCGGTCAGCGATGTGGCGCCGGGGTCGCGGCAATCCTCGGACTTCTTCGACCAGTACCCGCGCTTCTACGAGACCAGCGGCACCAGCCCCTACCGGGCTCGGCTCAACCTGCGCTACGAAGCGATCTTCGCCGAGCACCGCGACGTGTTCGCGGGAGCCCGAGTGCTCGACATCGCCAGCCACGACGGTCGCTGGTCGCTCGCCGCACTGGCCACGGGTGCCCGGGAAGTCATCGGCATCGAGGCCCGGCCGGACCTCGTGGAGAACTCCGAGGCAAACCTCGCCCACTACGGCTACGAGCCCAGCAGCTACCGGTTCATCGCCGGCGACGTCTTCGAGGTGCTCGACAAGCAGCCGTTCGACGTCGACGTCGTCCTCTGCCTCGGGTTCCTGTACCACACGCTGCGGTACAACGAGCTGCTCGGCGGGATCCGCCGGGCCGCCCCCCGGCACGTCCTCATCGACACCGTCTGCCGGCGCGGCACGGGCGCGCCGTTCCCGTGCGTCAACGTCCACGCCGAGCGCTTTCAACGCGAGGGCAACGCCGTTGCCGACAAGTACTCCTTCGGCGAGCGCGTGCTGGTCGGCCAGCCGAACGTCCGGGCCGTCCGCACGATGATGGACGCCTACGGGTTCGACTTCGAGCGGCGATCGGACTGGGCCGGGCTGATCCGCGACAATCCCTACGCGGACCACGTCGACGACTACGCCAAGGGGCTCCGCGTCACGCTCCGGTTCGCCGACCGGCGGGAGGGATGAGATCCGCCCAGGGCGGGCATACCTCTGCCTGGACCCGGACGGGTCTGCTAGGCAGGACGTAGGACGTCCGCCGAGGAAGGAGCGAACTTGAGCACTCCGATGCCCAGGCCGCTGCGCCAGCGGGGCGCATGGTCGCGCCTCGCGGAGCACTACCAGCACATCCGAGGACGGCACCTGCGGGAGCTGTTCGCCGACGACCCCGACCGAAGTGCCCGGTTCACCGCGCAAGCCGCGGGAATCTTCCTCGACTACTCCAAGAACCGGGTCACCGACGAGACCGTGCAACTGCTCATCGAGTTGGCCGGCGAGTCCGGGCTGCGCGAGCGGATCGACGCCATGTTCGCCGGCGAGAAAATCAACTCCACGGAAGGACGCGCGGTGCTGCACGTCGCGCTCCGGGCGCCGAGGGGCGAACGGATCAGCGCCGACGGAATCGACGTCGTTCCCGCGGTGCACGAGGTGCTGGGGCGGATGGCCGAGTTCGCCGACAGGATCCGGTCCGGGAAGTGGAAGGGGCACACCGGGCAGTCGATCCGCAACGTGGTCAACATCGGGATCGGCGGTTCGGACCTCGGGCCGGTGATGGCCTACGAGGCGCTTCGCGCCTACACCGATCGCAACCTGGTGTTCCGGTTCGTCTCCAACATCGACGGCACCGACTTCGCCGAGGCCACCCGCGATCTCGACCCCGCCGAGACGCTCTTCATCGTCTCGTCGAAAACCTTCACGACGCTCGAGACGATGACCAATGCTTCCACGGCCCGGGACTGGGTCCTCGAATCGTTCGGCGGCGACAAGTCCGCGATCGCCAAGCACTTCGTCGCCGTCTCGACCAACGCCGAGGCGGTCGAGGAATTCGGCATCGACGTCATGAACATGTTCGGGTTCTGGGATTGGGTCGGCGGCCGCTATTCGATGGATTCGGCCATCGGTCTCTCGACGATGATCGCGATCGGTCCGGAGCACTTCCGCGAGATGCTCGACGGCTTCCACGCCGTCGACGAACATTTCCGCACCGCACCGTTCGAGCAGAACCTGCCCGTCCTGCTCGGGTTGTTGACGGTCTGGTACACCGACTTCTTCGGGGCGCAGACCCAAGCCGTGCTTCCGTACGACCAGTACTTGAAGCGGTTCCCGGCCTATCTGCAGCAGCTCACGATGGAGTCGAACGGCAAACACGTCACCATCACCGGCGAGCAGGTCGACTATGCGACCGGTCCGGTGTACTGGGGCGAACCGGGGACGAACGGCCAGCACAGCTTCTACCAGTTGATCCACCAGGGGACCGTCCTCATCCCCGCGGATTTCATCGGCTTCCTGCACTCCCTCAATCCGATCGGTCCGCACCACGATCTGCTCACCGCGAACGTCTTCGCGCAGTCCGAGGCATTGGCGTTCGGTAAGACGGCGGAGGAAGTGCGTGCGGAGGGCACCGCCGATGAACTCGTCGCGCACCGGGTCTTCGAGGGCAACCGTCCGTCGAACACCCTGCTGATCGACCGGCTGACGCCGTTCGCGCTCGGCACGCTGGTGGCGCTGTACGAGCACAGCGTGTTCACCCAGGGCACGATCTGGAGCGTGAATTCCTTCGACCAGTGGGGAGTCGAACTCGGAAAGGTGCTCGCGAAGACGGTCGCGGGGGAGTTGTCCTCCGAGGTCGAACCGGAGCTACGCCACGACAGCTCGACCAATGCACTCATCCGCCGCTATCGCGCGGCCCGTCGGTAAAGGAGTCTGTGCAATGCAGCTCGGAATGATCGGCCTCGGCCGGATGGGCGCGAACATCGTGCGGCGCATCATGCGCGACGGGCACACCGCGGTCGCGTTCGACGCCAACCCGGACACGGTCAAGCAGCTCGAGAACGACGGGGCGATCGGTGCCACGACGCTCGAGGAGTTCGTCTCGAAGCTGGACAAGCCGCGCGTTGCGTGGGTGATGATCCCGGCGGGGATCACCGGGAAGGTCGTCGACCAGCTCGCCGAATTGCTCGACGAAGGCGACATCATCATCGACGGCGGCAACTCGAACTACCGCGAGGACATCGACCGCGCCGAAGCGCTGCGCCCGCGGGGCATCAAGTACATGGACGTCGGCACGTCCGGCGGCGTCTGGGGACTCGAGCGCGGCTATTGCCTGATGATCGGCGGCGACGATGACGCCTTCGCGCACTGTGAGCCGCTGTTCGCCTCGATCGCCCCGGGCCTCGAGGCCGCGCCGCGCACGGAGGGCCGCGAGGGCGAGGCCGCCGCGGAGGAGCAGGGCTACCTGCATTGCGGACCCAGCGGCGCCGGTCACTTCGTCAAGATGGTCCACAACGGCATCGAGTACGGCATGATGGCGGCCTACGCCGAAGGCTTGAACGTGCTCGCGCACGCCGACGTCGGCAAGGCCTCGCAGGAGCACTCCGCCGAGGTCGCGCCGATCGAGCAGCCGCAGTACTACCAGTACTCGTTCGACATCGCCAAGGTGTCCGAAGTATGGCGACGCGGTTCGGTGGTGGCGTCGTGGCTGCTCGACCTGACCGCCGGAGCGCTGGCCAGGAACCCGGAACTGTCCGGGCTGGCCGGTCGTGTGTCCGACTCCGGTGAGGGCCGCTGGACCGTCAAGGCCGCGATCGACGAAGGCGTGCCGGTGCCCGTGCTGTCCGCGTCGCTGTTCGCGCGATTCTCGAGCCGCGGCGAGGCTGCGTACGCCGACAAGCTGCTGTCCGCGATGCGACAGGCGTTCGGCGGGCACGCCGAGCTGCCGACCGGCGAGGAGGTCTCGCACCACTGAGGCCCGCATCGGCCCGGCCCGGTATCGGTGATGCTGCGGACGGTCGATAGGCCTCTCACGTATCAGCGATCCGCGGAGGACGGGGCCGGAGCGCTCCGGCCGCCGGTCGGTCAGGCCGGCTGCTCCGACCGCTCGCCGGCCCACTCGGTGTGGAAGTTGCCCGCGCGGTCGACGCGGCGGTAGGTGTGCGCGCCGAAGTTGTCGCGCAGCCCCTGGATCAGCGCCGCCGGCAGCCGGTCGCGCCGCAGCCCGTCGTAGTAGGCGAGCGAGGACGAGAACGCCGGGGTCGGGATTCCGGACGCCACGGCCGCGGCCACGACCCGGCGCCAGGAGTCGACGGCGCTGCGCACCGCGTCGGCGAAGTAGGGCGTCACCAGCAGCGACGGCAGGGCCGGATCGTCGGCATACGCTTCGCGGATCCGGTCGAGGAATCGGGCGCGGATGATGCAGCCGCCGCGCCAGATGGTGGCCATGGCCGCGCGGTCCACATCCCAGCCGTACTCGGCGCTGCCCGCCGCGATCTGGTCGAAACCCTGCGCGTAGGCGACGACCTTCGACGCGTAGAGCGCCCGGCGCACGTCCTCGACGAAGCCGTCGCGGTCGTCGATTCGCAGCGGCGTCAGCTCGGAGCCGAACGTCGAACGGGCCGCCGCGCGCTGGTCGGCATGGCCCGACAGCGACCGCGCGAACGTCGCCTCGGCGATCCCGGTGATGGGGATGCCGAGGTCGAGCGCGCTCTGCACCGTCCAGCGTCCGGTGCCCTTCTGCTCGGCTTCGTCGAGGACGATGTCGACGAACGCCTTGCCGGTGGCCGCGTCGGTGTGCGCGAGCACCTGCGCGGTGATCTCGATGAGGAACGAGTCGAGGTCGCCTTCGTTCCACCCGGCGAAGATCTTGGCCAGCTCACCGGGCGACTCGCCCAGCCCGGCGCGCAGCAGGTCGTACGCCTCCGCGATCAACTGCATGTCGGCGTACTCGATGCCGTTGTGCACCATCTTGACGAAGTGGCCGGCTCCGTCCGGACCGACGTGCACGCAGCACGGGGTGCCGTCGACCTCCGCGGCGATCGACTCGAAGATCGGGCCGAGCTTGGCGTAGGAGCGTTGCGAGCCGCCGGGCATGATCGACGGTCCGAGGAGCGCGCCCTCCTCGCCGCCGGAGACGCCGCACCCGACGAAGTGCAGACCCTGCTCGCGCAGCCCCGCCTCCCGGCGCCGGGTATCGGCGTAGTGGGCGTTGCCGCAGTCGACGATGATGTCGCCCTCATCCAGCAGCGGCACGAGTTCGTCGATCACGGCGTCGGTGGGCGCGCCGGCCTTCACCATGACGATCACCGCGCGGGGCCTCTCGAGCGAGGCCACAAAGTCGGACATGGACTCGCTCGGCACGAAGGTGCCTTCGCTGCCGTGCCGCTCGACCAGGTCGCGGGTGCGTTCGGCGCTGCGGTTGTGCACGGCCACCACGTGGCCGTGCCGGGCCAGGTTGCGGGCGAGGTTGCGGCCCATGACCGCGAGTCCCGTCACCCCGATCTGAGCCGTGGGCATGGCTGCCTCCTCATAGGCGTCGATGCGGCTGTTTCCCGGCATCGACCGAGAGTTCGGGGCGGGGGCCGCCCCGGGGGTCGCGCTACTCGAGCGACAGGCCCGGGTACAGCTGATGGGCGTCGAGCAGTTCGGCCGCGGCGCTGCGTGTCTTCTCGCAGACCCCGTCGGCGAGTGCGTACTTCGCCTTCGACGCGGCCCCTGAGCTCGCCGCCGACGGCGTGGTCGCCGACAGCACGTCGACGATCAGTTCGGCGACCCGGTCGAAGTCGTCGCTGCCGAACCCGCGTGAGGTCAGCGCGGGGGTGCCGAGCCGGATGCCGGAGGTGTACCAGGCTCCGTTGGGATCCTGCGGGATCGCGTTGCGGTTGGTGACGATCCCTGCGTCGAGCAGCGCCGACTCGGCCTGGCGTCCGGTCAGCCCGAAGCCCGACACGTCGAGAAGGACCAGGTGGTTGTCGGTGCCGTCCGTCACCAGTCGGGCGCCCCGACGCATCAGGCCCTCGGCAAGCACCACGGCGTTGTCCGCAACCGCGCGCGCGTAGCGACGGAACGAGTCCTGTCGCGCCTCGGCCAGCGCCACCGCCTTGGCGGCCATCACGTGCCCCAGCGGGCCGCCGAGCACCATCGGGCAGCCGCGGTCGACCGCGTCGGCGAACTCCGGTTGGCACAACACCATGCCGCCGCGCGGACCGCGCAGCGACTTGTGGGTGGTCGTCGTGACGACGTGCGCGTGCGGCACCGGGTCGAAGTCACCGGTGAAGACCTTGCCGGCCACGAGTCCCGCGAAGTGCGCCATGTCCACGAGAAGAACGGCGCCGACCTCGTCCGCGATCTCCCGCATAATCGCGAAGTTGATCTTCCTCGGATATGCGGAGTAACCGGCGATGAGGACGAGCGGACTGAACTCACGGGCCTGCGCGCGCAGCGCGTCGTAGTCGAGCAGGCCAGTGCGCGGATCGGTTCCGTAGGACGCCTGGTGGAACATCTTGCCGCTGATGTTCGGGCGGAAGCCGTGGGTGAGATGGCCGCCGGCATCCAGGGACATGCCCAGCGCCCGCTGATCGCCCAAGTCGCGGCGCAGCCGCTGCCAGTCGTCCTCGCTCAAATCGTTTACATGACGCGCGCCGGCACGTTCGAGCGCCGGCGCCTCGATCCGCGAGGCGAGGATGGCCCAGAACGCGACCAGGTTGGCGTCGATGCCGGAGTGCGGTTGCACGTAGGCGTGCGGCGCGCCGAACAGCGCGGTGGCGTGCTCGGCGGCGAGGCGCTCGACGGTGTCGATGTTCTGGCAGCCCGCGTAGAACCGGTGCCCGATGGTGCCCTCGGCGTACTTGTCGGAGAGCCAGGTGCCCATCGTCAACAAGACCGCCGGAGAGGCGTAGTTCTCGCTGGCGATCAGCTTCAGCGATCCGCGCTGATCGGCGAGCTCCGCCCGGATGGCGCCGGCGACGCCGGGCTCGACCGCGGAGATGACGTCGAGTGCGCTGCGGTAGGCGGCCGACGCCGCAGCCGCGTCGAACGGCTCGGACAGTGAGGTCACGGCACGCGCCTTCCTTCGAGACGGACGGGCCCACGCGCGCGGCAGGCGGTACGCGAGCCGATCCCCGGGAGGAGGCAACCTTGTACGCCAGTCACGGCTTGCGCCCGCGAGCATAGCGGCAGCCGCCCGGTCCATTGCGGCACCGTCCGGTAGTAGGTCGTCCTACCATCGTCGGCATGACGCTGGGCAATCCGGATTTCGACGGCTACCGGCTCACCGACGAGCAGGTCATGCTGCGCCAGGCGGTGCGGCAGCTCGCCGACGACAAGATCGCACCCAGGGCCGCCGAGGTGGACGAGACCGCGGAGTTCCCCTGGGACGTCTATGACGCCCTGGTGCGGTCCGGCTTCCATGCGGTGCACGTTCCCGAGGAGTACGGCGGGATGGGCGCCGACGCGGTCTCCGGCTGCATCGTCGTCGAAGAGGTGGCGCGGGCGTGCGCGTCCTCGTCACTGATCCCGGCGGTGAACAAGCTCGGGTCGATGCCGATCCTCCTGGCCGGGTCCGAATCCGTGAAGAAGCTCGTCCTCCCGTCGCTCGCGGCAGGGGACGCGATGATCAGCTACGCGTTGTCGGAGCGCGAGGCCGGGTCGGACGCCGCAGCGATGCGCACCCGCGCCGTCCTAGACGGCGGCCAGTGGGTGTTGAACGGGACGAAGTGCTGGATCACCAACGCGGGTGTTTCGACCTTCTACACGGTGATGGCGGTGACCGATCCGGAGAGGGGCGCCAACGGGATTTCGGCGTTCGTCGTACACAAGGACGACGCCGGCTTCTCGGTGGGGGGCAAGGAGCGCAAGCTGGGGATCAAGGGCAGCCCGACCTGCGAGATCTATTTCGACAACTGCAGAATCCCTTCCGATCGCATCATCGGCGAGCCGGGGACCGGTTTCAAGATTGCACTCCGCACCCTTGATCACACGCGGCTGACCATCGGCGCGCAGGCGCTCGGCATCGCCCAGGGTGCTCTCGACGCCGCCCTCGCGTACACCAAGCAGCGGCGCCAATTCGGCAAGGCGATCGCCGACTTCCAGGGGATCCAATTCATGCTGGCCGACATGGCGATGCGGGTGGAAGCCGCCCGGCATCTCGTCTACGCCGCTGCGGCCAGGGCCGAGCGCAACGAGCAAGACCTGGCGTTCACGTCCGCCGCGGCCAAGGTGTTCGCGTCCGACACCGCGATGGCGGTCACGACCGACGCGGTGCAGCTGTTCGGCGGTTACGGGTTCACCAAGGACTTCCCGGTCGAGCGCATGATGCGCGATGCGAAGATCACCCAGATCTACGAGGGGACGAACCAGATCAACCGCATGGTGATGGCCCGGCAGCTCCTGAAGTAGGCCGCCGTGCCCGGCCGGCCGCTCTTACAAGATGAGCGGCCGAGCCTCTCATCAGAGGCTGAGCCGCTCATCTCGGCAGTGCGGGTCAGGGAACCTCGTCCCCGGATCCGGTGCGCTCCTGCCCTTCGTTGACCAACTTGTCGACCTGCTGCTCGTGGCCGAAACGCTGCGAGGCTTCGTCGCCGGCCTTCTGCAGGCCCTCGTCGACCTGCTTGTCGTGCTCGTCGGCGAACTTCTTGGCGTCATCGAAATCGACCATGCTGTGTCCTCTCCTCTCACCGCTCGGACGCCGTCGTTGGCGTCCATGAAGCAGGTACCCGCGGCCACGGCGATGAGTAACCGCGTCGCCGGTCGCGGCGCGCCGGCCGATACGTCCGCGCCGCACACTGCGCCCAGGCAGCGCGACTACCGGTGTCGAGGCAGGCACGGATACTCCGCTATTGCGCGAGGTACGGCCCGAGGTGCGCGAGATCGGCCGGGCTCAGCCGGTCGGTGCTGGTGTTGAGCTGGTGCCAGTGCGGGTAGCGCAACGGCTGGCGACTCACCTCTTCGAGGCGTTGCTGCTCGTCCGCGGTGAGGACGAGGTCCGCGGCGGTGAGGTTGTCGGCGAGCTGCTCGTCCGTCCTCGCCCCGATGATCACGGACGTGACCGCGGGTCGGGCGGCGAGCCAGGCGAGCGCGACGGCCGCCGGTGAGGCACCCCGAGCGGTGCCGATCTCGACGAGGACGTCGACGGTATCGTAGAGCCGATCCTCGTCGTAGACCGGCGGCTCGTCCCAGCCCTCGAAGCGACGGGTGCCCTCCGGCGTCGGCTGGTTGCGGCGGTACTTGCCGGAGAGCAGCCCGCCGGCCAGCGGGCTCCACACCAGGATGCCGAGACCCTGGTCGACGCTGACCGGCACCAGCTCGGCCTCGGCGTCGCGGGCCTGCAGGGAGTAGTAGATCTGCTGGCTGACGTAGCGGGGTCCGCCCTGCCGCTCGGCGACGCCGAGGGCCTTCATGATCTGCCAGCCGGTGTAGTTGGAGCAGCCGAGGTAGCGGACCTTGCCCGACCGCACCAGCGAGTCGAACGCGGCCAGCGTCTCCTCCAGCGGGGTCTGCCCGTCCCACTCATGGGCCTGATAGAGGTCGATCCAGTCGGTGCCGAGCCGGCGCAGGCTCGCCTCGGCGGACCGCACGATGTGGTGCCGCGACAATCCCGCGTCGTTGGGACCCTCGCCCATCGGCATCCGTACCTTCGTGGCCAACAGGACGTCGTCGCGCCGACCACCCAGCGCCGCACCGATGATCTCCTCCGAGCGACCCTCGGAGTACACGTCGGCGGTGTCGATCAGATTGACCCCGGCGTCGAGCGCCATCGCGATCTGGCGCCTGGCGCCGTCGACGTCGGTGGTCCCGACGGGCTTCGCCCATCCCGTGCCGCCGAAGGTCATCGTTCCGAGCGTCAACGTCGACACCCGCAAGCCCGAAGCGCCCAGCTGCCGGTATTCCATCGCACATCCTTTCTGTTGCGTCCCGCACACCAGCCTGCCCTGCGGACGCTTCGGCGCAGAAAGCGGGTTTGCTCACTACGTGAGCATCCTGTTGTCGCCCCTGACCCTGCGCGGCACCCAGTTCCGGAACCGGGCCTGGGTGTCGCCGATGTGCCAGTACTCCTCGGTCGAGGGACACCCGACCGACTGGCACCTGGTGCATCTCGGGTCGTTCGCGCGCGGCGGGGCCGGACTGGTGATGACCGAAGCCACGGCAGTGACCGCGGAGGGCCGGATCTCGCCGTTCGACGCCGGCATCTGGACCGACGACCAGGCCGCGGACTACGAGCGGATCGTGAGGTTCGTGCGCGGCCAGGGCGCCGTGCCGGGAATCCAGCTGGCCCACGCCGGACGCAAGGCGTCGACCCGGGTGCCGTGGGAAGGTCGCGGCTACGTCGAGCCGGCGCACGGCGGCTGGCAGACGGTGGGCGCCTCGCCGATCGGCTACGGCGACTGGCCCCCGCCCCGGGAGCTGACCCGGGACGAGCTGGCCGGCGAGATCCGCGCCTGGGCCGACGCCGCGCGCCGCGCTCTCGCCGTCGGGTTCGAGGTCGCCGAGATCCATGCGGCCCACGGCTACCTGCTCCACCAGTTCCTCTCGCCGCTGTCGAACCACCGGCAGGACGAGTACGGCGGCGACCTGTCCGGACGCAGCCGGCTGCTGCGGGAGGTCGTCGACGCGGTCCGCGCCGAGTGGCCGGACGACCGGCCGTTGTTCGTGCGGGTGAGCGCGACCGACTGGGTCGCCGGCGGCCTGACCGTCGAGGAGGTCAGCGAGGTCGCCAAGGACCTTGCCGGCCGGGGGATCGACCTGGTCGACGTCTCGAGCGGCGGCAACTCCCCTGCGCAGCAGATCGTCAGCGGTCCCGGCTACCAGGTGGCATTCGCCGCGCAGATCCGCCGCGACAGCGGGTTGCCGACAGCGGCCGTCGGGCTCATCAGCGAGGCCGAGCAGGCCGAGCAGATCCTCGCCGACAAGAGCGCCGACGCTGTCCTGCTCGCCCGCGCGCTGCTGCGCAACCCGCATTGGCCGCAGGAAGCGGCCCGCGTCCTCGGTGACGAGGTGTACTGGCCCGAGCAGTACGAACGCGCCCGGCTGCGGTGAGGCGCCGCGCGGCCCGTCCGCGCGGCTCAGTGCACGCGCGCCTTGAGGAACTCCACCGCGCGCTGCCACGCCAGCCGCGAGGACTCGGCGTCGTAGGTCCCCAGCTTGTTCTCGTCGTTCACGAACGCATGCCCGGCCGGGTAATAGAAGAATTCGACGGATCCTTGCGACTCGTCGCGGATCTGCTGCTCCTGCCGCCGCGCCTGGTCGACCGGATACATCTGATCCTGCTCGCCGTAGTGACCCTGGATGTCGGCAGTGACGGTGCGGTACTGGTCCGGCACCGCGGGCCCGACCCCGTAGAAGGGCACGGCCGCCGCGATCTTGTCGCCCTGCTGCGCCGCCAACTGCAGCACGAACCCGCCGCCCATGCAGAACCCGACGACGCCGACCTTCGCGGACGTGACGTCCGGGTCGGCCAACAGGAAGTCGACCGCGCCGCCCAGGTCGCGAGCGGCCCGGTCTACCGGCAGCTCCTGCAGTAACCGTCCGGCTTCCTGAGCATCGTGGGCGACGCGGCCGCCGAAGAGGTCCGGGCAGAGGACGGCGAACCCCTCGGTCGCGAATCGGCCGGCGACGTCGACCATGTGGTCGTCAAGGCCCCACCACTCCTGAATGAGGATCAGCCCGGGACCCGAGCCGGACTCCGGCTTCTTGAGGTACCCGTGCGCCTGGCCGCCGTTGCTGGCGAAGGTGACGTTCTGGCGCGGATTGACTGTGGCTTCGTTGCTCCCAGTCATCAGGAATCCTCTCTTCTTGGAATGCTCATCGGCGCCGTCCTACCCACCGCCGTGCACCCGGTAGCCTCCACCTGGACACCTATGTGGTGGCCGATCAGCGACGCCCGAGGGCTCATCTGAGCAGGACGCTCGCCCGCTCCTGGTCCATCCGCCGGGCCAGGACATCGTCGGCGGCGTTGCGCACGAGAACCAGCGACCCGCCCACGACGAGCGGCACGAACAGGAGATCGATCAGGTCGTCCGGCGTCGCCCAGTCGCGGTCGGTGAGAATCCGCGCGCCGCTCTCGACGCCCAGTGCGGCCGCGCGCTCGTGGGCGCGGACGACCACCTCGCGACGGGTGAGGCCGGGCAGGCACGGGTCGTCGGCACCGGCGGGGAGCTGGACGGTGGCCCACTTGTCCGGCTGCGGGCGGACCGCGAGGACGTAATCGGCGAGCCCATCCGGGACATCGCCGCCGAACCCGACCGCGGCGGACGACGGTGACACCGCGTAGACGTCGGGGATGCCGGCCGCCCGGGTCGACGTGTCCGGCGCGACGAACGCCACCTCGGCGCCGCCGGGGTCGTCGGCGAGCGCGAGCCCGGCGGTGAGGCTGCCCAGGATCGGCGGGACGGAGATCCAGTGCGCCGGTAGCGCTACCAAGGCTGTGTCGCCCACGCCCAGTCCGAGCTCGTCGGTGAGCAGAAAATGCGTCTTCGCCACCCAGTTCGCCAACGATTTGGCCGACAGCTCCGCGCGCTCGCCGGTCGCCTCGTCGTAGTAGGTCACGAAGGGAGCCGCCGGCGCCATCGCGAGCAGCTCGGCGAAGCAGCGCTCGGGGGTCAGTTGATGCACCCGGAATCCAGCGCCTTGTGCGGCGTCGCCGAGGCCGACGCGGAGGACGGCGGAGCCGAACGGGCCGCCTTGACCGTCGCCTGCGCGTTGACCCCGTCGCCGGCGAGCACCAGCGTCAGTTTCGACACCCGCGCCTGCGCGATGGTGGCTCCCGGGACGTACTGAGCGAGGGTCTTGGCCTGGTTCTCCATGCCGGTCGCGTATTCGATGGTCGTCGCGGACGGTCCGCTCCCCGAGAAGTTCCCCGCGGATGCCGAGAACCCCGCCTTGGACAGGCTGGCGGCGTTCTGCGTCGCCGCGCCGCTTGCCGCACCGGCGTTGAGCACGGCCACCTCGATCGTCGACGGGGCCACCGTGGTGGCGCCGGCGAGCGGCGAGGGCGTCGGACCGTTGATGAGCCGCTGGACGAACCGGTGCACCTGGGCCGGGTTGACGACCTCGACGCTGCCCACCGAGGTGTCGGCGAAATGGTCGAACGGGATCGCCTTGCCGTCGATGTTGTTGGCGCTGAGGTTCGCCATCTGCTGCACCAGCGTCGTGATGTCGAAGCCGCTGTCGACGTAGAGCGAGCGGTCGACCGCGCTGATGAGGCGGCGCAACTTGGCCGGGTTGACCAGGCTTCCTGCCGATGCGACCTGGCGGAAGGCGGCGGTCAGGAAATAGCGCTGCCGCTTGGTCCGGTCGAGGTCGCCGTTGGGCAGGTTGTGCCGCTGGCGCACGAACTCCAGCGCCTGGATGGCGTCGAGGACGTGGTGACCCTTGGTGATCTTCAAACCGGAGCCGCCGTCCTCACCGTGCGTCCGGTTGTACTGATATGTGTCGTCGACGTTGTGGCACAGGTTGACCGGCACTCCGCCAATCGCCTGCGCGATGCGGTAGAAGCCGATGAAGTCCACCTGGATGAAGTGGTCGATGCTCAGCCCGGTCAGGTTGTGCACCGTCTTGATCAGAAGGTTCGCCCCGGCCGCCCGCTTGGCGTCGGGAGTGCCCTCGGCGTCGTGGTAGGCGAAGGCGTAGGCGGCGTTCAGCTTGTTCATCCCGTACCCGGGGATGCTGACGTACGAGTCACGCGGCAGCGAGATGAGCGTCGCCTTCGACCCGTCCGCCGGAACGTGGACGATCATCATCGTGTCGGTGTTGAGGCTCCCGCCGTCGCGTCCGGTGTGCAATGCGCGAACCTCGGCGGCCGTCATGTCGCTGCGGTCGTCGTTGCCGACGATGAGCAGGTTCTGGTCCTTGCCGTCGATGTCCGAAGCGCTTGTGCCGCCGGGAGCGCCTTGCGCCTGCGCCTGGCCGCCGGTGTCGATCCGCAGCCGGTGCAGGTTGTCGTTCAGCGTGCGGTAGGTCGACCAGAAGTACGCCGACACCACGACGATGAGGACGGACAGCGCGCCGGCCAAAGCGGTGACGACACGCCGGGCCGTCCGGGTGCGGGCCGCTGCTCCCGGCCGCCGCTTGCCTCGCGGGTCGAGATGCGGCGGCAGCGGCGGCAACCCGCCCGCCGATCCACGCCCTGAGGTCACGCCCCAGCACGTTACCGACCGTTTTGGTGAAACCGCCGGACGTCGCAGACGCCGCACAGCGCATGCCGTAGCCGGCCGGCCGTCAAGCACCGCTGGAGCCGACCGATTCTCCTTGAAAGGTCCCGGGGTTGGCGGCGTCCACACCAGCCTCTACCGTCCCACAGGTAACGATTCGGCAGCGCGCGGCGCGCCGACCGTCCCGTCCTCAGGAGTCGTGCTATGAGCGTGTTCCGCCGCCCGGGCCGCCGCGCCCGTACCGCCGCCGTCCTCGCCTGTTCCGCTCTCGCCGCAGGCGCGCTGCTCCCGGCGGGATCGGCGACCGCGGCGCCCAGTCCCGGAACCACCCTGCCGCAGTCAGGGTCGTTCACGGTTTACGGCAGGGGAGCGGGCCACGGCCACGGAATGAGCCAGTACGGCGCGCGGGAGGCCGCCGGCCAGGGGCTGTCCGCCAGCTCGATCCTCTCCTTCTACTACCCGGGCACAACCCGGACCGTCCTGCCCAGCAGCCGGATCCGGGTTCGGCTCTCCGGCGTTCCGGCCGACACCACGGTGTTCGCCAGCACCCCCGGATTGCGGCTGTGCAAGCAGGCCCCGCTGCCGCTGTCCGGGATCAAGTACTACCGGCTGGCTCCGTCCGGATCAGGCCTGGCGTTGCAGCGCTGGCGCGACGGCGGCCGGTCGTGGGAGACCGTCACCGGCAACCTGTCGTCGGGGACCTGCTTCGCCAGCGACTACTGGTTCGTGCGCGTTCTGCGGTCCGACGGGTCCAGCACTCGCTACCACGGCTACGTCCGGGCGGTGCGGTCCGGGGACGGGGAGATCACCGTCGACGACGTCTCGCTCGACAACTACGCGGCCGCGGTCGCGCCGCGCGAGATGCCGGCGTCCTGGTACCAGAACGCCGTCCACGCGCAGGCCATCGCCGCGCGCACCTACGGTCGGTACGCCGTCGAGCACTCCGTCGGGTCGCCGTACGACATTTGCGACAACACCGCCTGCCAGGTCTACGGCGGAATGGCACAGTTCGCCGCTGACGGCACCGAGCAATACACCGACGACCAGGCCGCCGTCGTCGGCAACGAGAACACCGTCTTGACCTACGGCGGGCACGCGATCCTGGCCCAATTCGGCGCCTCGAACGGTGGCGCCATCGCTCCGGGCGGGCTGCCGTACCTGCCCGCCAAGCTAGATCCGTACGACATCCCGGCATCGGGCGATCCGTACCTGTACTGGACCCGCAGCGCGACGGCGAGCCAGGTGGCGTCGTACTACGGACTGAAGCAGGCCACCGCACTCGAGATCGCCAGGCGCGACGGGATCGGACCGTGGGGTGGACGGGTCGTCACCGCGTACGTCGACGGAGTCGACCGGTCCGGCGCCACCGTGCACCGGGCGACCACCGGCGACGAGCTTGGCGCCGCCCTGGGCGTGTGGACGAACTACTTCGGTATCGGCTGACAAACTCTTCCGACCGTGTCGGCGCCCTGTGGCAGGCTGATCAAACCGACACGCGAGAGGAGCCGGTTCGTGACTGACGCCGTTATTCTCGTCGGCGGCCTCGGCACAAGGCTCCGGCCACTCACCCTGTCCGCGCCGAAGCCGATGCTGCCGACCGCCGGCGTCCCCTTCCTGACCCATCTGCTGGCTCGCATCCAGGCCGCGGGGATCCGCCACGTCGTGCTCGGAACGTCCTTTCGAGCGGAGGTCTTCGAGGAGTACTTCGGGAACGGGACGCCGCTGGGGCTGGACATCGAGTACGTCGTCGAGCGGTCTCCGCTCGGCACCGCGGGCGGCATCCGCAACGTCGCCGACCGGCTGCGTGACGACCTGGTGCTGGTGTTCAACGGCGACATCCTGTCCGGGGCGGACCTGACGGCGCTGCTCGACGCGCACCGCCGCTGCGACGCCGACGTCACCATCCAGCTGACGAAGGTCGACGACCCGCGGGCGTTCGGCTGTGTCCCGACCGACGCGGACGGGCGGGTCACCGCGTTTCTCGAGAAGGACCCGAACCCGGTCACCGACCAGATCAACGCCGGCGTCTACGTCTTCCGGCGCTCGGTGATCGATTCCATCCCGACCGGTCGTCCGGTCTCGGTCGAGCGGGAGACCTTCCCTGCGCTGCTGGCTGCCGGCGCCCGCGTGATGGCCCACGTCGACACCGGCTACTGGCGTGACCTCGGAAAACCGGCCGACTTCGTGGCCGGATCCGCCGACCTGGTCCGGGGCCTCGCGCCGTCGCCGGCGTTGCCTGGCGCGCCGGGGGAGGCATTGGTCCTCGCTGGCGCGGTCGTGGATCCCGGCGCCGTGGTCGGCGGCGGCAGCACGATCGGGGCGGGCTGCCGGGTGGCGGCGGGCGCGACAGTCGAGGCATCGGTGCTCTTCGACGGGGCGGTGATCGAGGACGGGGCGCGCGTGTCCCGCTCGGTGCTCGGTTTCGGCTCGCGGATCGCGTCGGGCGCGGTCGTGGAGGACGCGGTGATCGGTGACCGGGCGATCGTCGGTGCGCGCGTCGAACTGCGGGCGGGCGCTCGGGTGTGGCCGGACGTGGTGCTCCCGGAGACGTCGATCCGCTTCTCGTCCGACCTGTGACCGGTTCGCTGCTGGCGGCGGCCGCGCGGACGTGGGATGCCGGGCGACCGGTCGACGTCGCGGCCACCGTCGCGACCCTTTGCCGCGGCGCCGGCGATCCGGCGCACCGGTTCGACGCATCCGGGCGCTTCTGGTGGTGCTGCCGTACGCCCGCCGGCCCCGGAACGCTGGCGCTCACTGCCCGCGACGGGGTGGTCAGCGCACAGGCCTGGGGCGCGGGCGCCGACGAGCTGCTGACCGGGCTGCCGACACTGCTCGGGCAGGAGGACGACTGGAGCCGGCTCGACCTGGCCGCGGTTCCCGTGCTCGCCGAGGTGCTGCGCCGGCGGCCCGGGCTGCGCCTGGCCCGCACCGGGCTGGTGCTCGACTCGCTCGTCCCGGCGATCCTGGAGCAGCGCGTCACCGGCGGGGAGGCCCGCCGGTCCTGGCGCACGCTGCTCCACCGCTTCGGAGCTCCCGCGCCGGGGCCGGCCGGCGCCGCGGGGATGCGGGTGCCGCCGGATGCGCAGACCTTGCTGGACATCCCGGGCTGGGAGTGGCACCGGCTGGGCGTCGACTTGCAGCGCCAGCGGGCGGTGCGGGCGGCGGCGACGGTCGCCGACCGGCTCGAGGAGTGCGCGGCTCTCCCGGTCGACGCGGCGCTCGCCCGCCTGCGCTCCGTGCCGGGAATCGGGATCTGGACCGCGGCGGAGACCGTGCAGCGCGGGCTCGGCGCGGCCGACGCGGTGAGCGTCGGCGACTACCACATCCCGTCGCTGGTCGTCTTCGCGCTCACCGGGCGACCGCGCGGCACCGACGAGGACATGCTCGCCGCCCTCGCGCCGTGGGCGGGAGCGCGCCAGCGGGTGGTCCGGCTGATCGAGCTGTCGCCGGTGCGCAAGCCGCGCTTCGGGCCTCGCTTCGCGCCGGTCGATCTTCGCCGGATCTGATCCCGGCAGGCCGGACGGCGAACAGGCGGGATCAGACGGCGGCGAGGACGGCGTCGGACAGCGCCGGCCACCCGTCCTTGGCCCACTGCTCGAAGTCCCGGTCGGTCAGCGCCACCAGCCCCACCCGGGCGACCGGGTCGACCCACACCATCGTTCCGCTCTGCCCGAAGTGGCCGTAGGTGGCGGGGGAGTTGGCCGATCCGGTCCAGTGCGGCGTCTTGTGCCCCCGGATCTCGAACCCGAGCCCCCAGTCATTCGGGTCGTGGCCCCCGTAGCCGGGGACCACGCCGCGCAGTCCCGGAAACTGCACCGAGCGGGCGTCGGCGAGCGTCGAGGGGTGCAGCAGCCCGCTCGGTGACAGCAGTTCGTGCAGAACGCGGGCCAGGTCGGCGACGGTCGAGCATCCGTCCCGGGCGGGCGAGCCCGGCAGGGACGTGCCGGAAAGATCGAGGCTGCGCGCGAGCGCCTCGTCGAGGTAGCCCGAGAACGGCAGATCCGTGGCTAGTTCGACCAGGGCGGCCGCCCGCTCGATGCCGACGTTCGAGTACACCCGCCGGACCGCCGGAGGGAACGCGCGGCGGTACTCCTCGTACGCCAGCCCGGAGGCGTGCGACAGCAGGTGCCGCAGGCTCGCGCCCGGCAGCATCTCCTCGTCCGCAGCAGCGTCGAGGGTGACGGCGTCCTCCTCGACGGCGACGAGCATCGCCAGCGCAGCCAGCGGTTTGGTCACCGATGCGAGGGCGAAGACGTGCTCCACCGGACCCTGGGTGGCGAGGATCCCCGACGGTCCGACGACCGCTGCCGCCGCGGTGGGCGCCGGCCACTCCCGGACCGCCGCCAGCGCCCTGTTCAGCGCGGAGGTCACGGCCCGAGCCGGCTGCGGGCCGCCTGCACCAGCCGCGGCAGCTCGGGCGACACCCCGACCGGCAGCGCGTCCCAGTCGAACCACCGCAGATCCAGCGACTCGTCGCTGCGGGTCGGCTCTGCGCCGGCCGCTGCGACCGCGAGGAACCGGACGTCGAAATGCCGGGTCGGCACGCCGAGCGAGCACGTGATCGGGTGCACGTCCAGGTCGAGCGGCGTCGGGTCGAGCGAGAGCGACCCGATCCCGCTCTCCTCGCGGGCCTCGCGGGCGGCCGCGCCGAGCAGCGTGCGGTCGCCGGGTTCGCAGTGTCCGCCGAGCTGCACCCACCGGCGCACCCGGGGATGCAGGGTGAGCAGCACCGCCCGCCGTTCCGGGTCGAGCACCACCGCGCTGGCGGTCAGGTGCCCGGCCGCGCAGGAGCGCCAGGTGGCGTCGGGACGGGCGGCAAGGAATCCCAGATAGGCCTGCCGCAACGCCGCCTGCACGTCGTCGTCCGCACGCAGAGCGGTGATGACCTCCACCGCATCCGCGTGCAGCGGCGGCGGCGGCTCGGTCGCGCCCCCGACGTCCTCGCGTCCGACCGCGATCGCTTCGGCGGTGCCCAGGCGGAACATGTCGTCCTGCGGCGCGCGCAGCAGCGAGCGGCTGCCCATTCCGTCGTCGTCCAGTTTGCCGTCGCGCGCCAGCCCGCGCACCACCGCGACGGGGATGCCGCTGAGCTTGCCCTTGACGAGATCCGCCGCAGCGGCGATCTCGTCGGCGACCGCGACCTGAGTGACGGCGAGGACGTTGCCGTACGCGTCGCTGCGCCCGCGCGGGTCGGTCACCGCGGACAGCCCCGACACGCCGATCGCAGTATCCGTGATCCCCGTGCGCCAGGGCCGCCCCATGGAGTCGCTGATGACGACGCCGACGTCGACGCCGAGCCGCTCCCGGATGCCTTCGCGCAGCAGTTGCGCGGAGAGGTCGGGATCGACCGGCAAGAGCGCGATCTCTGTGCGGCGCAGGTTCGACACGTCGACTCCGGCGGCGGCGAGGACGAGGCCGTGCCGGGTCTCCACGATCCGCAGCGTTCCGCGCCGGGCGACCTCGCGCACCGCCTCGGCGTCGACGGCGGCCTGCCGGGCCGCCTCCCGTGCCTCCTCGTCCTCGACGTCGAGGAGCAGCAGCCGTCCCTCGGCCTTCGAGACCGCCTTGGACGTGACGACGACAACGTCGCCGTCCTGCACCGGCGGCGCGTGCTCGGCGATGAGCGCGGCAAGGTCGTCGCCGGGGCGCACCTCGCCGATACCGCGCACCGGGAAGATCTCCAGCCGGTCGGCGGCGTGGTCGGTCACGGCCCTATCTCCCCGGCCAATTCGAGGGCCGCCTTCACCATCGCAGCCGTCGCGGCCTCGTCGGTCATGAGCAGCGCGACCGCACGCACGGTGACGCCCGGAATGACTGCCGAGTCGGTCTCGTGGACCAACCATCCGTCCAGGACGCCGCCGGCCCGGCGCGCGCCGTAGTGCCGGCCCACCCCTTCCGCGGACACCTCGACCCCGAGCGCAGGCAGGCACGCGTCGGCCATCCCGCGCACGGGACGTCCCGCGATGATCGGGGACAACCCGATGACCGGCGCGGCCGTCCCTGCGAGCGCGGCGCGGATGCCGGGAACGCCGAGGATGGTGCCGATCGACACCACCGGGTTGCTGGGCGCGATGAGGACGACGTCGGCCGTGGCGATCGCCTCGGTCACGCCCGGCGCCGGTCGCGCGTCGTCGACACCGACCTGGACGAACGCCTCGGCTGGCAGAGCGGCCCGGTGCTTGATCCACCACTCCTGGAAATGGATTGCCCGGCGCGCGCCGTCGAGGTCGACGACGACATGGGTCTCGCAGCGCTGGTCGGTCATGGGCAGCAGCCGGACTCCCGGGTCCCAGCGGGACCACAACGCGGCGGTGACCTCGCTGAGCGGATATCCGGCATCGAGCATCTGGGTGCGCACGAGATGCGTCGCAAGATCGAGGTCGCCGAGCCCGAACCACGTCGGCTCGGTGCCGTAGGCGGCGAGCTCCTGCTGCACCCGCCAGGTCTCGTCGCGCCTGCCCCAACCCCGCTTCGCGTCGGCGCCCCCGCCGAGGGTGTACATGACGCTGTCGAGGTCGGCGCAGATCCGCAGCCCGTGCAGGGTGACGTCGTCACCTGTGTTGACCACCGCGGTGAGCTCGTCGGAGGGGCAGGCGGCGCGGACACCGGTGAGGAACCGGGCTCCGCCGATCCCTCCGGCCAGGACGGTCACGCGCACGGTCTCGAACCTACGCGGTCAGCCGCCGGCGGCCGTGCGGCGTCGACGCAGCAATGCGCCCACCTCGTGCATGGTCAGCTGCACCGCGCCGCGGCGCACGGCCTCCGCGCGAAGGTGCTCGGGCAGGTCGTAGTGCCAGCGCCAGGGATGGTCCTGGAAGAACCGCCGCGGCATCCCCAGCTGGTCGGCCATCTCGTGCAGCTCCTGACGGGAGTCGGACAGGAGGTGGCAGAAGCGGGTGAATCGCAGGCCGGCGTCGGGATACTCCCGCGCCGCGTCGACGTAGCAGGCCATCAGGCTCGACGCTATCCCCGGGCGTGCGGGGACGGCAGGCGCGCCCGGGGTCGCGGCGACGGGTCGGGTCAGGTGCAGGTCGCCGCCGCAGCGGTGAAGGTGCCGTTACTCGAGTACCAGCCGTTCACGCCCAGGCTCGGCCGCGAGTGATAGAACCACGAGAAGAACGCAAGCTCCTGCAGGTGGTATCGCATGGTTCCGACCGTCCGGGTGATCGTGGTTCCGGTCAGCGGATCGCCCACTTCGAGATTGCTCTGGCAGTTGCTGACCTGACCGATGTGTCCCCAGGATTTGGTGGGATTCGTGCCGGTGGGGTCGTCCATCCACTCGGCGACCTCGTGCGACGCTATCTCGATGTCTCGCAGGTTGTCCGACGGTGGGAAGAAGCCGCTGTTCTCGTAATCCGCGATCCCGTAGGTCTGGACGCCTTGCGAGGTGCTGATCGCGCTGTGATATCCGAGGACGCAGCAGTTCGACGTGGTGGTGACGAATTCGACCACGTTGCTCACCACGAACAAGGGGAAGGTGGATGGCTTGACTCCGGCCGACCCAAGGCTCGGAATCACCTTGGTCTGTAGGTAATTGTCCAGCCAGTTGATCTCAACGGCACCCAGGTCGCTGCAGGTTCCTGCGCCGAGCGCGGCCTCCCTGCTGGGGACCTTGATGGCCACCGGTGCCAACACGGTGGGGCTTAGTTTCACGTGATACCCAGGGTTCACACCGGCGGGATTCGTCGACTTCCAGAACTCCGCCCGGCGGAAGGCGTCGACGTATTGCGCAGTGCCGATCGAGGTACCACCGAACTTCCAGGCCAACGCCTTGAAGACCGGGGAGCCCGTCGTGCGATTCAGAGCCGAGACGCTGTCACAGCGGTTACCCGTGGTCGGGTCGAAAGTGTCCGGCCCGATCACCATTTTCAGCGGCACTATTTGGGTCTTGACCGTCGTGCTGGGGGTCGCGGTCGCAACGGCAGGGTTTTTCCCCACCATCGTGTAGGTGAAACGCGACCCGCCATCGGCGACGCTCGCGGTGAAAGTGGGCAATCCCCCGGCCAATGCCGCGGTAACTTTCGCCAGGGTCGGCCTGGGATGGTAGGCAATGGCGCGGTGAGAGGTGACTCGCCCTGGATGAGCTGTTTGCGCGCCGGCCGGCCCCGCGGCTACCAGGCCCGCAGCGGACATGGTGAGCATCGCTGCCACGTAACAGCGCCTTCGAAGTCTTGACATCGGTCGCCTTCCCGACACGGAACTGATTGCTACGCGTCCGTAGCAGGTGCGCAGTGAACCACCATCGTCGCGATCTGGATAGGGCGGCTGTGACGTCGCAACGCCTGCCACGGTTGACGTCCATTCGCCTTGCGGCGGGCGTTGCGCCGCCGAGTGCACTGTGTCGGCCGTGCAGCCCGGCCGTTGAGCGTCCGCGTTCAGAGCCGTGACAGCGCCGCAAAATATTCTTGCCGGCTGTCCTTGTGGCCGGGCCTCGTTCGTGTAGAGGGTGAAGGCCGACGCCTAGCCGGCCACGAGCGAAAGGACACGGCCATGCCGCAGTACGCCGCACTGATCTACGAGCCGGGTGACCCGGACTGGACCCAGCTGGACACCCCGGGAAAGCAGGCCATGATGCAGGAGTACGGGTCCTTCGGGGAAGCCGCTGCAGCGATCATCCGCGGTGGCGCGGCGCTGTACCCGACGACGACCGCCACCAGCGTCCGGGTGCAGGGCGGGAGCGGGAACGAGGTCCTGACCTCGGACGGTCCGTTCGCCGAGACGAAGGAGGTCCTGACCGGCTTCTACGTTCTCGAGTGCGCGGACCTCGACGAGGCGGTGCGGTGGGCGGCGAAGATCCCGGCCGCCCGGGCCGGCACGGTCGAGGTGCGTCCGGTGATCGACTTCGGTGCCGGCAGCTGACTTCGCCGACCGAGGACGCGCGGCCCTGGTCGAGCTGCTGCGCGACGAGGGGCCGCGGGTCCTCGCCGTCCTGACCCGCACCACCGGCTCCCTTCCGGTCGCCGAGGACGCCGTTCAGGACGCGGTGCTGCGGGCCCTGGAGAGCTGGCCGCGCGCCGGGATACCCGCGGAACCGCGGGCCTGGCTCCTCCTGACCGCCCGCCGCCGCGCTATCGATCTGCTGCGCCGCGAGTCGGCTCGGCCGGGTAAGGAGGCCGAAGCGGTGGCTCTGCTCATCTGCGAGGACGGGGGGCCGCCGCCGGACGACGGGGCGGTGCACGACGACCTCCTCCGCCTTCTGTTCACCTGCTGCCATCCGGCGCTCGAGGTGCACACCCGGGTCGCGCTCGCCCTGCGCCTGCTCTGCGGGCTGACCACCGCGGAGGTTGCCCGCGCGCTGCTGTTGCCCGAGGCCACGCTGGCGAAGCGGCTCACCCGGGCGAAGCAGAAGATCGTCGCCGCGCGGATTCCGTACCGGGTGCCGGCCGCGCACGAACTGCCCGATCGCCTTGCTGCCGTCCTCGCCACTGTCTACCTACTCTTCAACGAGGGTTATGCCGCCACCGACGGCGAGCACCTGGTGCGGGGCGAGCTGTGCGACGAGGCGATCCGGCTGGCTCGGCTGTTGCGTGAGCTGCTTGCGGACGACGCCTCCGTGATGGGCCTGCTCGCGCTGTTGCTGCTGACCGACTCGCGGCGCGCGGCCCGGGTCGACGCCCACGGCGACCCGGTGCTCCTTGCGGACCAGGACCGCAGCCTGTGGGACCCAGCCCGTATCGCCGAAGGGGTCCACCTCGTCGGCGCGGCGCTGCGGCGCACGCCGTCGCGCCCGGATCCGTATGCCGTGCAGGCGGCGATCGCGTCCTGTCACGCCCTGGCGCGCACGCCGAGCGAGACGGACTGGGCCGCGATCGTGAGCTGGTACGACGTCCTGATCACCGTGCAGGACACGCCCGTGGTGCGGCTCAACCGCGCCGCCGCGCTGTCCGAGCGCGACGGGCCCGAGGCCGGGCTCGCGGCTCTCGACCAGCTCGGGAGCCTGCGCGGATACGCCTTGCTGCCCGCAGCGCGCGGTGAGTTGCTCGCCCGGCTCGGCCGCTCGGATGAGGCCGCCGCGGCGTTCCGGGCGGCATTGGCCCTGCCGCTGAACGCTGCCGAGCATCGCCACCTCGAACGGCGGCTGGCCGCGGTAAACGGGGCCCGCGCGGCCACCGACCAATAGGCGCCGCGGCGGCCGGCCGGGTCAGGTAGCGGCCGGGCGGGCGTCCGCGTCGTCGTCCAGTCCGCTCGGACGCGGGTTGTCCTCGTCCTCCTGCGCGACCGCTTGCGGGTTGGCGACCGGTTGGTCGGTCGGGTGCGGATCGTCGGAGACCGAGGGGATCTCGTCGGGGGAGATGTCGTCGAGGTCGGCCATGAGGAAGTCCTCTCCACGCGTCGTTGCTGGTGGTCTTACCCGCCCGCGGCTGCAAGCATCCTTCCCATGGCGGAGGACCTGTGGGCGGCGCTCGCCGGGCCGTTCGTCGAGGACGCCTACCGGTCGGTGAAGGGCTACGTCCGCACCGTGGTGCTGCACCGACACTTGCAGCGCCATCTGCCGCGCCCACCGGCAGCCGTCCTCGACGTCGGCGGAGGCGCGGGCCACCAGTCGCTGCCGTTGGCGAGGGCAGGGTACGACGTGACGATCCTGGACCCGTCCGCCGCCATGCTGGCCAAGGCCCGGGCGCGGATCAGCGCGGAACCCGAGGACGTGCAGGCGCGCGTGCGGCTGATCGAGGCGCCCGGCGAACGGGCCGACGAGGCGACCGGAGGGCGGCGCTTCGCAGCCGTCCTCTGCCACGGCGTGCTCATGTATCTGTCGGATCCCGAGCCGGTGGTCGCCGCGCTGTGCCGAAGCGCTGACCACGGCGGGATCGTGTCGGTGCTGGCGTTGAACGCGCGGACGCTCGCGATCCGGCCTGCGCTGGAGCGCCGATGGGACGACGCGCTGGCGGCCTTCGACGCGACCTCGGAGACCGGTGTGCTCGGGACGGACACGCGCGGCGACACCGTGGAGGGGTTGTCGGTTCTGCTGGGGCGGCACGGCGCCGAACCGCAGGCCTGGTACGGCGGATGGTTGTTCGCGGACTGGCTGGACCTGCCGCCGGAGACGACGGACCTCGCCGCCGCCGCTCGCGTGGAGTTCGAGGCGAGCGTGCGGGATCCGTACCGGCAGCTGAGCCGGGTCTTCCACCTGATCGCCCGGCGCCCCGCCGATCCCGAGGGCACCCTGCGCACGGCCCGACTCGTCCTCGCCCCGATGCCGCTCGAGCTCATGCGCGCAGTCGTCGCCGAGGACCGGTCGACCGTGGCGCGGCTGCTGGGTGCGGGCTTTCCCGACGAATGGGGTGCCGACGAATGGTTCTGGCTGCCGCGGTGGCTATCCGAGGTCGATCGCGACCCGACCCTCCTCCCGTGGGGACCGCACCTGCTGCTGCAGATGGGCCAGGACGGCTCGCGCACCGTCGTCGGTGAGGCGGGCTTTCACGGCCGGCCGGACCCGGATGGTGTCGCGGAGTTCGGCTACATGACCGTCCGTGAGCATCGCCGCCGGGGCTACGCGGAGGAGGCCGTGCGCGCCCTGCTGGGCTGGGGGCAGCGGCAGGAGGGCGTGCGAACGTTCAGGGCCACGGTCGATCCGGCCAACGACGCGTCGATCGGGTTGCTGCGCAAGCTGGCCTTCGCCCAGGTCGGCCGCCGGATCCACCCGGAGCGGGGCGAGGAGTTGGTGTTCGAACGCGCCGCGTCACAAGCGCGGTGACGCGTCAGCGCTTGGTGGCGACCAACAGTCCGTCCCCGCAGGGCAGCAGCGCCGACACGACCCGCGGATCGTCCCGGACAGTCCTGCCCAACTCGCGGAGGACGGCGGTCTCGGGATCGCGCTGGGACGGGTCGGCGACCCGGTCGTGCCACAGGGCGTTGTCCATGGCGACCACGCCGCCCGGGCGCAGCATGCGGATCGCCTCGTCGTAGTACACGGCGTAGGCGCTCTTGTCCGCGTCGACGAAGACCAGGTCGTAGCCGCTTTCCCGCATGCGCGGCAGGACGTCGGCGGCCGAGCCGTTGATCAGGCGGTACCTGGTCGGCGGGATCCCGGCCTCGGTGAACGCCTCTCTGGCCGCCCGCTGGTTCTCGGCCTCGACGTCGATGCTGACCAGTTGTCCGTCGGGCGTCATGCCGTCGAGCAGGTACAGCCCGGACACCCCGGCGCCGGTGCCGATCTCGATGACCGAGCGGGCCCGCACGGCCACGGCCAGCACGCGCAGCGCCGCGCCGCCGCCGGCACCGATGGGCGTGCACCCGAGCTCGGCCGCCCGTCCGCGGGCCGCGGTGACGATCTCGTTCTCGATCGGATAGGACTCCGCGTACGCCAGGCTGGTCTGGTTGAGCATCGGGTCGGCCATGGGCCAGACCTTATCGTCGGCTTTACCGCATCGATTCGATGATCAAGCGCAGGTCGTCGGCGCTGGTCAGCGGGTTGACGATCGCGAAGCGGGTGCACACCTTGTTCTGGTGCCGGGTCGGCGTCACGAACGCCAGCTGTTCGGCCAGCAGCTGCGCGCTCCACCGGGCGTAGTCGGCGGCGTCCCAACCGATCCGCTCGAAGACGAGCACGCTGAGGTCCGGCTCGACCAGCAGCCGCACGTGCTCGGAAGCGCGGATGAGCTCGGCGCCCTCGCGCGCCACGGTGAGCGTGCGCTCGACGGCGTCCCGGTAGGCGTCGGTGCCGTAGACGGCGAGCGAGAACCAGAACGGCAGGCCACGCGCGCGGCGGGTGAGCTGGACGGCGAAGTCCGAGGGGTTCCACTCGCTGTTGACATTGACGGCGTCGAGATATCCGGCGCGTTGGGTGTGGGCCGCGCGGCCGAGGACGGGATCGCGATAGAGGAGCGCGCAGCAGTCGAACGGCGCGAACAGCCATTTGTGCGGGTCGACGATGAAGGAGTCGGCCCGTTCGATGCCGCGGAACAGCGGTCGGGCCGACGGTGCCGCGAGCGCGGCGCCGCCGTACGCGCCGTCGACGTGCAGCCACCAGCCGTAGTCGGAGGCCACGTCGGCGACTCCCTCGAGGTCGTCGACGATCCCGAGGTTCGTCGTGCCCGCCGTCGCCACCACGGCGAAGATGCCGTCGCGGGTCTCCGGAGCCAGCTGCTCGACCGCCGCGCGCAGGGCCGGGCCGGTCATGCGTCCCCGCTCGTCGGCGGGAACCTCCAAAACATCGGCGTCCATCACCACCTTGACCGACTGCTTCACGGACGAGTGGGACTCCTCGGTCACGCACACCGCCCACCGGGCCGGTCGGCTCCCCCGCCGGTACAGGGCGTACTCCCGCGCCGCCACCAGAGCGGAGAGGTTGCCGACCGTCCCGCCCTGCACGAACGCGCCGCCGGCCTCCGCGGGCAGCCCGGCCAGGTCGGCGATCCACCGCAGCGCCTGGTTCTCGACGTAGACCGCTCCGGATCCCTCCAACCACGACCCGCCGTAGACGTTCGAGGCGGCGACGAGCATGTCGAAGTAGGACGAGGCTTTGGTGGGCGCGCTCGGGATGAACGACAGGTAGCGGCGGTGGTCCACGGACAGGCACGCGGGGCCGATCGCGTTCGCCCACAGTTGCAGCGCCTGGTCGCCGCCGATGCCCTTTGGAGTGATCGTCTCCCCGGCCTGGTCCGCGAGCTGCTCCGCCGACCGCGGGGTATCGAGCGGGACGTCCATCTTCAGCCGGTCGAGGCAGTACTCGATGACGGCGCGCGCGATACGGTCGTCCTCCTCGGTGTAGGTGTGCACCCGGCGAGGGTAGGGCAGCAGGGGAACGGGCGGCGCGGCCGCCGCGTTTAGCAAACAAACAGGTTGGAGTGGTTGTCTGTCAGCCGCTGGTCCCGAGAGACGGGAACAGCCGCCGGCAGGCAGCGAGGTGGAGAGCGTGACCGTCGAGACGCAGCTGTGGGTTCCTCCGACGTGGGACGAAGTCGTGCGCCAGCACGCCGACCGCGTCTACCGGCTGGCCTTCCGCCTGTCCGGGAACCGTGCCGACGCCGAGGACCTCACCCAGGAGACGTTCGTCCGGGTGTTCAAGTCCCTCGCCGATTACCAGCCCGGCACGTTCGAGGGCTGGCTGCACCGGATCACGACGAATCTCTTCCTCGACATGGTGCGGCGCCGGCAACGCGTGCGGTTCGACGCCCTTCCGGAGGATGCCGGTGACCGGCTGCCGTCGCGCGAGTTCGGGCCGGAGCAGGCCTATGACCAGCGCAACCTCGATCCGGAGATCCAACGGGCCCTCGACGCACTGCCGGCGGACTTCCGCGTCGCCGTCGTCCTGTGCGACCTGGAGGAGCTCTCCTACGAGGAGATAGCGGCCACCCTCGGCATCAAGGTCGGCACCGTGCGCTCCCGGATCCATCGGGGGCGGGCGCTGCTGCGGCAGGCGCTGGCCCACCGTGCTCCCGGGGTTCGTCCGTCCGAACCCGGAGTGGCCGGCTCGCCGACCGCCGCGCTCGCCGAGGTCAGTACGGCAGGCCGAGAACGCCTATGAGCTCTCAGCACCTCTCCGATGAAGCCGTCGCCGCTTTCGCCGACGGCGTCCTGAGCGGCTTCGCCCGCGACCGTGCCGCTCGGCACGTCGCCGCGTGCGCGGAGTGCGCCTACGCGGTCGCCGTGCAGCGCGAGGCGATCTGGGCGCTGCGGGCGGCGCCTCCGCCGCCGCTGCCGTCCGGTCTCGTCGACCGGCTGCGCGCCGTTCCGATGACCACGCCGATCGAGTCCGTCCCGGCGGCGGTCGACCGTGACGGCCAGCCCGGGTTCGCGACCTTCTTCCCGATGATGGCGACGGCGTTCGTGTCCGAGCCGTCGGTGACCCAGACGCGGCAGTCGACCGGGTCGCCCGACTCCGACGACGAACCCGCTGCCGCGCGCCGGCGGCTGCGGCGCCCGGGTCCGTCTCGCGGGCGGTGACCGCCTCGGCGATCATGTGCGTCCTCTCGGAGGACACTTGGTTCATGCCGAGTCCCGCCCCGGGGAGCTGCGAGTGACGACCGGGCCCGGCTCGTCGCAGCCGCCGGACTACCGGCGCCCCGACGGTGTCGCGGGCTCGTTCGCGCCGCGGCCGCCGCAACCGGCGTACTCACCGCCACCGGCGACCGTCGCCCCCGACGACGAGCAGGTGTACGGACGGCCGGCTGGGAGCGGACCGTTCGCCCCACCGGCCGGTGCGCGGCTCGTGCCACGGCACTCGGATCGTCCGGCGGTCCCGCCGGTCATCGCCGAGGCCTTCGGGCCCTCGCCGGCCGCGAAGGGCGGCGGGTTCGAGCCGGCGCCAGGCACCCGGCTCGATCCGCGCCTGGGGCGCGAGGAGTCGCACTGGTGGAAGCCCGGCGCGCTGCACGACCCCTGGCGCGACCCTCGCTCGCCGTACTGGCTGGGGCGTGGCGCCGTCTTCGTCGGCACGCGTCCGGAGCAGCTTCCCGCCGAGGCCGACCAGGAGCAGGACGGGGCCGCGGCGCCCGACGAGGAAGCACCCGCGGCCGAACCGCGCGCCCGGGCAGGGCGGTTCGGGCTCAGCGCACTCGTCCTGGCGCTCGTCGTCGCGCTGCTCGCCGGTGGCGTCGGCGGACTCGTGGGCTACTTCGCGGCCGACCGCGCGCAGCAGGTGCTGCACCGCAGCAACGTGTCGCTGTCACAGGTCAATACGGCAGCCAACCGGCCTCCCGGCTCGGTCGCCGACATCGCAAAGCGGGTCGGTCCCGCGGTCGTGTCGATCGCCGTGAAGACGCCCGAGGAGTACGGCGTCGGGTCCGGCGTCGTGATCGACAAGGACGGCGACGTCCTCACCAACAACCACGTGGTGGCCGCCGCCGCGGGCCGTGCCGACGCCACGATCACCGTGACGTTCTCGAACGAGGACACCACTCGGGCGCGGATCGTCGGCCGCGACCCGATTAGCGATCTCGCCGTCCTCAACGTGCCGGTCGACCGCCTGACGGTCGCGTCGCTGGGGAACTCCGACAAGCTCGCGGTCGGGGATCCGGTCGTCGCCATCGGCTCACCGCTCGGGCTGGAGGGGACGGTCACGACCGGTATCGTCTCGGCGTTGGGGCGTCCGGTTGCCGTGCCCGACGAGACGGGCAACTCGCAGGTGTACCTCGACGCGATCCAGACCGACGCCGCCATCAATCCCGGCAACTCCGGCGGGGCGCTCGTCGACGCGCAGGGCGCCGTCGTCGGGATCAACTCGGCAGCTGCCCTCGGCACCAAGTCGGGCAGCGGAAGCACCACGTCGACGTCGGGGATCGGGTTCGCGATCCCGATCAACTACGCCCGTGACATCGCCCAGCAGCTGATCCGGACGGGGAGGGCGCGACACGGCTCCCTGGACGCACAGGGCCGCACGGCGACCGCCGGGCTGCAACAGGGCGCCTACCTCGAACAGGTGCTGCCGCGCGGAGCCGCCGCCAACGCCGGACTGCGCAACGGCGATGTGATCGTCGCGGCCGACGGGCACGCGATCATCGGCTACGACCAGCTGGTCGTGCTCGTGCAGCGACACCGGCCCGGTGACCGCATCGCGGTGACCTTCTACCGCGGGTCGGCCAAGCGGACGACGACGGTCACGCTGGACAGCGCCTAGCCAGCCGTTCGGTTCTAGACTCGGGCCCGTGTTCAACGTCGGGCCGATGGAGTTCCTGGTGCTCGCCATCGTCGGCCTGCTCGTCATCGGTCCGGACAAGCTGCCGAACCTCGCCCGTGACGCCGGCCGGATGCTGCGCACCCTCCGCGACCTGGCCACCGGCGCCCGCGAGCAGTTGCGTGACGAGCTCGGCCCCGAGTTCGCCGATCTCGATCTGCGCAGCCTGAATCCGCGGACCGCGCTGCAACGCGCGATCCTGGGCGACGAGGACGACTGGCGCGAGGCGGACCCGCGCCGGGCCGTGCGCGGCCTGTTCGAGAGCGAGGACGACCCACGCGCCGCGGTGCGGACCGCGTTCGAGGAGGACGAGCCGGTGTCGCTGGGCAAGCAGCCGCCGGCGCAGCAGCTACCGCTCGGTCGCGACGAGACAGTGCCGTTCGACCCGGACGCGACGTAGGGGTGTCGGCCGCGACGTAGAGGTGTCGGCCGCGGCGGTCGCCGCCGTGGCCCGGCGGGTCCGCCCGGCAAGGTGCAACCGTGCCGCACAGCCTTTCGCGCCCGGTCCAAGCCGGGTCCTTCCCTCGGCGGTCGGTTTGCCGCGTTTGCCAACCGGCTGCGCCGCGGCTGCGCCGGATGGTTTGCATCCGGCAAATCGGCTGCGCCGCGGTTTGCATCCGGCAAACCGGCTGCGCCGGATGGTTTGCATCCGGCAAACCGGCTGCGCCGCGGTTTGCATCCGGCAAACCGGCTGCGCCGGATGGTTTGCATCCGCCAAACCGGATGCGCCGCGGTTTGCCGCGTTTGCCAACCCGTTTGCCGAATGCAAACCGGGGAACCGGGGGGACTGGGCGGGTACCCGGGCACGCGGGGAACCGGCGTGGTGGGGGCGCGGACGCTGGGGCGTTCGCCCGGGTGAACTGCCGGTCGGGCCTGGGGCCCGGGTGAACTGCCGGTCGGGCCTGGGGCTCGGGGCCAGAACTGCCAGTCCGGGGTGGAACGGGTGTCTTTCCCTAGCCCGACGTCACCCCGGAGCGCGGGGCGGGGTCAGCGGCGCGTCGGCGCCAGGCCGAGCGAGCGCCCGACGAGAGACGACTGGCGCTGCGCGAGCGCGTCGGCGACCGACCGCAGCGCTCGGGCGGCCGGGGAGTCCGGCGCGGCGAGGACGACCGGCTCGCCGGCGTCGCCGCCTTCCCGGACCCGCGGGTCGATCGGGACCTGACCGAGCAGCGGCACCCGGGTGCCGGTCGAGCGGCTCAGCGACTCGGCGAGGGCCGAACCTCCGCCGGAGCCGAAGAGCTCCATCCGGCTGCCGTCCGGAAGGTCGAGCCAACTCATGTTCTCGACGACGCCCACGATCTGCTGGTGGGTCTGCAGCGCGATGGACCCGGCACGCTCGGCGACCTCCCGGGCCGCGAGCTGCGGGGTGGTGACGACGAGCAGTTCGGCGGAGGGAACGAGCTGCGCGACGGAGATGGCGATGTCGCCGGTCCCCGGCGGCAGGTCCATCAGCAGCACGTCGAGGTCGCCCCAGAAGACGTCGGCCAGGAACTGCTGCAACGCCCGGTGCAGCATCGGCCCGCGCCACACCACCGCGGTGTTGCCGGGGGTGAACATGCCGATGGAGATGACCTTCACGCCGCGGGCGACGGGCGGCATGATCATCCTGTCGACCTGGGTGGGCTTGCCGCTGACGCCCAGCATGCGGGGCACCGAGAACCCGTAGATGTCCGCGTCGACCACGCCGACCGACAGGCCCCGCGCCGAGAGCGCCGCCGCCAGGTTGACCGTGACCGAGGACTTGCCCACGCCGCCCTTGCCCGAAGCCACCGCGTACACCCGGGTGCGCGAACCCGGCTGGGCGAACGGGATCTCGTTCGCCGGTGCGTCGCCGCGCAGCTTCTGCCGTAGCGCCGTGCGTTGCGTGTCGGACATGACGCCGAGCTGCAGGTCGACGTCGGTCACGCCCGGAACCGAACGCAACGCCGAGGTGACGTCGCGGCTGAGCTGCTCGCGCATCGGGCAACCGGCGATGGTGAGCAGGACGCGCACGCGGACCGTGCCGTCCGGACCGACCTCGACCGAGTCGACCATGTCGAGATCGGTGATCGGCTTGCGGATCTCGGGGTCGTCGACGCGCGCCAGGGCAGCGCGGACGACAGCCAGGTCGGGGGCGGCGGACACGACAGCGATGGTACGTGCGCTCGCGCGAGCCGGATCCCGCCTAGGACCGGCCTCTACGATCGGTCGCCGTGGATCCGTCCCCGCCGGACCGGCCGGCCGACCTGGAGAACTGGCGGCTCGGCGTCTGGCGCAGGTTCCTCACCGCCCATGCTCGGATCAACCGTGAGCTCGAGCGCGAGCTCGAAGCCGGGGCCGACCTGCCGCTGGCCTGGTACGACGTCCTCCTGCAACTGGCCGAGGCGCCGGACCGGCGGCTGCGGATGGCGGACCTCGCCGAGGCCGTCCTGCTGTCCCGCTCTGGGCTGACCCGCCTCGTCGACCGGTTGGAGCGGGCCGGGCTGGTGCGCCGCGAGCGCTCCGCCGACGACCTGCGCGGCACCTTCACCGTCCTCACCGCCGCCGGTGTGCACCGGCTCCGCGCGGCCGTGCCGCTTCACCTGTCCGGGATCCGCGCCCACTTCCTCGACCGCCTCGACGACGACCGGCTGCGCGAGCTCGACGCACTGCTGGCCTGCCTCATCGGGCCGGCCGATTGACCAGTCCGTCGGACCAGCACCGGACGGTCGTACGCGACAGCCTCGCGGTCGGGATCGCCGTTGGCGCGTACGGCTTCGCGTTCGGTGCCGCGTCGGTCGCCGCGGGGCTGTCGGTCCTGCAGACCTGCCTGTTGTCGCTGCTGGCCTTCACCGGCGGTAGCCAGTTCGCCGTGGTCGGCGTGATCGCGGGCGGCGGATCGGTCGCTGCCGCCCTCGGTAGCGGCTGGCTGCTCGGGTCCCGCAACGCGCTGTACGCGATGCGGCTGGCCCCGTTGCTCCGCCCGCGCAGAGGACGACGGCTGCTCGCCGCGCTGGGGACCATTGACGAGTCGACGGCGATGGCCGTCGCCCAACGCGAGGAACCGCTGGGTCGCACGGCGTTCTGGTGGACCTTCGCCGGGGTCTTCGTCTTCTGGAACCTGTTCACCTTCGTGGGCGCGGCGGGCGCCGGCGCGCTCGGTGACCCGCGCCGGTTCGGCCTCGACGCGGTCGTTCCGGCCGCGTTCCTCGCCCTGCTCGCCCCTCGGCTGCGGGATGGACGGGTCGCCTGGCGGGTCGGGGCGGCGGGCGCGCTGATCGCTGTCATCCTGATCCCGCTGACGCCGCCCGGCGTGCCGGTGCTGGCGTCGACCGCCGCGCTCCTGCTCGGCACCGAACGGCGCCCGCCGTGAGCGACGGGTCGCTGTGGGTGCTGGTGGCCGGGACGTGCGCGGGCTGTTATCTGCTCAAGATCATCGGCTATGTGCTCCCTCCGCGGGTGCTGGACCGTCCGGCCGTGCGCCGCGCGGTCTCGCTGCTGCCGGTCGCCCTACTCGCTGCGCTGGTGGTGGTGGAATTGCTGGCCGCCGGCAGCTCCTATGACATCGACGCAGCCCGCATCGCCGGGTTCGCCGCCGGAGCGGTGGCGGTCTGGCGGCGCGCGCCCTTCCTCGTCGTGATCGTCCTCGCCGCCGTGGTCGCCGCCGCGCTGCGGGTCGTGCCCTAGGCACGCACCCCGGCCGCGCTGCCGGTCGTGCCCTCGGCAAGGCACCCCGCCGCGGTGCCGGTCGTGCCCTCGGCAAGGCACCCGCCGCGCTGCGCCCGGGAGTCAGTCGACGCGCTCCTCCTCGCGCTCCCGCGCCGCCTCCACCCGCGCCAGTTCGGAGCGGAGGAAGTCACGGGTCGCGACCTCGCCGAGCGCCATCCGGATCGCGGCGAGCTCCCGCGCCAGGTACTCGAGATCGGCCTTCGACTGGCGGGCTTCGTCGCGGTCGGCCTCGAGGTTGACCCGGTCGCGGTCGTCCTGCCGGTTCTGCGCCAGGAGGATCAGCGGCGCGGAGTAGGAGGCCTGCAAGGACAAGATCAGCGTCAGGAAGATGAATTTTGTCGGGGCCCACGGGTCGAAACGCCAATGGTGCGGCGCGGTCGTGTTCCACAAGATCCAGACGACGACGACCACCGTCTGGAACAACAGGTAGCGGCCGGTCCCGAGGAAGCGCGCTATCCGCTCGGTGAGCCGCCCGAAGGCGTCGGGATCCATTCGCAGCCGCGGTCGCCGCTCGACCTTCGGCTGGTCCAGCCGGATCCTCGGCTCAGCCACGGCTGCCGACCCGGTCGCCGTCGCGCCACCCCTCCGGCAGAAGGTGATCGAGGACGTCGTCGACAGACACCGCGCCGAGCAGCCGATCATGCTCGTCGACGACGGGGGCTGCGACGAGGTTGTAGGTCGCCAGGTGCCGCGTCACCTGGTCGATCGGCGTGTCCGGACGCAGCGCCCCGGTGTCCTTCTCGACCATGCCGCTCACGAGAGCGTGCGGCGGCTCGCGAAGCAATGCCTGCAGGTGCGCCGTGCCGAGGAATCGTCCCGTGGGAGTGGCCTGCGGCGGCCGCACGACGAAGACCTGGGCGGCGATCGCGGGGGACAGTTCGGGGTTGCGCACGCGGGCGAGCGCCTCGGCCACCGTCGCGTCAGGCAGCATGACCACCGGTTCGGAGGTCATCAGGCCTCCTGCCGTGTAGTCGGCGTAGCTCATCAGCCGGCGCACGGGTTCGGCCTCGTCGGGCTCCATCAGTTGCAGAAGCCGCTGCTGGTCGGCGGCGGACATCTCCCCGAGCAGGTCGGCGGCGTCGTCGTCGTCCATTGCCTCGAGGACGTCCGCGGCCCGCTCGTCGGGCAGCGCAGCGAAGATCTTGACCTGATCGTCCTCGGGGAGCTCCTGCATGATGTCGGCCAGCCGCTCGTCGTCGAGCGCCTTGACCACTTCGAGGCGCCGCTTCTGCGGCATGTCCAGAAGCGCACTGGCCACGTCCGCCGGCCGCATGTCCGACAATGTCGAGAGCAGGGCGTTGGTGCCCTGGTTCTGTTCGGGCAGGGCGAGGCCGTCCACCTCGCCCCACTCCACCTGGAACAGCTGACCGCGGCGGCGCGCCAGCCTGGCGCCCGGGGTCCGCACCGCCAGGCGGGTTATCACCCAGTCGCGCGTGCGGCTCTGCTCCATCCCGGCGTCGACGACGGTCGCCCGCTTTCCGCCCTCGCGGACGGTGACCGTTCGATCCAGGAGTTCGGCGAGGACGAGGATCTCGTTGACCCGTCGCTCGAATCGCTTCATGTTGATGGTGCCCGAGGACAGGACCACCTGGTCCGGCTCGATGCGGGTCAACCGTCCCATCGGAACGAACACCCGGTGCCGCGGCTGGATCTCGACGACGAGCCCGAGGACGCGGGGCGGCTGGCGGTCGACCCGCAGCGAGGTCACCGCGTCGCGCACTCGACCGAGTTGGTCGCCGTTGGGGTCGAAAACACCGATGCCGGCGAGGCGCGCGATGAAGACGCGCGTCGCCGAGCTCACGGCCGATCCCCTCGCGACGTCACGACAAGAGGTTAGGCCATCGGCGCATAGTCCCGACTGCTGTGACGCTCAGCTCAGCGGGTATGTCGGCGAGGCGCAGGTCCGGGCCGGTGGTCAGGGCGGGAGGAGCCTCCGCACGCTCGCTCAGAGACGGCGGGTCGGCTCGACCCCCTGACCGTCCTCATGGTGGGGTGACCGCATGGGACCACCCCTCGCCGCGCGCACCGCTCTGATCACCGGAGGTGGCAGCGGTCTCGGACGCGCCACCTCACTGCGACTCGCCGGTCGCGGAGTCCGCGTCGTCGTGGCCGACGTACGCGCGGACGCCGCCAAGGACACCGTCTCGCTGATCGAGCAGGCGGGTGGTGCGGCACTGGCCGTACAGCTCGACGTCACCGACTCGGTGAATGTCGACCAGGCGTTCGACGAGTTGTTCGACCAATTCGGCGACACCTTCGACTGCTTGATCAACAATGCCGGTACCGACCGCGGCGCGTCGCTGCTCGACCTCAGCGACGAGCAGTGGCATCAAGTGATCGGCGTGAACCAGTCAGGTCCGCTGTTCACCAGCCGCGCATTCCTGCGCCGGGTTGTCGCCGCCGGCGAGCGGTCCCGTCCGGCCGACATCGTCAACGTCATCTCGATCTCGGCTATCACCGTCGGCACCGACGCCGGCGCCTACAACTCGTCGAAGGCGGCGCTGGCGAAGCTCACCGAGGTGATGCAGCGCGAGGCTTACGAGTACCACTGGCCGGTCCGCATTCACGGATTGATGCCGAGCGCGATGAACACTCCGATGATGGAGCAGTGGCACCTCTCCGATGAGGTGATGATGGACGCGGACACCGTTGCGTCGGCCATCGAATTCATGATCACGCTTCCGCCGGACACGTTCGTGCAGAATCTCGTGATCAATTCCCGCCGTGAGCCCGGCTGGCCGCGGTGAGGCCGTGGCTCAGACGCAACGACGTCGGTGGTCCTATCTGGGCTGATGGTCATCAGGTCTCCTTGGGGTGGTCCTGGAAGACGCGGGAAGTCTGCGCTGTTGCCGACGACGTCCGTGCTCCCGTCCCGAACTGGATCTACCCTGACCGCTGGATGATCGGGAGCGAGGAGAGGCTCAGCGGGCCCTGAGTCGCCGCCGGCCACCAGTGGCGGCGAGCTGGGGGTCGGGTGGAGCCCGCTGTCACGCCGCTGGGGGTCGACCGGGCCGTGCTGGTCGACGGCCCCGGCAGGATTGGCGGCGCTGCTCCTGATGAGAGGGGAACCCGCCAATCTCGGCTGGGGCCCGGCGAGCCCGTCGTTGCTCGCGGACGGCCCGGGATGTTCTGGGACGGCGGGGAATACGTCCTCGCTTCTGGGTATTGTTAGTTAGGCTAACGAGTAATACCTTGGAGGGCACCGCGTGACGGCTCCGACCGCAGCTCCCGAGCGCCGCACGATCGGCTTCGACAAGGATCACCCGCGCTACAAGTGGGTCGCACTGTCCAACACCACGCTCGGCGTGCTGATGGCGACGATCAACTCCTCGATCGTGGTGATCTCGCTGCCGGCAATCTTCCGCGGGATACGGCTCAACCCGCTGGCGCCGGGCAACGTCAGCTACCTGCTGTGGACGCTCATGGGCTTTCTCGTCGTCACCGCCGTCCTGGTGGTCAGCCTGGGCCGACTGGGCGACATGTACGGACGGGTGAAGATCTACAACTCCGGGTTCGTCGTCTTCACCGCAGGTTCGGTCGCGCTCGCGCTGGACCCCCTGCACGGCGGCGACGGGGCGCTGTGGCTGATCATCTGGCGGCTGGTGCAAGGCGTGGGGGCGGCCATGCTGTTCGCCAACTCGACCGCGATCCTCACCGACGCCTTTCCGGTCGAGCGCCGCGGCATGGCCCTGGGGATCAACCAGGTGGCTGCCATCGCCGGATCCTTCATCGGTCTCATCGTGGGCGGTCTGCTGTCCGAGGTCGACTGGCGGCTCATCTTCTTCGTCTCCGTGCCCTTCGGCGTGCTGGGCACCCTCTGGTCCTACCTCAGCCTGCACGAGCTCAGCGAGCGCCGTCCGGCGAAGGTGGACTGGTGGGGGAACTCGCTGTTCGCGATCGGGCTCACCGCATTGCTGGTCGCAATCACCTACGGCATCCAGCCCTATGGGGGACACACCATGGGCTGGACGAGCCCGCTGGTCCTAGCCGGTCTGATCGGCGGCACCGTCCTGCTGGCCGCGTTCTGCGTCGTGGAGACGAAGGTTCCGGAGCCGATGTTCGCCATGCGCCTGTTCCGCATCCGGCCGTTCTGGGCGGGGAACCTGGCGGGACTTCTTGCTTCCGTGGCGCGCGGCGGCCTGCAGTTCATACTGATCATTTGGCTGCAGGGCATCTGGTTGCCCCTGCACGGCTACGCGTTCGAGCACACTCCGCTGTGGGCCGGGATCTATCTCCTGCCGCTGACCGTGTCGTTCCTGGTGGCCGGCCCCATCTCCGGAGCCCTCTCCGACCGCTTCGGTGCGCGGGCCTTCGCCACCGGCGGGCTCGTCCTGGTAGCGCTGAGCTTCCTCGGCCTCATGCTGCTGCCCACCGACTTCAGCTATTGGGCCTTCGCCGGACTGTTGGTCCTGAACGGCATCGGCTCGGGACTCTTCTCGTCGCCGAACACGACAGCGATCATGAACAGCGTTCCTGCCGATCAGCGCGGCGCCGCGTCGGGCATGCGCGGCACCTTCTTCAACGCCGGGTCGTCGCTGTCGATCGGAGTCTTCTTCTCCCTCATGATTGCCGGGCTCGCGGCCACGCTGCCGCAGACGTTGCGTACCGGCCTGACCTCCCACCACGTTCCGACGGGGCTCGCCCAGGCCGTTGCGAACCAGCCGCCGGTAGGCAGCTTGTTCGCCGCCTTCCTCGGCTACAACCCGATCCAGACGCTGCTCGGACCGCGGGCGATCGCCCAGCTCCCGGCGGCCGACCGGACGACGCTCACCGGACGCGAGTTCTTCCCGCACCTGATCTCGCAGCCGTTCCACAACGGGTTGGTCATCGTCTTCCTGATGGCGATCGCGATGTCGCTGATCGGTGCGACGGCCTCGCTGCTGCGCGGACGGAAATACGTGCATGGCGATCAGTCCCAGCAGGTCGAGCAGCGTCAGGCCCTCGCGGCCTGACGGTCGGCGGAACCAGGGTTCGCCAGCCGCCGCAGCACCGCTGCGGCGGCTCGGCGTCCGGACACCACTGCGCCCTGAATGGACGGGGTGTCACGGTGGTCGCCGGCGACGAAGATGCCGTTGCCGAGGTCGACCGGCTTCATCAGCGGAGCGCCGCCGGGCAGGTCCGGCAGCGCGGACGGAATGCGGTACGTGTGCACGTGTTCCCAGGAGCCGGTGCCGACGCCGTAGATAAGGCCGGCATGTCGCCGCACCTCCGACTCTTGCGAAGCATCGGCCCCCAGCACGGTCGATGCCACGAGATGGCGGCCCGGCGCATACAGGGGAGCCGCGTTCGTGAGGACGATCGTATTGACGATCGGCCCGCGGCGAGCTGCGTCTATGTGCAGGAGCGCCCGAGTTGTCGGTGAGTCAGGGGCGAGGTGGTAATAGGTCGTGAGCCCCCGCATTCGCGGCGACGGGATGCCGATAAGTTCCGCCGCCGTAACCGGATCGGCGGCCACGATCACCGACCGTGCGCGGACGCTACCGTTTTCCGTCTGTACGTGCGCTCCGCCTCCCGCCGTAGTGACCTTGCGCACGCGCGCATTGCAAGAGAGGACGCCGTGCGGTAGCGCCGCCGCGAGCTGGTCCGGGAGCGCTTGCATTCCCAGCGCCGGCACGGCGGCGTCGCCGCGGACGAAACACCGCATCACGAGTCGGGTGTAGCGCGCCGACGTGCGCATCTCCTCCCCGCCGAGGACGCCGGCGAGAAACGTGCCGAGAACGCCGACCCCGAGCGGTCCGGTCAGTCCGCGGCGCCGCAGCGCATCGCCGAGGCTGACGTCCTCGCCATGCTTGATCGCGCGCGCCGGCGCGTAGGCGGACGCCAAGAGAAAGCGCGCCAGCGCGACTTTCTCGCGCGGCGAGCCAATCGGCAGGCTCGCGGTGGAGAGGGTGGCGGCGGGCAGGCGGCGCGGATCACCGACCAGGTGGCGGCCGCGACCGTGGCAGACCATGAGGCCGGCGTCGAACGCGCGCAATCTCAGTGCGGCCAGGTCCCATACTCGTGCAGCCTGCGGATAGGCGGATAGGAAGATCTGGAAGCCGCGGTCGAGCAGCAAGCCGTCGACGCGGTCGGTGCGCACCCGCCCTCCCGGGGAATCGGAACCTTCCAGAACAACGGTGTCTAACCCGGCTGCACAGAGATCCCGCGCTGCCGCCAAACCGGCGAGCCCCGCGCCTACCACAACGACGTCCGCGTTCGAGTGCAACCTCAGCCTCCTCATCGTCTTTGACGGCACGGTACTGAAGCCTCCCGAGCCGTCCGCGGGATATGCAGTCCAAAGGGCCGTCGCGACAGTTGTATTACCGGTGCAGGGGCGGCTGCGGCGGTCCGAATGGGGCGAAAGTACGTCCGCAGGAGTGGAAACCGACCTCTCTCTACGCATTCCTTGTTAGGCCGTGGTTCAATGAGCGTATGGCGAAGAAAACTGTGGTCCAAGAGATGCTGGTCGACGATCTGGACGGTTCCCCGGGCGACAAGACCGTGTCGTTCTCGTGGGAGGGCGCCGGATACGAGATCGAGCTGAGTCGCAAGAATTACCAAGCCTTCGAGAAGGCGATGCGGCCTTATGTCAAGGCCGCCCGCCGGACCCGAGGCGGCGGTGCCACCCGTCGGCGCCCGAGTGGGCGCTCTGCGCGGGGCAATTCGGGGAGCAACAAGCGCGATCTCGGCGCGATCCGGGCGTGGGCGGCCGAGAACGGGTACTCGGTGTCGGAGCGCGGTCGCATCGCCTCGTCCGTCATCGAGGCGTTCGAGTCCGCACACCAGGGCTGAGTCGGATTCAGGGAAGGCGGCGGGGGATCCCGCCGCCTTTCTTTGATGTCACGGGGCGTCTACCGGCTGCAACAGGCCGGAGTCGACGTCGAACACGAACCCGCGCACGTCCTCGCGGTATTCCAGCCACTGACACTGCCGGACCGCGGCGACCGCCCGGCGCACGGCTTCGTGCACATCGTCGAATCCGGGGACGTCCCAGGGAGGCGGCGTACCGCCCGAGGTGGCCAGCGTCGCTCGGAACGCTGTGTCGTCGAAACCAAGCATTCCGCAGCGGGTGTGGTGGATCAACGCCAGCGCCGTGGTGCCGAGTGCCCGCTGGCTTATGGCCAGCGATCGCAGCACGTCGTCGGTTACCACGCCGCCGGCATTGCGCAGGACGTGTGCGTCACCGAGCTCAAGGCCGAGCGCCGGTAGCACGTCGATCCGCGCGTCCATGCACGTCACGACCGCCAACCGTTGCCGCGGTTGTGCCGCCATGCCCTCCGGATGCGTGCCGGAATAAGCCTGGTTCCCTCGCCCGATGGCGGTCAGGACGGACACCGTCAGGCCGCCCTTCTCGGCACGATGAGCGGCGTGTGCCCTTCCTCGACCGCTTCCTCGGGCGCCGGAGGACCGGGCGGGGTGCCGTCGCCGAACGGGAGCCCGCCGAGTTCGTCGCGGCCGTGCGGCGTCACCGAGTTGGACAGGTCCGGTCCGGCGGGGACGATCCCCGTCGGATTGATCTCTCCGTGCACCAGGTAGTAGTGGCGCTTGATGTGCACGAAATCGATCGTGTCGCCGAATCCGGGGGTCTGGAACAGGTCGCGCGCATACGCCCACAGGACGGGGAACTCCGACAACTTCTGGCGGTTGCACTTGAAGTGACCGTGGTACACGGGGTCGAACCGGGCGAGGGTGGTGAATAGCCGAACGTCGGCCTCCGTGATCGAATTCCCCATCAGGTAACGCCGCGTGCGCAGGCGCTCCGAGAGCCAGTCGAGCCGCTCGAACAATGCCCGGTAAGCGCGCTCGTAGCTGGCCTGAGTTCCCGCGAAGCCGCACTTGTAGACCCCGTTGTTGACGTCGCGGAACACAAACTCCATGACCTCGTCCATCTCGTCTCGCAAGTGCTCGGGATAGAGGTCCGGCGCACCTCGACGGTGGTAGCGGCGCCACTCGGTCGACAAGTCGAGTGTCATCTGGGCGTAGTCGTTCGTCACCACGTGTCCGCTCGCGATCTCGACAATCGCCGGCACCGTGATGCCGCGGTCGTAGTCGGGGAACCGGGCGAGATACGCCTCCTGCAGTCGTTCGATCCCCAAAACGGGATCGCGCCCGTCCCGATCCAGGTCGAAGGTCCAACTGCGCTCGTCGTGGGTCGGACCGCACACCCCCATCGACAGAACCGGTTCGAGGCCGAGTAGCCGGCGCACGATGATCGCACGGTTCGCCCACGGGCAGGCACGGCTGACGACGAGCCGGTAGCGGTCGGGCTCGACCGGGTAACCGTCTCGCCCGTCCGCGGTGATGCGCGTGGGGATGTAGTTCTGGTCGCGGCGGTATTCGCCGGACGGGTTGACGTAGCAAAGCTCACCGGACGTCGAATCGGACATGACCGAATCCTTCCCGTCGACCACCGGCCCGGAACGGTCGGACGAGATGCTCACGGCAACCGGTGCGCCCCCTCGCTCGGCAGCACCGAGAAGGTCCGCGGCGCAGTGAAGCCGCGGGCGGCGAACGCGGCCGTCACGGCGTCGGTCACCGCGCCGACGTCGTCCTGACCCACCAGCGCGATCGCGGCACCGCCGAACCCGCCGCCGGTCATCCGCGCGCCCAGCGCACCGGAGCCCTCCGCGGACTCCACGGCCACATCCAGCTCCGGGGCGCTCACCCGGTAGTCGTCACGCAGCGACGCGTGCGAGCCCGACAACAGCGCGCCGATGTCGCGAACCCGCTTGTCCCGCAGCAGCCTCACCGCGTCCAGGACGCGCTGGTTCTCCGTCAGCACATGGCGCACGTAGCGGCGCAGCTCTTCGTCCTCGAGGCGGGTGAGGGCAGCGTCGAGGTCGGTGACGTCGCGCAGCGCCGGCACCCCGAGCTCGGCCGCGGCCCGCTCGCAACCCTGCCGGCGCCGGCCGTACTCGCCGTCGGAATGCCGGTGCTCGGCTCGGGTATCGATCACCAACAGGACGAGTCCTTCGCCGGCGAGATCGAGAGGAACCTGATCGGAGCGAAGGCTGCGCATGTCGCAGAAAAGGGCGTGCCCCGCGGTGCAGTTCAACGATGCGAGCTGGTCCATGCCGCCGGTCGGCGCGCCGACGAAGTCGTTCTCCGCGCTGCGGGTGACGGCCAGCAGTTGCCCGCGGTCGAGGCCGAGCTCGAGGAGGTCGTCGACGGCGGTCGCAACTGAACAGGTCAACGCCGCCGAGGACGACAGTCCCGAGCCGGGCGGCACGTCGCTGTCAACGGAGATCCGCAGCCCCGGTACCTGGGTGCCGTTGTGCTGCAGCGCGCGGACGACCCCGGCGACGTACCCGGCCCAGCCGGCGCCGGGGTCCGGGCGCAGGTCGGCCAGGCCGAACCGCGCCGGCTGATCCTTTTGCGCCGAGGAAACGACCAGCTCGGTCTCGTCGGTCCGGACGGCCTCCGCCGTGCAGCCGTGCGGGATGGCCAGCGGCAGCACGAACCCGTCGTTGTAGTCGGTGTGCTCGCCGATGAGGTTCACCCTTCCCGGCGCGCGCCAGCGAGTGGACGAGGGCATCGTGATCCGTCCTTCCGACGTGGTGTTTGATCGATTCGCGAATACCCATTGTCGAGGACGGAAGTGAGCGCCCGATGACGGTCCGGCACGACAGCGTTCTCGCCGACGGTCGGGACCTGTTCTATTACGACCGGGAACCCGGCGCTGACCGGAGCGCGAAGGACGCCAGGACCGACCTGCCGCCGGCGGTGACTTCCTCGCAGTTGCGCTGCGACCCGCTGTTCCAGGAATTCGCGGTGATCGCCGGGCACCGCCAGACCCGCACCTACAAGCCGCCGGCAGACCTCTGCCCGCTGTGCCCCTCGCGGGACGGCCGCTCGACCGAAATTCCGGCCGCCAGCTATGAGGTAGCGGTTTTCGAGAACCGGTT